>VGWB01000214.1 GCA_016873755.1 Ignavibacteria bacterium | reverse complement strand
GTCCCGAGACGTTCGACTTCCTAGGGGTCTTTCTCGGAGAGGCAAGACAGCGCAGGCTCCGCGTGCACGCGTCGTTGAACGTCTTCGTCGCAGGTCACAACTACTTCGACCGCGGCCTCGTCTACTCTACCAATCCCGAGTGGCAATCCTTTCTGCACACTGATTCGGGACTTGTACCAATCACGCAGGTGAAAACCAAATACTCGGCGATGACGAATCCCGTAGATGAAACTGTGCGGAGCCACGAACTACGTCTCCTCCATGAGCTCGTTTCGCACTATCCGCTGGATGGCGTTATCCTCGACCGCGTCCGGTACGACGGCATCGAGGCGGACTTCAGCGATCGTACGCGCAGAGAGTTCGAGAAGTACCTTGGGAAGCGCGTCGAGCGATTTCCGGGCGACATCTACACCTGGACGAAAGGCCCGAATGGGAGAACTTCCCGCGTCGAAGGAAGGTACTACAAACAATGGCTGGAATGGCGTGCCTCGGTGATCACGACCTTCGTCCGTGATGCTCGCGATATCGTGAAGCGAGCGAATCCGCGAATCTCTTTCGGTGTCTACGCCGGGTCGTGGTATCCTATCTACTACGAGGTCGGGGTGAACTGGGCAAGCAGAAAGTACGATCCCTCAAAGAGATACGCGTGGGCTACAGAATCGTACAGAAACACCGGCTATGCCGAGATCCTTGACTTCTTCATATCGGGCAATTACTACTTTGAGTTGACCAAGGAGGAGGCTCTCAAGGCACCGTCTAAAGGCTCTGAAGAAAGTGGAGCCGTCGCAAAGAACGAGTACTGGCAGAGCGTTGAGGGTTCGTGCGAAATTGTCCGGGAGGTCACGAAGGGAGTAGTCCCGGTGTACGGAGGCCTCTACGTGGAGCAATACCGCGGACATCCCGAACAGTTCGAGAAAGCCATTGCGATGTGCTTGAGGAAGTCCGACGGCCTGATGATCTTTGACGTCGTGCATATCGTGAACTTCGGCTGGTGGGAGGTGTTGAGGAGAGGGATGAAAGCAGGGGAGAATTAAGAAGGAAGAGGGGAGAATGAAGATTGGACGGCAATAAAGCTGTAACGCAACCGCAATGCATCGTGACGAACTCGCACGTGTGCTCGATCCTGACGAGAATGAGGGCATACTTGCCGGCGCTGTTTGCGGCGCTCGGACTCCTTCTGTCCACTTGCTCCAAGGAGGATCAGCGCGTGGAGATCGAATTCTGGACACTTCAACTGAGTCCGACGTTCGACTCCTATTTCCATTCTCTCATCAAGGAGTACGAGGGGAGCCATCCTGCGATCAAGATCAAGTGGGTGGATATCCCCTATGATGTTGCCTCGCAGAAGCTGCTCGCGTCAGTCGCGTCGGGCAGCGCGCCCGATCTGGTTAATCTTTCGGGCGATTTTCTCGCTTCCTTTGCTCATAAGAACGCTCTGGCAGAAATCTCCACGCTGGTTCAGCAGGATACGCTCAGGATGTTCTTCCCTCATGCGCTTGAGATCTGCAGGCAGGGAGGAAAACTCGTCGCACTCCCGTGGTACCTGAACACCTATGTGCTGATGTACAACACCGAACTTCTTCGACAGGCCGGTATGGGGGAAAGAGATGTGCCGAGGACGTTCTCTGAGCTCGTCGCGTTTGCACGACGGTACAAGGAGAAGACGGGCAGGTTTGGACTCTTCTGGAACATCGGCAAGGACAGCTATCTGCCGATCATGCTGGAGTCCGAGGGAGTGCCGATGATCGACGCGGAAATGACTCGGGCCTTGTTCGATGGCTCGAGGAGCGTCGCCCTGATCTCCCAGTGGGTCGATCTCTACAGGCAAGGCTTCCTTCAAAGGGAATCGATCGTCAATCCAGGTTCTGCGATCATCGAGGCCTATCAATCGGGCCAGGTCGCGATGGTGCTCACGGGGCCGGTGTTCTTGAATCGCGTCAAGGTCAACGCTCCGGCAATCTTCCGTAGGACGGACATAGCTCCCTCGCCGGTCGGATCGACCTCAAGGCAAGAGCTCGCTGCGATGGTTCTCTCGGTGATGTCGTCGAGCGACCACCCAAAGGAGGCAGCGGAGTTTGCGATGTTCGTACTCGATGCCCGCAATCAGATTGCCTTCAGCAAATTCACGACGACGTACCCGTCCGTAGTACGTGCACTGAGCGACCCATACTTCACAGTGAATGATGGCACGCTCGAGAGCAAGGCACGCATTGTCGGTGCTTCCACGCTCCCGGTTGCTGAACAGCTCAGCGGCTACAAAAAGCACCCAGAGTACTTCCGGCTCCATGAGATGTTCTGTGAGGCGGTTCAGAGTGCATGCTTGGGCCGGATGAGCACGAAGGAAGCGCTCGCGAATGCTGCGCGCGAGTGGAACGCGATTCTTCAGAAGAAAAACCATTAGTCGGTGATGAAAGCGGCCGTACCATATCTCTTCCTGCTTCCGGCGCTGCTGTTCCTTGCCCTGTTTGCTCTCCTGCCGATGGGACAGATCTTCTATTATAGTTTACTGAATTACTCCGCATTCGGTCCGTCTGAGTTCGTCGGGGCAGGAAATTTCGTGCGGTTGGTGAACGACGGGAATTTCTGGTGGACGCTGGCTAATTCTTTTCTTCTTGTTCTTGTCACTCCCGTGATCATGGTCGTTGCGCTCTCCCTGGCACTGCTCGTGCGGCGCGAGGTCAGGATCGGGAAGCCGTTTCGGTTGTTGTTCTTTCTTCCGGTGATCACACCGATCGTCATCGTCGGCATCATCTGGCGTTGGATCTTTGCCGAGGAGATTGGAATGCTGAACTACCTGCTTTCCCTCTTCTCGCTGCCGCCCGTTCATTGGTTGACGGATTACCCGACGACTACGGTCAGCATTATGATTGTGACTCTCTGGAGGGGAGCCGGGTACTACATGATGGTGTTCCTCGCGGGTCTGGCAGTCATCCCCCGAGAAGTCGAAGAGGCAAGCATGATCGACGGGGCGGGCTGGCTGCAGCAAACGGTCCACATTACGATTCCGCTCTTGAAGCCGACGCTGACGCTGGTGTTTGTGGTCTCATCCACAGCTGCCATCAAGATGTTCACTGAGGTTTACACGATCATTCCCGGAGCGCCGATAGCGAACAAGACGCTTGTTGTCTATCTGTACCAGCAGGCCTTCGAACGCTTCGACTTCGGCTACGGATCTGCCATCGCCGTGGTGCTGTTCCTTCTGACGATTGCCTTCTCGTATGCGAATGTCCGTCTGATGGAGAGCCGGTGACGTACGCGATGAAACGAGCGATCATCATCCTCACCCTCTCACTGGCTGCAGCAGTGGCCATCGGGCCCTTCGTCTGGTTGATCAGTACGTCTCTCAAAGGGAGCGAGGAGCTGTTTGCGTTTCCTCCGACGCTGATCCCACACGACCTGGCGCTGGAAAACTACACGGGAGTCTGGAATGCCGTGCCGTTTCAAACCTATCTGTTCAACAGCGTGATTGTTGTCCTCGGTACGCTTGTTTTCAACCTCACCTTCTGTTCACTGGCTGGTTTTGCGCTGGCCCGCTACGAGTTTCGGGGACGGGCATTTGTCTTTCTCCTTGTGCTGGCTGGCATCATGATTCCCAAGGAAGTGATCATCATTCCCCTTTATGCCAATGTGCTGAAGATGCAGCTTGCCGATACGCTTGCGGGAGTCGTGCTGCCGTTTGCTGTGGATGCGCTCGGGATCTTCATGATGCGCCAGGCATTTATGGCGATTCCGCGAGAGATCGAAGAGGCGGCCACCGTGGACGGGGTCTCCCCGCTGCGGCTCTGGTGGAACGTCATGCTGCCGATGACGAGACCGACCCTGGCAGCGTTGGCGATTTTTACGTTCATTGGGACGTGGGGTGATTTCCTGTGGCCCCTGGTGGTATTGAAAAGCAGGGAGCATTTCACCCTGCAGGTTGGGCTAAGCTATCTGATTGGCGCGTTCTCGGACAATTACCGCTACGTCGCCGCGGGAGCCGTTCTAGCTGCTATCCCGGTATTGCTTGTTTTTCTGGGAATGCAGAAATACTTTGAGCGCGGGATATTCGCTGGAGCCACCAAATGAAGCGCACGCTGTGCGCATCACTGTTGCCATAAGAGCATGCTGACGATCGATCAGGTGAGATCTGAAAAAATTCCTGCCGTGAGGGAAGTCGATATCCTCGTTGTTGGCGGAGGAACGGCTGGCGCCGTGGCCGGGATCGCTGCTGCGCGGCAAGGATTGAAGACGCTTGTCGTTGAGCAGCTTGGATTCCTCGGCGGCACGCAGACAGGCGCGCTCGTCACGCCCATGATGCCGAATCAAATTGATGAAATCCCGCTGAACTCAGGGATCGACCGCGAGATCAATGATCGCCTCATCGCGAAGATGGAATCTGGCGTCTGGAAGGACGGGAACCGAGGATGGTTCAATCCCGAGATGCTCAAGCTCGAGCTTGAACGGATGAACGTCGAAGCCGGCGCTGAACTGCTCTACTACAGTTTCTTCGAAGATGTGATCATGAAGGGGAGCTCGGTACAGGGCATTATCGTTACGAACAAGGCGGGTCGACAGGTCCTCCTGGCCAAGCAGACGATCGACTGCACGGGTGACGCCGATGTGGCCTTGCAAGCGGGTGTCCCCTGCGAATCCGGCGACCCGAACACCAAGCTCAACCAACCCTTCTCGGTTCGCTTCCATCTGGGCAACGTCGATTTGAAACGGTTCGGTGAGTTCCTGAGGTCTTTGGGACGCCACGATGTCATGGAGAGTGCCGAGGGTACTGACGTCACGCTCCTGCATACCGCGATGGTATGGGGAAAAGGGTGGACGCTCGAACCGCTCTTCCGCAAAGCCGTAGAAGAGGGAATCCTCAATGAGAGTGACGGTAACTACTTCCAGGCCTTCTCGATGGCCGGACGGCCCGGCGAAGTTGCATTCAATTGCCCGCGCATCAGCACGGGGATCGACGGCACCGATCCGTTCCATCTCACCAAGGCACAGATCAAAGGGAGAGCAATCACACAGCGCTACGTGGACTTCTGCCGCAAGTATCTGCCCGGATTTGAAGACGCCTATCTTGTCTTCACTGCCCCGATGGTCGGTGTGAGGGAGTCCCGGCGGATCAGAGGTGAGTACTATCTCACGGTCGATGATGTCCTGGGCGCGAAGAAGTTCCCTGACGCTATCTGTCGGAACAACTATCCCCTCGATATCCACCGGGATAAAGACGATGATGCCCTGAAGATTGTCAAATTGCCCAAAGGTGAGTATCACGAGGTTCCGTACCGATGTCTGGTCCCCCTGAAAGCCGAGAATCTGCTGGTCGCAGGTCGCTGTCTCTCGGCTTCCTTTGAAGCCCAAAGCTCCGTTCGCATCCAGACGAATTGTCGTGCAATGGGAGAAGCGGCGGCCGTTGCGGCCGCAATGGCCATTCGCAAGGGAATCACTCCCCGCGACGTTGACGGCATTGAGCTGCGGCGCGAGCTTGTGAAGAGGGGGGCAAGCCTGTGACCGTTGGACTGATCATTCTCGTCGTTTTTCTGGTTGCTGCGATTCTGATGTTCCTTCGCAAGCTGCCGGCTCTCCTCGCTCTTCCACTGATGGCGATCGCGATCGCCGCCATCGAGGTATTGACCGGGAAACTCAGTGTGCAGGATCTGATGCAATGCGTGATCGCTGATGGCGCGATTCGTCTTGCGGATCCGATCGTGATATCGATGTTCGGAGGGATGCTCAGCATCCTGATGCAGAAGACCGGCGTGGCGGAAAGCTTTGTTCGGCGCGGGGCTGAGCTCGCGGGGGACAATCCGTGGGTTGTCACGGTGATCATGCTGTTCATCATCACGTTGCTCTTCACGACGATTGGGGGACTCGGTGCCGTCATCATGGTCGGCACGATC
>VGWB01000213.1 GCA_016873755.1 Ignavibacteria bacterium | reverse complement strand
CATAGAGGTCCTCCGGGATTCCCTGGAGTCCGGCAAGAAAGATCACCATCTGGTAGCCGAGGCTGAGCCAGATCGAGAAGATGATAACGGAAATCATCGCCGTGCTCGTGGAGTTGAGCCATTGAAGCGGCGCTAACCCCACGATGCCTAGCAGGAAGTTTGCCACCCCGAACGTTGGATGATAGATCCACATCCACACAAGCGCAATGGCGACGAATGAGGTGACGCTCGGCAGAAAATAGAGGGCGCGAAGAAACGCCACCCCTTTGAGGCGTCGATTCATCATCACAGCCACGGTCAAGGAAATCGCCATCGCAAGGGGGACGTTGAGCGTGTAGAGGAGCGTGTTCTTGAGGGCGTTCCAGAAGCTCGGATCGCTGAGCAGCTCCTGAAAATTGCCGGGTCCGACAAAAGACTTGTCGGGAATAACAACGTCCCAACGGTGCATGCTGAGATACGCTGCGAAGATGATCGGAGTGAAAATGAACACGGTCAGATGCAGGACGGAGGGGGCGAGGAATCCGATGGCAGCCCCGGTGATTTTTCGTTCCCTGCCTTGCGCCCGGAAATACAGGACGAGACTCCCGACCAGGACAAGACCGGCGACGGCGAGAAGGAACTCGAGGATTTCCGAGTGCTCCCGAATCGGACGGAACTCAAAGGTCTCATGCTGGCGTATGTTCTGCAATTCCTTGTCGACCTTCGCCGCATACCTCGTCATCGTCTCGTGTATCGGTTGGCCGTTGATCATGACCTCGTCGACCGCATCCTGCAGAGTCCACTCGATTTCACTGAAGCGCTCGATCACCGACCCCCACGGCTGACGGCAGTAGGGGACTTCGTCGACGAATGCCTTCTCCCATCCCAAGGAGTCTTGTTCAACAATTTCGTTGGCGATGAGAATCGAGGACGGTATCTCCAGCCGCCGCGTTGCTCGAATACGGTTAGTTTTCTCTCCAGCCATAAAGGCTGCAAGCTGGACCGCCTCTTCCGGGTGTTTGCTGCTGACGGGAACGCACCAGCCCGACTCGTACATCACGTTGACCTTTCGGCCGGTCTGGTAGTGGGGAAGGGAGGCCACGCCGATTTCGAGCTTCCCCTTTTCGATCTGTCCGAGAAACCTCGGCATCCGCCAATGCCCATCGAGCACCATCGCAATCGCGCCGTTGAGGAATAGCTGAGAAGTGATCCCTGTTTTCTCCGACTGCACCCAAGTCCCGGTGTTCGGAGCGACGTTGTGCCTGTCCCGGAGGTCAATAAGAAACTGGAGAGCTGATTCGGTAAGCGGGGAGTTCAAGAAGCCCGTGGCACGTTTGCCGGTAGGATCCACAACGTCGCTCCCCGCGCTCCACACCCAGACAATCCAGAAGTAGTAGTAGTTTGAGAACGCGGTGCCGTACTGGTCAGGAACTCCGTCACCGTTGGTATCTTTCGTGAGTGCCTTGGCATATCGGAGATAGTCATCCCAGGTCCATTCGCGCGAAGGGAAGGGGAGTCCGGCCTCTCTGAACAGTTTCTTGTTGTAGTAGACCATCAATGGAGTGAAGCCTTTGGGGAAGGCATACAGTGCCGGACCTCTCCTCGCGATGTTGAGAACATTCGGAAACCACTGGGATGTGTCGATGCCGAGTTTGCTGACATACGGATTAAGCTCGAGGAGGACTTTCTTGTTTGTGAAGGTCGGGATAAGTTTTGAATCGAGCAGGAAGACATCGGGCGGCTCGTCGGCCGCGAGGGCAGTGAGGATCTTCTCTTCGTACTGCCGACCCGGATTCGGTTCGTACAACACATCGATGGAAGGGTGAAGCTTCTTGAATTCCGCGAGCGCCTTCTGATTGAGCGGCATCTCATCGAGATCAGCCCAATCCATGAGGCGGAGCGCCACTTTTGGGGTCTGAGCGAGCGAACCCGGGATACACAAGAGAAATGCGAGTACCGAAGAAGCGAGAACGAGGAGAGAGAGAGAAGGAATGCAAAGTAACCGATGAGGCTTCGTGTCTCTCACGACGCGGGCCTTACAAAAGATTCCTTCGTTGCTTCCACTGTGAACGCGATCTCCTCCACCGAGTTGTAGAAATGCGGCGAGTACCGGAACTTGCCCTCGCGGAGTGAAATAATGATTTTTCTGTCCAAAAGCATTTCAAACGCCACCTGTGGATCCACACCGTGTGGTGGGACGATGGTCACAATTCCCGCGCGCTCATTCACGGAGGTCGGCGAAAAGAGTCGAGCTCCGTCTATTTTCTGAAGTTCGTCGATCAGTATCTGTGTCAGGCCAAGAATGTGGCCCTCAATGATCCCCTTATACTCCAGGAGCGTGGTCAGGGCGGCATGGTACCCCCACATGCCTGGGATATTTATCGTGCCACCTTCGTACCTTCGCGCGGATGCTGCCAGGGGCTGGTCATGGTCAGAGAAGTTGAAGGGGTTCTCAACTGCGAGCCAGCCAAGGTATTTCTGGTGCACACGGGCCTGCACTTCATCCGTAAGATAGAGGAAACCAATTCCCTGCGGTCCCATTTGCCACTTGGGGGCACCGGCAGCAAGAGCGTCGATCCGCATACTCTGTACGTCGATGGGAACGGCACCCACAGCTTGAATCCCGTCCACAACAAACAGGATCCCTCGAGCACGGCAGATCTCCCCAAGGACGAAGAGATCAGACCGATATCCGGAAAGAAACTGGACGGCGCTCAAAGCCAGCAGCCTCGTGCGAGGCCTCAGCGATGCATAGACTGCTTCCGGTGTGAATCTACCGTCCGGACAGTGGATGAGATCAACCTCGACGCCAAGACTCTTCAGATGGAAGTAGGGATAGATATTGGCTGGGAACTCGAGGTCGTTGAGCAAGATACGGTCCCCCGGCTTCCAATCCAGCCCTGAGGCAATGATGTTCAGGGCGTCCGATGTATTGCCCACCAGCGCGATTCGGTCCGGAGATTCCGCGTTGATCAGCTGTTGAATGGAAACCTTGGTTGTTTGGATTTGTTTGAGATCTTCCGGAAACGTCTCAATCCGGCCCGATGACCGATCCTGCAAGTGGGCGATTGTCGCATCGAGCACGCGCGCGGAAAGAGGACTCACCGCTGCGTGATTCAGATGGACGATGCCTTTCGTCGTGTGAGGGAAAATCGACCGGATCTGGTTCAGCTGACCGTCAGGTATAAGCTGGGGAGCGGCGACGTTCACAATTGCTTTTGGGATAATGGGATGGAGTCTTCGGTGAAGCGATAGTACTCAAAGAGAGCAGCAAAATCAAGGGATTCTCCATTTGGTCTTCTCCACACCAAGTTCTCCGGGGGTTGTCGTGGAACCTCGACTGGCAGGCGAGATTCTCCGAACACGCCAGCAGGATTCCGCGATCGGTTCAGAGGAATCGGCTCCCCGTCACAGTAGAAATTGCGGCGCCTTGTCGATCTGGACGTTGCACCCCAGGTTCTCAGCTTGTTTTTGCTTATTGAGTTTGTTAGAATCATGCCTAGCCGGTCATTTGCTGTCTGCACATCGTCAAGAAGGAACCCACTATGCCGAACAAGGTCCTCCGCCTGCTCTCCACAATCGTTTTCTCCACACTTGCTGCAGTTGCACAAACCAGCACACAGGGCACAGACGAGATTCCACTCCTCATCCGCTGCGACGACCTCGGCATGTGTCACGCCGTCAACATGGCCGGCAAGCAGGTGATGGAAAGCGGGATACCAGTCTCCTTCTCCGTGATGTTCGCCTGCCCGTGGTACCAGGAAGCAGTGGACCTGCTCAAACAACATCCCACCGTCTCGATTGGCATTCATCTGACCCTCAACGCCGAGTGGAAGAACTATCGTTGGGGTCCTGTTGCGGGACGAAGTGCGGTGCCGAGTCTCGTCGATAGCCTCGGTTACTTCTTCCCATCACGGGTAGCTCTGTTTGCGAACAAGCCCAGGATCGAGGAAGTCGAGACGGAGCTGCGCGCTCAGATCGAGCGAGCTCTGGGGACCGGGCTCAAAATCGATTATGTCGATTACCACATGGGTACCGCGGTGAGCACGCCGGAGTTCCGGTATCTCGTCGAGGTGCTGGCGACGGAGTATGGGCTGGCGATTTCTCGATACTTCGGGGAAGTGGACGTTGAAGGCCTCTACAACACACCGCCTGAGGCGAAGACCGACACACTTGCGAAGCTTGTCCGCGATTTCGAGCCAGGACAGACGCGGCTTCTGGTGTTCCATATCGGGCTTGCGACCCCCGAGATGGACGCAATGGTTGACCTGAACGCGTTCGGGCTCCGGGAGATGAGCAAACATCGCGATGCTGAGCTCAGGGCACTTCTCTCTCACCAGTTCCGCCAGGCAATCAACGAAAAGAAGGTGCGGCTCATAACATATCGGGAGTTGATTTATCAGATCGGCGTGAAGAACATGAGGCGTCCGCCGGTACAAGGGATGTGATTGCATCGTGAAGAAATGCCCACTTGAAATGCTCGCGGAGCACAAGGCGTTCGAAGCCTTGTCCTGGAGGGCATCCCTCATATTGTCTTTGTTCACACTCTTCGCTTGCTCCGCCTCCCTATACTTCACGTGGTACTTCAGGGCCGAGAGCTATTACCAAAGCGGGGACTACGAGCGAGCCGTCGAATACTTCCTCAAGGCGATTGCGGAGGAGGATCGGCACGCGGAAGCATATCACGGGCTGGCGATGTGTTACTACCAGCTTGGCGATCGGGACGAGGCGATGCTCGCGTTCGAGAAAGCTCTAGAGAAAGATACGCTCTACACCAGCGCATACGAGAACCTCGCCTCCATTTACATTGAACTTGATCAACCTGATACAGCCATTGCGCTCTGCAGGCGGGCTTTGCAGATCGATGGAACATATGTGCGCGCATACACAACGCAAGGCATCGCCTTGCGGAATAAAGGGAGCCTCAACGATGCAGAGCAGGTGCTCTCCGTCGGGATCCGCGTGGCAAAGATGCTGCAGTACACGAATCCCGAGCGGTTGTACGATCGGAGTGCAGCGTACGACCAGGCGGGTGCGTACAATGCGCTCGGTCTCGTTTACTCCGCGAAGGGACTCCACCGCTACGCGATTGATGCATTTGAATCCGCCTGCAGTCTTCTACCAGATTGGGCTACGCCAATGATCAACAAGGGGAGAGAGCACGAAGAGATGAGAAGGCCTGAGGCGGCCGAGATTGCATACCGGAGAGCGATTGGTATTGATCCGAAGGCCCCGGAAGCGTACAGAAGACTCGCAGCGCTGTACCGCAAAGTTGGCAAAGATGACAACGCGATCAATATTCTGGGACAGGCAATTCGAGTCGACCCGTCGGACATCGACAGCTATTTCGACCTGGGCGACTTGTACGAAGCCAAAAACGAATACGACCGGGCTATCGAACTATACAACAGTGTTCTGGAGAAGGCTCCTGACTGCGCCGTGGGCTACTACCGTGCGGGGGTCGCGCATGTGAGGATACGCTCATACGATCGCGCACTACAACTGTTCAATGAAGCTCTTCTCCTGGATCCCGAGTTCGCTGAGGTTCACAATGCTCTGGGCGACATGTATTATGAGAAGAGAATGTTCGCCGAAGCTGAGAAGGCCTACGAGCGGGCTGTTGCTCTCCGGTCCACATATCCAAAGCCACTCCTGAATCTGGGTGCTCTTTGTCTCCTGCTGGGACGCGACGCGGAAGCTACTGAGTACTACCGTCGTGCCGCGCGGCTGGGAGATGCAACCGCACAGTCCTTCATGCGTTCCCGCGGCCTCGAGTGGTAGCGGGGAGGTAGTGAATCCCGCGCGAGTTGGATTCCGTAGCTGAAGCGCCAGGCACCTTCGAGGTGCGTGGCACCTACTTTGATTCATACCGCATGAAGATCAACTACCTCGAAATTCTCCTGGTTCCTCTCATTCCGTGGGCATTTCGGTTCGCGTTGTATTGGATCGCGTTCAAGGTGCGATCGATACATATTCGGGTTCTGA
>VGWB01000212.1 GCA_016873755.1 Ignavibacteria bacterium | reverse complement strand
GGAGATCAGCAGGTAATTGGAACGTGAATGATCCCAGATCTTCACAGAAGAACGCCTCGTCCAGTTCACCAGCCCTGTGCCGAGCCGCAATCTCCCCCTCCAGATCGCGCAGATGTGCGACGGAGACAAAACGGCATTCACAGCCGCAGGCTTTCAATCTCTCCTGAACCTTCTGTCGCAAATAGTTCACGTTGAAGACAAGGAAACCTTCGGCAGTTGACTGGCTTGAAGCTCGGCAATCGCAAGCATGGTGACATATGTGACGAGCGGACAACATACGTCCTTGTGGATCTTCGTCAGTTCGTCCCGGACGGATTCTTTCCGGGTGAAGTCAACTCCGGTCAGCTGTCGGCACTCTATTGTGTGGAGCCTTTCAGAGAACTTATCAAATATCCTGCCAACAACCTCGTAGACAAGCTCTTTGGAATCCTGGTCGGCACCATCAACCCGACCGACGGCGAGGCTAGCGGCCATTGCAGCGCCTGTGAGGCATCCGCAAACCTGCCCCTGCCGGGCGATTCCAGCGCCGAAGGCAGTAGCAAGGCGTTGCGGATGAAAGCCGTTCAGGTGGAGCGTCTCGCTGACTGCCATCAGGATAGACTCAGCACAATTGTATCCACTGTTGAAGTATGATAGCGCGAGCTCGTCGGGGTTCACCGTTTCGTCAACCCTCCCCTGGAATTAGGAACTCTTCCCAGCTTCAATCATTATGTATAGATCGGGTAACACCACTGGCGATATTTCTGGACACGCCCCCGTACGACGTTGAAGTAGAGATCTCTGACCTTGCGAGTTATCTCTCCCATCATTCCCGTGCCGATCGGCCTGTGGTCGATCTTGATCATGGCAACGATCTGAGCTCCTGTGGCAACCATGAACGCCTCATCGGCCAGGTAGATCTCCGTCCGGTCGATCGATCGCTCCACTACATCCATTCCCAGCTCATCATGCAGCAGCGTGATGATGGTGTTTCGTGTGATCCCCTCGAGAATATTGTCTGTGACCGGCGGCGTGATGAACTTCCCCTTGCGGAAGATGAAGATATTCTCCGCCGAGCCCTCCGAGACGTGCCCGTCCTGATTCAACAGGATCGCTTCGTCGAAGCCCGATCGCAGGGCATCGGTTTTCGCAAACGCCGAGTTGACGTACCCTCCGGAAATCTTTCCCCGCGCGGGGATTACGTTGTCGTCGATGCGTGTCCAGGATGAGACCGTTACGTGGGCTCCTTCTTCTTTCTCAATGTATCGGCCGAACGGAACCGTCACGATCGCGAGGATCGGAGTCAGGTTGTGCAGCCGCACGCCGATGACCTCGTCGCCATAGAACGCGAGCGGCCGGACGTACACGTCCCCCTTGTATCCCTCTTTTTGGATGAGATCAGTCAGGATTTTGACGAGAGCCTCCTTGGTGAACGGAAGCTCCATGCAGAGGAGCCTGGTCGATTCTATGAACCTCTGGAAGTGATCCAGCGGACGGAATACGAAGAGCTGCTTCTCCTCCTCGTTCCAGTACCCTCGAATTCCACCGAAGCAAGCTGTTCCGTAGTTCAAGGCATGAGTGAGAACTCCTACCTTCGCCTCGGAATAGGGGATGATCTTGTCATTGAAGAACGCATAACTTGGGTTTGGCATGGTGGCCTCTCAATACCGTGATGAGGATTGGTCCATCGACATCTAGCGGCCGAGTCTACATTCGCTCTCCGCACCTGCAAAGCTAGACCAAATCTGGTTCATCTACAAGAACCAATACGGGGGAAGTTCCTCCCCACCAATATTGAGACGGCACACTGCTGCTGCCGGCTGGTTTCCCCAGGGAGGGACGAGCCCCGCCGCTCCCTCTTCCGTTTCAATGCTCAGTGCTGGGATTCCAGCGGTTGGATGACCGCCCTCTTCCTTTGCCCGGTTGACAGTGATGCCTGGCTGCAGCACCCTATTCAATCCACAAACGGAAGAAATGTGATGAAATGGCATTGATTTGTGACGAATGGATGGGAAAATTGGCTGGCACAAATATCCGTCATTTTGGATGTTGACGGTCAACCAACGGCAGCGTATATTGCCGCGGCAAAACTACGAAAGGTCCATCTATGGCAGCCGAGATGATCCTTGTGAAACTCGATCGAAAGGGCACTGCCCCCGTGTATCAGCAGATCGTGCAGGAGATCCGCCGGATGGTTGAGTCGGACACCCTCACGGTGGGCATGAAATTGCCGCCGACCCGCGAGATGGCAGCGCGACTGGGGGTGAACCGATCAACGGTCTTCCGGGCTTACCAGGAGTTATTCGCCCTCGGTTACGTTGACAGCCGACCCGGGTCATATACGACGGTGAGGGACAAGCCGAAGACAACGGTGTGCGAACGTGACCAAACAGAGAGTCTGATGAACTGGGAAAGACTCTCCAACCCTCAAAGTCAGGAGGTCTACGAAACCTTTAAGCGCTATTCTCCCGAACCGGATTCGATCACGCGACCTGACATCATCAACCTCACCCCGCTTGAGGTCGATTCGCGGATACTGCCGGTTGAGGACGTCCGGAAATGCATGAACCGCGTCCTCGCGCAGCAAGGGGCGAAGGTGCTGGAATACGGCGAGCACGCGGGCTACAAGCCTCTGCGCGAGTACATCGCGCACCGGCTGCAGGTCCACGGCATCTCTGTCTCGGCCGATGAAATCCTCATCACGAACGGATCCAACCAGGCGCTCGACCTTATCCTTAAGCTTCTTGTGCGTCCGGGATCCAAAGTCGTGATCGAATCGCCTACGTACGCGAATTTCATTCCTCTTCTCAGATTCTATCAGACTGAAATCATCGAGATACCGATGCGCGAGGGCGGGCTCGACCTGATACAGCTTCGAGAGGTAATGGAGAAGAACAAACCTGCTCTTGTGTATACCATCCCCAACTTCCAGAACCCAACAGGCCTCACCTCCTCCCAGGCACATCGCGAAACGTTGCTGAGGTTGTGTGAGCAGTTGCGCGTACCGCTGGTTGAAGATGGTTTCGAGGAAGAGATGAAGTATTGCGGCAACGTGGCGCTGCCGATCAAATCGATGGACAGGCACAACGTCGTCATCTACGTCGGAACATTTTCGAAGGTCCTCTTCCCCGGCCTGCGCATCGGCTGGGTCGCTGCTCACAAGGAATGCATCGGGCGACTGACTGCATTGAAGCGGTTTTCGGATCTGACCAGCAGCTTGCTGGCTCAGGCGGTCGTTGAGGCGTTCTGCCGGGAAGGGCACTACGATATCCACCTGCGCAAGATGCATCGCCTCTATCGAAAGCGCATGCGTGTCGCACTCAAGGCGATGAAGCAGCATATGCCGAAGAGCGTGAGCTGGACCGAGCCGGAAGGAGGCTATACGCTCTGGGGAACTCTCGAGAAGTCTTATCCGAGCGAGAGGCTTTTCAAAGAGACTCTCCTCCGGCACGGCGTGATGGTCTCTCCGGGTCATTACTATTTCAACGAATCCCATCCCCGGAAGCACTTTCGCCTGTCGATTGCTTCGCTCGACGAGAACGAGATCGTGGAGGGGGTCAAGAGACTGGGAAAGGCACTGCGCGAGCTTGAACGGCAGAGGGAAGGACCGTGATGATGATGCTACCGCTTAAACGGGGGATTACGTACGGTCCGGTTCAATCCAGAAGGCTGGGCAGGTCCCTGGGTATCAACATCCTCCCGGCCGGAAAGAAGACCTGCACGTTGAACTGCGTCTATTGCCAGTATGGCTGGACACCGTACTCAAGTTTGGACGAGATGGCTGACGTTCCATGGCCTTCACCGGAGGAGGTCCTTCACGGGGTTGCTCAAACTCTAGAAAGGACATCCCCACCTCCAGCATACATAACCTTCTCAGGGAACGGTGAGCCCACCCTTCATCCAGAATTCCCTGCCATCGTGGAGGGGGTGATTGACCTCCGGAACCGGCTTTCACCCGGCTCCAAAACGGCGATCCTTACGAATTCGACCGTGATCGATCGGGAGGAAGTGCGTGCAGCGCTGGCAAAACTTGATGTGAGGATTCTGAAGCTTGATGCGGGCAATACGGAGACCTATCATAACTACAACAAGCCGCTTTGTATGCGGGATCTGGAGCAGCTTGTCACTTTACTGCAAACGCTCAACGATGTGACAGTCCAGTCGCTCTTCACGTCGGGTGACGCCGGTAACTTGGATCCGCTCCATGTGGACGACTGGATACTGAAGGTAGTGCGGGTTTCCCCCGTCCACGTTCAACTCTATACTCTGGATCGCCCATATCCATCCAAGAAGATCTCGCCAGCAAGCCCGCAAACACTCGAGGAAATTAGAGGAAGGTTGGAGAAGCACGGGATAAGTGCGGCAGTCTACTGAATTGCCCGAGATCAGGGCACGTTACCGTCGACGCACACGGAAATGAATTGTCATCTCCCCACCCCATAGTATTCAAATCCTCTTTCCTTCATCTCTTTGGCGTCGTAGATGTTCCGGCCGTCGAAGATGATCGGATGCTTCATAAGCCTCTTCATTCGACCAAACTCAGGTCTCCTGAACTCATTCCACTCGGTAACCACCATCAACGCGTCCGCACGTTTGAGGGCGTCGTAGCCCGATTGATAGAAGGCGACTCTCCTGCCAAATCGCGCTTTGACCGCGGGCATTGCGATCGGGTCGTGGGCCTTCACCCGAACGCCGGAATCCAGCAGGCTCTGGATGATCACCAGTGACGGCGCTTCGCGAATATCATCGGTTTGCGGCTTAAACGAGAGCCCCCAGATTGCCACGGTTCTCCCTTTCAGTCGATGCTTGAAACGAGCGGCGAGCTTCTTCAGAAGGATCTTCTTCTGCTCTTCGTTCACCTCGTCGACCGCGCGAAGGATCCTGAACTCGTGATGATTCTCTGCGGAAGTCTTGATGAGGGCCTTGACGTCCTTGGGGAGGCATGAGCCGCCGTAGCCGACCCCGGGGAAGAGGAAAAGCTTTCCGATGCGAGGATCCGCGGCGATACCTCTGCGCACAAGGTCGATGTCAGCACCTACCTGCCCACACAGATTGGCAAGCTCATTCACAAAAGAGATTTTGGTGGCCAGGAACGCATTGGCCGCATACTTCGTCATCTCGGCGCTCCGCTCATCCATAACGAGAATGGGATTCCCTGTGCGCATGAATGGCTCGTACAGCTCCTTCATTGCAGCGATGGTTTTCTTGTTTCTCGAACCGATGACCACCCGGTCGGGCTTGAGTGAATCCTGAAGAGCTGTTCCTTCCTTGAGGAATTCCGGATTCGATGCAACATCAACAGGGTATCGCGAATGCTTCCGCACGATGTGCCGGATTTTCTCCACTGTCCCAACGGGCACGGTGCTCTTGCTGACAATGATCTTGGAGTCGTTCATGCTTCTTCCGATCTGTTGCGCCACTTTGAGGACGTGCGAAAGATCGGCGGAGCCGTCTTCCGATTGAGGGGTCGGTAGGCAGAGGAAAATAACGTCCGAGTTCTGGACGGCGTTCTTGAGTGAGTCAGTGAACTCCAATCGCTTTTCCTGGATGTTCCTTTTGACCATTTCCTCCAGGCCGGGCTCGTAGATCGGGACGGTTCCTTTCTTCAGTGCTCTGATTTTTTCCCGGTCGATATCCATGCAGATGACATGGTTGCCCGTATCAGCGAAGCACGCGCCCTGGACAAGTCCGACGTATCCGGTACCGATCACAGCGAGTTTCATGTGTGAGAGATAGTGAAGAGTGAGCAGTAATGGGTTGAATCGTGTAGTGAAGATAGGGAAATGATTGAAGGAATGAAAGCCGGTAGAGGGGATAAGCGTGAAGTGGGAAGTGAACAGTATGCGGTACAGGTCGGGATCCGGCGCCTCTGTCGTCCCGATATGCTCTTGCCTGCCCCGAGTTCATTTCTCGGGGATCGGGATTTCATACACGGAGGTGCTGACCTAAAGCCTCTCAGCGTGACGGGGTGGACAAAGGTGCGAGCGTGG
>VGWB01000211.1 GCA_016873755.1 Ignavibacteria bacterium | reverse complement strand
GGAGTAAGCGTGGCGCCAATAACGTCTTGGCGTTGCGCTGTCGTCGCATTAACTCCGTCGCGGCGTAAAGCCTGTCCCCCCACTAAAACGGATGCAACCTCCGACCTATCAAGTCTTGACTATCGACAGGAAGTTCTCTATTATTGGTTGAGTTACTAAGGTGGTTGTTCTTTCACACAATCGTTCTGGTGTCCCGTCTTGACTAAGGGTCTGGATGGGATGAAAAGGGAATTCCGTGCTTCGTCCGTTGAGGCGGACGAAAAACCGGAAGCTGCCCCGCAACTGTAATTCCGACTCCGCTGCCGGCGGAAAGTCCTTGGTCCGGAAGCCACTGTCCTGAGACAATCAGGGTGGGAAGGCGAACCGAGGATCGGGAGAGCCAGGAGACCTGCCAAAACGACTTGGGCCGCTGGCGATGATGATCGTGTCTCGCCAACGACAGACCTTCGCGGGAAGGTGTTGAATCAGGCAGCCGCTGCTTCCTGACAATGGGCTCATTCAGCCCCGATCTTCCCTGAAGGTCGGGGCTTTTTCTTTCTGCGGAACTACCGTGGAAAGAGACGTTGGGAACTATCTCATTTGAAGGGGACTGTCATGAAGCACCTTTTCATCCTTGCACTGTTTCTTGTTGTGTTTTCGCCGCTCCGGGCGCAGGTCGGAGTGAGGGCGGAGACCGCTGGATCAGATCTGAACAACAAGAGGATTCAGTCGTTAGAGAGTGATACCATCCGCACATACCATCTGCCAGAAGTCCTTATCACTGCAACGCGACTCGAAAGGAATGCTTTCGAAGTGGGGAGGAGCGCAACGGTTGTATCGCTCAGCGCGATAACGTCCTCGCTATATCAGAACGTCGGCGAGGTTCTTGCCGAACAGCAAGGAGTATATCTTGTAGGCGTCGGCCAGAATCCGGGTATGATACAGAGTATTTTTATGCGCGGGGCGTCCAGCAATCAGACGGCGATCATGATCGATGACGTCCGGGTCACCGATCCCTCGGGGGTCAACAGTGCGCTGGACCTTTCAGAACTCTCGTTTGCAGGCCTGGAGAGGATCGAGATTGTCAGGGGCTCCCACAGCACGCTGTACGGCTCCTCGGCGATCGGGGGTGTTGTCAACCTCATCACGCAAAAGGATCGATCTCCCGGCCTCCATGTAGAAGCCGAAATGAGGGGTGGTGTCTTCGGCAAAGGGACTTCCACCTTTTCTCAGTATGGATCAATGAACTACACTTCTCCGGTCGGCCTATACATAGCTGCCGATTTCAGGAATTCGGTGGTGAAGGGTCTCGACGCAACGGTCGATAGCGTGACGGATCTGGGATCGTACAAGAACCGCGATCGTGATGGTTTCGATCAACGCACTCTGTGGAGCAAAGTCGGATACAAGAACAGAGACACCGATCTCTACTTCTCATGGAACAACACCCGCCAGCGAACGGACCTCGACAAGACCGCGTACATTGACGATGATAACTACACTCTGGAATTTCATCGCAATCTCCTTTCCTATGGGGCATCCACCAGGATCACCGATGCGATCAGCCTTCGACTCATCGGCGGGTATTCCGACATGAATCGCCTGGCTGTCGACGATTCTTCGGTCGTCGATGCGTTCGGTACGTCAGATCACACCTACTCTCGAGGCGAATGGCACGGAACTACGCTCACCAACGAGGTCTACGGGGCTTTTCAGTTCCCCGCCGTGCAAGCGGTGGCTGGGGTGAACTGGTATAACGAACGGATGAGCTCGAAGTCCTATTTCTATACACGAGGCTTCTACGGAGAATTTGAGCTTGGAAGCGATCTTGACTCCCTCGATCTCTATACCACCACAGTGAGTGCATTCGGCCACGTGGATCTCAACGGATCGCTGCTTCGAGAGAATCTTGGTGGGCTCTCGCTTGCCCTTGGCGCTCGCTTGAACAGCCATAGCACATTCGGCTCCCACATGACTTACGAGGTCAGTCCGTCGTTGAGGATCTACGAAGGGGCACGGGTGTACGCGTCGTACTCAACCGGATTCAACGCGCCGTCGCTATACCAGTTGTTCGCACCGGAGAGAGACTTCACCTCCGGTATTACGCGCGGCAACAGCGATCTTCGGCCAGAGCAATCGAAGTCATTCGAGGTCGGCTTCAAGCAGGCGACCGGCTCGATCGACTTCTCACTGAGCTTCTTTCACACCGTCGTCGAGAATTCGATTGAGTACGTGTACTTGTGGAACGGTAACGTCGGTATCGACACCCTGGGGAACGATTGGCTCAGGAATGATTTTCGTGGGGACGCCTATCTAAACGTGGGGCGGCAAACAACGAGCGGTGTCGAATTCGGTGTCTCTTCGCAGATCGGGAGGAGGTTCTGGCTTTCCGGGAACCTGAGCCTCGTCTCCGGGAGACTGAGCTACAGACCTTCGCAACTCCGAGGCGAGCACGCGCGTGGAAATCATGTTCAGGTCTACGGCAACGGAGCTTTTCTCAATACTGCCGTGGAAACATCGGGCCTTGTCCGGAGACCCAGCACGGCAAATATCTGTGTGACGTACAAGCCGACCGAGTCTCTGCTGCTGAAACTCGATCTGCGTTATGTGGGGCCTCGAACGGACGTTTACTACGACTCGAAGCGGGGACCTTATGGGGCGCTGGGGACAGTTCCTGTGACTGAGTACACGCTCGTCGACATTTCCCAGAGGATCATGTTGAGCGATTCCTTCTTCATCCATGCCAGGGTCGAGAACGTCTTCGATACGAAGTACTCGGAAATCAACGGGTTCACAACTCGGGGGAGGGGCTTCTACCTGGGTGTGCGGTATGCGTTCAGCAGTCCGATCTAGAGACCTCAAACGTTCGGAACCTCAAGGGAGACTACTCCCAACGACCTTGCTCGTCCATGCTTCGCCGTCAACTGCTGTTTCGCGGCCTTCCTCCTAGTACTGGGTTCTTATCGTTGCCTCGTCCGAGGAGGGGACACTAGAGCTCGCATCCGTTGAACGCGCAAGAGCTCCTCAAGATTCCGCCGGACATGAAGGTTGTCGGGATTGAACTCCAGCGACCTTCTCCAATCATCAACTGCACGAAGCGAGTCCCTCATTATGAAAAGGAAATTCCCTCGGTACTCGTAACCGCGCCAATCCGCGGGATTCAGCGCGAGGGCTGAATCCGCGTAGGCGACTGCCTCTGCAATTCTTTCCTCCTTGCCGAGAATGAGTGACTGTGCCAGGTATGCCGAGGTCAAATCTTCCTTCTTCTTAAAGGGAAAAGAAAAGAACCCGTTGACTTCGTTCTGTGCGGCAGGTATGTTCCCTCGATTCAGCCAAAACTGGGCGTTGTCCAGATACTCCTTGGGATAGAAATCGACCAGGAGCTTGCATCGCTCGTCAAGAAATCGCGATCCCCATCCCTCGTGAAACGTGAAATTCGTCGGCCGATAGTCGACATCAGTTCCTTGGGGAAGGAGTTCGATGAGCATGCCGGTGTGGACACGGTCGTAATCCCTCAGCAGAAACTCCCAGGGTAGTCGGTGAGTGAAGTAGATTGGCCGCTTGCCCATGTACGCCCGTACGATCTCCTGAGCCCTTTGTTCGCTCGTCGCTGCTTTCCCCATGGGCACAGACAACTCCTGCTCCACTTCCCGCAGATTCTGCCAAGGGGCGCCGAGTAGCCTTGTGTCGATCACCGTCACATCGGGCCGTTCCTTCTCGACGAACCTGAAATACCAGCCGAGAAAGAGTTGCTCGTCTCCAACGGTGAAGATAATTGCTTGCTTCTCTGCCGGTCTCAGCAAGTTCGTTCCGAAATCGTATCCGAAATAGTGGTCGCTCTTGTCATTCCGAGAATAGTTGGTCAGCAGGACTGCCGCGGGGAGAAGGAGCAAGAGGATTGAGACGAGCCGCGCTGATGGTAATGAGCGGTAGCGGTTCGACACACGCTCGAGCCACGCGAGGAAAGAAGAGAAAGCCATCCCAATGAGAATGACCATGACGATATACGCCGGCAGGAAATATGCATCGAAATCTGCATGCAGTGGGAGCTGGCGGGTGATAGTGAAGACGACATTCGTCGCGATGACCGACAGGAGAAAGACGAGAAGCTTCCATCGCCTCGCAGCCGCAAGAATGCCCAGAACAGCCAGCGCTCCGAAATACCAGAATTCTTCGGCCAACGCCTGCCCAGCGAGCCACTCGATCCTTCCTTCCTGGGCCGCGGCGAACAGCCTCTGAATGCCCTGTCCGCCGGTCGGAAGAAGATGATCAAAAAGCCTGCTGAGTGTTTCAGGATCCCCCCAGTCAAGAGGAGGATCAGCGGCGGAACGAATGGGAAGGTAGCCGTACACGCTGAGTCCGACGAGGAAGCTGCCTGCCAACAGCGGCAACCGTTTTCGATCGACCAGGATTCGTGGCTCAGATAGCATGACAAACAAAAGGAGACAGAAGGCCACCAGTGCTCCGGTTATGTGTTGACTGAGACCCAGGCCTGTAACAAAGGCCGCGAGCACGATGTATCGTGTCTCCCCGCGGAACGACCAGCGCAAGGTGAAGAGGATTGCGAGCGTGATGAATAGGCTGTTAAGCGTATACACTTCCGCGACTGTTGCGCGCGACCAGAGAGTTTGAGAGAAGGCCAGGAGCAGGGAGCCCACTGCAGCTACGACTCGGCGCGAAGTCAGGAGCTCCAGAATGTGGTAGATGCAAGATGCAGTCAGCGCCGTAGCGATCGCCGAGAGCAGGTTGACGGCGAAAGCTGGCGGCAAGAATGGGAGGATCACGACAAAGAAACGGCTGAGCAACGTGTACAGCGGGTATCCCGTGGGATGGTTAATTCCGAGAGTAAGTGCGGTTGTGATGAATTCTGCACTGTCGCCGACGTACACAGTTGGGCAGAGCGTCAGAAGGTAAACGAACAGGCTAGCGCAGAAAATGAGGGCCGGCAGTGGCAGACGGTCAAGTTTTCGCATCGAGCCTAGTGATCCGGGAGAAAGGTGTGGCCACTCCGCCTGCTGTCGTTGTTGATCAACATGTTTTTCTTTGTGCCTTAGCGACTTTGTGGCAAATAATGGGTTTTCGTCTGCGGTTCTAGCGCGAGCGCAGCCATCGCACGACTCCTCTCAAGCTCCCGAGAGCACACACGAGGTGATCAAGGAACATGATCCCGAGGACTGCCGGGATCTCTTGCAATCTCCGATGCCGAGCGTAATAGATCAAGAAACCCAAATTTAGTGACAAATACGCGCTGGCGCAGAGAACTGCAAGCCACCGAAACTGGATAACCCAGAAGCCGATCAGCAGACTTGCGACGAAGGCCCAGGCAAGAATTGAGGAGTAGGCGAAGCCCGGATAGATGTTGACGAAGCCCTTCCTCAGAGACCGGGCAAGCTGCCCGAGCTTCGCAGCTAGCTGCACAAATCCCTGGCTTCGCTCGTAATCGTTCCTCAACAATGATGTGAGCGTATGCCGCTTAAGATGTTCTACCTGAACTGCCGGATTGAGGACAATCGCCGGGCGAGAGTTCGCCATGCGTTTGCCCAGCTCGAGGTCGCCGCCTTTGTTCATGAAGAGTGTCCGGTCGAATCCGCTGGCCTTTCTGAAAGCTTCCGTCCGAACGGCCGCAACGGCGCCGAAGATCCAGTCAATGGTACGTAAGCTTTTCAAGTACGAATAACGGATCCAGAGGTTCTTGTACTGGCTCGCGATGTTCTCGTGCCGATGTTTTGAAGAATACAGGCCGATGACGGCATCGGTGTTCTCACTTTCGAATGCGTCGAGTATTTTCTCAACTGTGTCCGGTTGGACGACAACGTCGCTGTCGACGAACAGCAGGATATCTCCGGTGGCCCTTTCCGCTCCAAGGTTTCTGCAATAGTTCGCGTAGTGCGTCGAAGCGAGAGCAATCACTGTAGCGCCGTGATGGTTCGCGATCTCCGCCGTGCGGTCGGTTGAGCCGTCATCGACGACGATGATCTCTCGCACAGTTGGTTGAACAGACCGTAGAGCCGCGAGGCATTCGCCTAATA
>VGWB01000210.1 GCA_016873755.1 Ignavibacteria bacterium | reverse complement strand
CACCCGGTTCACAATGAACGCCTTCTTCGCGGCGTCGCTGGCGGATTTCCTCTCGAACCAGTGACCGATCAGCAGATACGAGCTCAGACCGACGAGTTCCCAGAACACGTACATCAGGAGGAAATTGTTCGTGATCACGATCCCGAGCATCGAGAAGGTGAAGAGACCAAGGTACGCGAAGTATCGCCCGTACCGAACGTCGCCGCGCATGTAGCCGATAGAGAAGAGGTGGACGAATGCGCTTACGATGTAGACCGCAAGGAGCATGATCACTGCGAGATTGTCGAGCATAATCCCCAGCGTAACCTTCGTCGGTCCAAAGCCCGGCACCGTGCCGAAATTTACCCACGTGAAACTCGCTTGAAGCGTCTCATCGTGATACGAGCCCAGCTTCACGGCAAAGATCACAACGGAGAGGGCCAATCCAATGAAAAGAAGGCCCGTTTCGAGCCAATCGCCCCGTCGCGGCAGGCGCTTGCTGAAGAAAATGAGGATCGCGAATCCAGCGAGTGGAATGAGAAGAACAACTACAGCTAATTGAAGAAGCGTGTCAGGTGACATTCGAGCTTGTCAGTTATCAGCTACCGTTGGTCGGTTGGGCCACATTAGTCTTTCAACCGATCGATTTCGTCGATGTTAACGGTACTAAAGTTCTGGTAGATGTTCAGCACAATGGCGAGTGCGATCGCCGCCTCCGCAGCCGCCAGGATGATGACAAAGATCGCCACCACTTGACCGTCAAGGGTGCCCGATGTGTAGCGAGAGAAAGCAAGGAAATTGATATTCGCCGCATTGAGCACCAACTCGATACCCATCAACACCATAATTGCATTGCGTCGAGTCAAGATCGCGAACACACCAACTGAGAACAGAATGCCGCTGATGATGAGGAAATGATGCAATCCCGGTGTCCGCAGCCACTGAATGATCTCGTGCAGCATGTTCTGTTCCTTTATCACAGCAGACCCTCGAAGCGTCAGGGCCTTCGGGGGCCATGTCAATCACTTACAAAGCTTTCCGCTCCCTCCGCGCGATCATCGCTGCACCAATGAGTGCCACGAGCAAAACCACCGATGCAATCTCAAACGGTAGAAGGTAGCTGGTGAGCAGCATCTCCCCGATTTGAGGAATCGTCCTTTCAAATCCGTCTGACGCGGGAGACTGCGGCCAATCGGTTGACCAAAAGATCCCGATCAGCGTACCTGCCAGCGCAGCGACGATGACCACTGCAGGGAACGTTCGAACGGTGGCTGTCCTCATGTCGACCCGGATCACCTTCGTGGTCAGCATAACGCCAAAGAGAAGGAGCACGAGGATGCCCCCCACGTAAATAAGGAGCTGAGTGACCGCGATGAAATCCGCCATCAGGAGGACATAGAGACCGGCGACGCCGAAGAATGTGAAGAGCAACGCGAATGCCGAGTAGACGATGTTCTTCGAAATAACGACGATCGCGGCCGACGCGAGCGTGATCAAAGCAAACAGGTAAAAGACGATGATGTATAGATCCATAAGCGTTACGAGTTTCCAGGCTGCTCCGGGGTCCCTGGTTCAGGTGAAGCCGGTTTCAGAGCCTGAGCACCTGAAGGCTGCACAGCTTTGGCCGCCGCTGCCGTTGCAGCAGCCTTCTTTGCCGCCGCTTCTTCTTCAGCTTTCTTCAGTTTCTCCTTGGCCAGCTCAATATCCTGGGGTGTCATGATGCTGAAACTGTAAATCAGTCTGTTTCGGTCGAACTCGGAGAATTCATACACATCCGTCATGACAATGCATTCGGTGGGACATGGATAGACACACAGCCCACAGTAGCAGCACTTCGCAATGTCAATGTCGAATACCGGCACATGCAAACGCTTCTTGTGTCCCGTTGAGGTTGTTCCGAGATCCTGATCCGGCGTCGATTTGATAGTTTCGATGATGATGCAGTCGACCGGGCACACCATCGAGCACTGGTCACACCCAATGCAGTCATCAATATTGACATAGAGTCGATTGCGAGCACGTTCAGGCAACTTGAGTTTGACGTCGGGATATTGCAGAGTTACTGCGGGCACAAAGAGGTGCTTAAACGTGATCTTCATGCCGACAGCAACGGTCGTCAGCGCGATCCAAATATTGTTGAAATATGCTCTAACGGCTGCCATACACGATTTATCGACTGGTTGCCAAATTCACAGAACCAGAATGAGCCCCACGCCAAAGATACACACGAACAGGAAGGGCGTCAGCACCTTCCATGATGTATACATCAATTGATCGACCCTCAGGCGAGGCAGCGTCCAGCGGATCCAGATCTGAAGAAACACGAGCAGCAAGCATTTCCCGATGAACCAGAACAGCCCCCACACCGGTCCGGACAGAAAAGATCCGAACGGGCTCGTCCAGCCGCCGAGGAATAGTGCCACCGTCACAGCCGACACCAGAAACATATTTGCATATTCAGCGAGATAGAACATCGCGAATCGCATTCCACTGTACTCGGTGTTGAATCCTTGAACCAGTTCCGATTCCGCCTCCGGAAGGTCAAAGGGCGTCCTGTTGACTTCCGCAAGGGAGGCAATAAAGAGAATGATGAATGTCACGAGCGTGAAAGGAATCAGAAGGAGCTTCTGGGTCAAGGGGAGTGGTCCGCCAAAGACCACCCAATTGTGGATCCCACCCTCCTGGAACTTCGTCACGTCTTGAAGGTTCAGCGACCCCGTGATCATCACGGCGATCAATATGGCGAGCGCGGTAGGGATTTCGTAGCTTACCATCTGAGCAGCCGAGCGCATGGCACCGAAGATGGACCATTTGTTGTTCGACGCCCATCCCCCCATGAGGATGCCAACAACAACGAGCGAAGATACGGCAACGATGAAGAAAACACCGAGGTCAATGTTGCTGCCGATGTAGATGCTGCTGAATGGGATCGCCGAGAATGCACCGTACGTTCCCATGAAGACAACGTAGGGGGCAAGCCTGAAAAGTTTTCTGTCCGCTGCCGAGCTGATGGTGTCTTCTTTCTGCAGCAGCTTCAGGATATCGGCAAAGGGTTGGAGTGTACCGTGCCACCCCGTCCTCATGTAAGCGAGCCGGTCCTGAATGTGGGCGGCAATCTTCATCTCCGCGTACAGCGTCACAAGAGCGTAGAGAAGTATGAAGACGATCGGCAGGGCGCTCCACACAACAGCGATCAGGATCGATCCCCACACACCAAGATTTTCAAGTGCTTCCATACGACAAGAAACTGCGATTTCAGATAGATAGCTTGACGTTCAACGGATTCATCGGCCTCAACGGTCAACCTCTCCGAGGACGATATCCACGCCAGCAGCGATCAGCACAAGATCGGCAAGCATGGCACCGCGCGAAATTTCCGGCAACACGCTCAAATTGACAAACGCCGGGGATCGGGCCTTCACTCGAAACGGAGTAGTCGAGCCGTCGCTGACGATATAGTACCCAATCTCTCCACGGGGGGCTTCCGTTCGGGCGTAAATCTCCCCGCGTTCGGGCCGGATCCTTTTCGGAATTGCCGCTTGGACATTCCCCTCGGGGATGCCAGCGAGAGCCTGCTCAATGATGTTGACACTCTGTTCGATCTCCCGCATCCGAACGATATGACGGTCCCACGTGTCGCCGACAGTCCCCATCTCCCCTTTGCCAACCTGCGGTTCCCACTCAAAACGGTCATAGACAGAGTACGGATCGTCCCGCCGCAGATCCCAGTTGACCCCGGACGCCCTCAACATTGGCCCACTGCACGCGTAGTTGATCGCAACGTCCTTGGGTAGTACGCCGACGTTCGCCGTCCTCTTCACGAAAATCTCGTTGTAGGTCAGCAGATCGTTGAATTCCTTGATCCTTGGCCTGTAATACTTGCAGAATTCCTTCGCCTTGTCGATGAACTGCGGGGGGAGATCGTGTGAGAGGCCACCGACCCAGATATAGTTATAGAGAAGCCGTGCACCACACGTCATCTCGAACAGGTCGAGGATGCGCTCCCGATCGTGGAAGGCATAAAGAAACGGAGTAAATGCGCCTGCATCAATACCGAACGTCCCGACGGCAACCAGGTGGCTGGCGATGCGCTGCAGCTCTGCCATAATCACACGAATGTATTCGACCCGCTCGGGAACCTCTATCTTCAACATGCGCTCCATCGCGACCGCGTACCCTTGCTCCATATTCATCGCCGCAACGTAGTCCATGCGGTCTGCGTACGGGATGACCTGCTGATAGTTGGTCATATGCTCGGCATGTTTCTCAAAGCAGCGATGCAGGTAACCAATGTGGGGAATTACATCGACGATAATTTCACCATCGACAACGATCTCGAGCCGCAACACCCCGTGCGTGGATGGGTGCTGCGGGCCCATGTTGATGATCATTTCGTCGGTGCGGAGAGTCTTACCGCTGGAAGTCTTGATTTCGCCGGGTTGGCTGACGTAGCTCGTGAGAAGCGTTTTCGATCCATTCATGCGAGTGCTTCACTTCACCATTAATACGGGACTTTCACACCATTGTAGAACTCAGGCACCCTGTAATCCTTGCGCAGCGGGTACCCGCCCCAGTCATCAGGGAGAAGAATGCGCCGGAGATCCGGATGCTCGTCGAAGATGATCCCCAGGAGATCATAGGCCTCGCGTTCGTGCCAGTTCGCGGTTCCCCAGACGGCGCTGACGGATTGCACGTGCGGAGTCTCCTTCGCGCACTGCACCTTCAAGACAATCTTGTGCCGGTGAACTGTTGAGAACAAATGATACACAACGCCCAGCTTTCCGTCATTGTAGTCCATGCCGCTCAGGCACATCAGATAGTCAAACTGCATCGCTGGATCGTCACGCAAGAACAGAGCAACCTCCTTCATCCTTTCCGGGACCACAAGAATCCACGGTTGAAGAGCGTCGAGCTTTGCTTCAAGCACAGCATCCCCGAATTTTGCCTTTAGACTGGTGAAGACTTGTTCAGCGGTCATCATCCACCTTTTCTATGCAGACTTCTTCACAAGGCTTTCCTTGCGAACCTTTTCCTGGAGCTTGATAATGCCTTCAAGCAATGCTTCCGGCCGAGGAGGACAACCAGGCACGTAGACGTCGACCGGAATGACACGATCCACCCCTTTTAACACGTGATACCCGTGCTCCCAGTACGGACCACCGCAGTTTGCACAGCTCCCCATCGAAAGCACATAGCGGGGTTCGGCCATCTGGTCATACAACCGCTTGATGCGGGATGCCATCTTTAGTGTCACGGTTCCTGCCACGAACAACACATCCACCTGCCGGGGTGTCGCACGCGGGATGACGCCGAATCGCATGATGTCAAAATTCGATGCCGAGGTAGCCATCATCTCAATGGCACAACACGCAAGCCCCCATTGCATCTGCCACAACGAGGAGAGTCGTGCCCAGTTGAGGAGCGTATCCAGCGACGTGACGAGGACGTTTCCATTCTGAAACTGTTTATCCAGCAATCCCATACAGTTCTACTCTCGGTTCAGAATGATCAGGTTACGACACAGGTGTTTCTTTGAGCACCTTCTCGGGGTTCGGCTCGGGCGGGCGTTCGATGCGCGGGATCTGCGGGCGTGGCTTGTCCCAGTCGAGATCTCCCTTCACCCACACATAGGCTAATCCCACCAGCAGGATAGCGAGGAACACAGCCATCTCAAGAAAACCAAAAAGCCCCAATTCACGATAAACAAGGGCCCAGGGGAAGAGAAACACGACTTCCACATCAAAGATGAGGAAGATAAGCGCCACAACGTAAAACCGCACATTGAATCTCACCCACGCGTCCCCTATCGGCTCCTCACCACATTCGTACGGCGCGAGCTTTCCGGGATATGGGCGTCGAGGACGGAGAAGCCATGCAGCAAACAACCCGGCCACGACGAAGAGGGCACCGATGATGAGAAAGATGAGGATCTTGCCAAACTCGGTGAGCATACAAGCAATCAGCAAGGGAAGATTCGTGAGGAAAAAAGCCAAAAAGTTGCGTTAATATAGACATCATTTGCTTTTTTGTCAACGAAAATGATAGTTTTTCAGCCTATGACACGCGTACAAACTTTGCCAGACAGCACATGACCGAGCCCGTGCACCGCTACTTCCGCGAGGGTACG
>VGWB01000209.1 GCA_016873755.1 Ignavibacteria bacterium | reverse complement strand
TTCCATGCCAGCGTGAACTTCAAGTCGTGGAAGTGGACACTCAGCGGAAAGTACAACGCTGCAGATTTCTACGATCTCTTCGGTCCCACAAAGCTGAGTCGCGCTGGGTACGCTCTCACGCTTGGATACCGTGACTACCTCGTCTTTGACGAGCCGGAGACGATGTCCTGGGAGGCGCGGGCGAGCGGCTACTGGAACCTCAAGCAGCTCCCCGAGTACCAAAACATCGGCGTGAGGTATGACAAGTTCTACTCGACAAACTTCGCGCTGGAGTACCGCAATCTTGCCAAGTCGCTCGGCGCGGTCGAGGACGAAAAGGGCCTCGAGGCGCATTTCGGCTGGCCGACAAATTTCATCCAGGGGACCGTCTTTCCGCGTGTGTACGCGAGCGCTTCGTATGGCACACTCCTTCCCATCCACCATTCCTCGCTCTGGCTCCGCGCCTCGCTTGGGAAGGCGTTCGGCCCGCGCCTGGAGACGCTTGCGAATTTCTACTTTGGAGGATTCGGGAACAACTGGGTTGACCATCAGGAGATCTGGCGCTACCGGGAAGAAGAGAGTTTTCCGGGCGTGGAGATCAACGAGATCGGTGGCACGAACTACGGGAAGTTGATGCTGGAGTGGACACTTCCTCCGTTGCGGTTTCAGAGATTCGGGTTCCAGGATCTGTACTGCAATTGGGCGCGGCTCTCTCTTTTTGGCGCAGGTCTTCTCACGAATTTTGACAACTCCACCTATCGTCGGCAAGCGGCAAGCGCCGGCGCTCAGCTCGATTTCCGGCTTGTCGTCTTTTCATCAATGGAATCGACCTTTTCCCTCGGCTTCGCAGTCGCAGGTCAGAACGGAAAGAGACCCTCCAACGAATTCATGATTTCTCTGAAGATTCTTTAGCGGGTTATGAAGCCGGCATCGACTATAAGTCGACGCCTATGATTGCGAAACCCTTTGGGTTTTGTCGATTAGCGAGCCGTCCGATTTATCGGATGGCGCGGAACAAAAGTGGCCATCGATTGAAGTCCCCATCCGACCTAATGAGATAGAAGCTCCTAGTTGGTCGTTCGGGCGGGCACAGCGTGACGCCATAACTGGTCCGTTTTGCTCTGTCTTTGTACTGCCACTTATGGACGGTTGGCTTTGCTGTTTTTCAAAAACCACCGGCTATGCAGGTGGTCGTTCACAGGATCTGTTCCAGCACCTTCTCGCATCGCATGGAATTCCTCATCAGTGTCCTTCCGGTCCTTCTTTTTCTGGCGGCGTTGGTTTTGCTAGACAGCTACAAACTGGTGACGCTGCGTTCAATCATTGTTGCGATCCTCTTTGGTGTTGTCAGCGCGCTGGCTGCCTGGCTGGTGAGCTTACTACTCCACGGAGCAATAGAGCTTGATGCCGGTCTTTATCGTCGGTATGGTGCGCCTCCGCTCGAGGAGTTCTTGAAATCGCTGTACCTTCTGTTTCTCCTGCGGAAAGGGCGTGTGGGCTTCATGGTAGATGCGGCGATTTTTGGGTTCGCCGTTGGGGCCGGCTTTTCCATCGTCGAAAACGTTTTCTACCTGCAGGCGCTGTCAAATTCGAACCTCCTTGTTTGGATCATCCGCGGCTTCGGCACGGCGCTGATGCACGGTGGAACGACGGCCATCCTTGCCATTATTTCTAAAACGATCTCCGATCGCACCGAGGCGTTCGACCTGCGCACCTTCTTGCCGGGGTACGCGATTGCCGTCGTGATCCATTCACTTTACAACCACTTCCTCTTTTCGGCGGTTCTTTCGACGGTTCTGATCCTCGTCATTCTTCCGGTCGCGATGACGCTTGTTTTCCAGCAAAGCGAGCACTTCCTGCGTCGCTGGCTCCGCGTCGGCTTTGACACAGACCAGGAGCTCCTGACTGTGCTCACCTCCGGAAGCCTCGGAGAAAGCCCTGTCGGCGCATACGTTCAATCATTGCAGGAGCGGTTCTCTCCGGAGGCGGTCGTCGATATGATCTGCTACCTGCGACTCCATCTTGAGCTGACGATCCAGGCCAAAGGCATTCTTTTGATGAGGGAGGCAGGATTCGAAGTGCCCCCCGCGCCTGATGCTCAGGAGAAATTCGCCGAGCTCCACTCGCTGATGAAATCCATAGGCCAGACCGGCCGGCTCGCGATCCTTCCCTTTCTCCACACCAGTGGCCGGGAACTGTGGCAGCTTCATATGTTGAAGGAGAAATGAGGCCTTCCTCTCCGCCGAAAACGAGAGTGCCGTCAAGCGATCCTTGCCCGTAGAAGTCGGTCACCATCAACCCACTTGTTTCTTCCAGCCCCATTTGGTATCATTCGGCCTGAAACAAACCCTCAAACAGCGAGCCTCCCCAGTGATCGGTCGTACCATCTCCCACTACAAGATTCTGGAGAAACTTGGCGAGGGTGCGATGGGTGTCGTCTACAAGGCCCTCGACACCACCCTTGACCGTGTCGTTGCCTTGAAGTTCGTCTCAACCGCCGCTGTTTCCGATGAGTCCACGAGAGAGCGGCTGGCGCGCGAGGCGAAAGCTTGTGCAGCGCTCAACCATCCGAACATCATGACGGTGTACGAGTTTGCCCGGACCGACGAGCATGACTTCATTGCCATGGAATTCGTTGAGGGGAGGACGCTCCAGGCGATGATCGGAGAAAAGAGATTTGAGCTCCCGGAGGTCCTGGAAACCTCCCTCCAGGTGCTGGATGGATTGAAGGCGGCTCATGACAAGGGGATCGTACACCGCGACCTGAAAGCGTCGAATATCATGCTCGATCCGCATGGTCGGCCGAAGATCATGGATTTCGGACTGGCGAAGCTCGCGCAGGCATCGGTGCTCACGCAGTCCGGCTCAACCGTCGGCACCATCGCGTACATGTCGCCGGAGCAGGCGCGAGGGGAAGAAGCAGATCACCGAAGCGACATCTACAGCATGGGCGTCTTGATGTACCAGATGCTCACCGGACAGCTCCCGTTTCCCTATCCACACCATCTTGCTGTGATGTATGCCGTCATCAACGAAGATCCAAAGGCGCCGCGTGGATTGAATCCCGAAATTCCATCGGCTCTGGAGCAGATCGTTCTCACCGCAATGGCGAAAGATCCTGGGAAGAGGTTCCAAGAGTGTGCGGAGATGGCCGCGAGATTGCTCGAACTTGATGAAGCGCTTGCGCAGGGGACGGCTCTCCGGAAACGATTTAAGCATGTGGCCGCGCAGTATGAGATCCAGGCGGCTGTGGACACGGGCTGGATGAAGCCCTTACCGTCTCCGAGGGCCCGTCTGTATCGCTACGCCGTTCTCGGTTTAGTTGTTCTTCTGGGCATCGGTTTCGGATTGATGAAGCTACTGCAGTCGGGCGAGTCGGAGGGGAGGAAGCGCGCACGCGCTCATGTTGAGCAGGCAATCTCGCACATCAACGCTAACGACGTACAGTCAGCGAGGAACGAGCTTGCTTTGGCCATACAGAGTGACTCGACGTATTCCAACGCATGGGCAACTCTGGCAGGACTCAATTCCCAGTTAGGTCGATACGACCTTGCCATCGAGCAAGGCAGGCGGGCGGTCGCTCTCGATGAGAACAGCAGTAGCGCGATGTACAATCTTGCGTATCCGCTGGAAGAGGTGGGCGATTCGGACGAGGCGATGTTGTGGTATGCGAAGGCGATCGAGCGAGACTCAAGCTTTGATCGGGCGTACTCCGCACTCGGCAATCTCCTCATCGCCAAAGGGAGGCCGCAGGAGGCGATCACGCTGTTGTTGACCGGGGAGATACGAAACCCGGGATCGGAGTACGGCTTCCTTCTATCGAAGAACCTCGGAAAGGCGTATCTCGCTATGCGGAAGTACGAGGATGCACGGAGCGCGCTGGAGCGGTCGTACATGCTTCGAACTGACTTCCCCGAGACGCTTTTCCTCCTTGCCACTGCGTACGAAGCCTTGTCGTTGATGAAGGAAAGCGCCGAGAAATGGCGGCAATACGCTTCTGTGGAGAAGGACAGCGGAAAACGGGTTGAAGCCCTACGTCACATTGATCGGCTCAAGGGGAGATGAGACGCTTCAGGCTGAACGCCCGAGGACGTACAAATCAAACGGCAAGGGATCTCTCCCTTGCCGTTTTTCTTCCTTCCGAAGGTCAAATACCGGGCTCATGAACCTTCGGAAGGTCATAGGTCCTTATTTCGTGAGAATCATTTTGTTGACCTTCGTGAAGCCGCCGGCCGTGATATGACAGAAGTAGATACCGCTCGGGAGCTTCGCCCCACTCGACGACGTTCCATCCCACCTCGCGGTGTACCGTCCCGGCATCTTAACTTCATCCACAAGCGTCGCGACGAGCTGTCCGACGACATTGTAGACCATCAGCCGGACGTGAATCCCTTCTTGTGCCCTCTCTGAGATGTTGAAGCTAATCGTTGTTTGCGGATTGAAGGGGTTGGGATAGTTCTGCGCGAGATCAAATTCTACCTGCTCGTCCCCTTTCGCAAGATTGGCATCGGCGAGCTTCTGGTTCGGATCCGTTAGCAGTGCAATCACTCGGTTCGCTGCGTATATCAATGCGTCGCCGATCTCGCGCGAGATCACGCCACCCGACATCAATGCTTTCACCTCGTTAATGAACGCACCCAACTGGTTCACTGCAACATGTGGTTTGTTCTTAAGGAGTTGCTTATTGGCTGCGTTCAGCTTCGCAATCAGCGACGTTGCATGTCCTTTGGAGAGCTTTCCTTGAGCTTCAAGTAGCCGAACGTCGGTAATCAGATCCTGAACTGCATCAACCGGTTCGGCGGTCGAGATGTCGATGATTGTTGCCGTCCCGTCTCCAGAGTTCGCCACGACAGCCCGTTGCCCCGCAGCATCAATGACAATCCCTTCGGGCGCTGGTCCGACCTGGATTGTCGCCACGAGTTTCAGCGAGATGTCTGCGGCAACTACAGGATTGCCAGATGCCCGCTGTCCAGTGACCCCCATTGGGCTTGCGCCTGCAGCGTATGCAAACTCGTAGACGGATACGGTGTTCCGATCGTAGTCTGTAATGTAGACAAACATACCGTCGGGACTTACATCGACGTCGCGTGACTCGCCCTCAGTATCGACCTGACCGACGGCCTGGCCAAACGAAGGGCTCTTCGGATACACATCGATGAGCAGGATGTCGCCGCTCATCGTGGTTACGATCGCGATTCCTCCGTCCGGAGTGACCTCGACATCTCGTGTCTCTGTGTCTGTGTCCACCCCTGCGACAGCCGTGTTGTATAGCGATTCGCCCGTGGCAGGATCAGTCGCATTTGGATCGATATTGATGATCGTAAGGCCTGCCGTCCCTGTGACAAAGGCGAGGCCACCGTCCGGGCTGACATCGATGTCTCTGTTCTCGGCATCAGTATCGATGTTCCCCACAGCCTGGTCAAACGTTCCACTCTTTGGATCGGTGTCAATGACGGTTACATCTTTCGACGTGTAGTTTGCTACGTAGACCCGCTTTCCGTCGGGTGTCACCGCCACACCGATGGGATTCAATCCAACAGGGATATCTTTGATGACCTTGTTGTACGTGGAGCTATTCTTGACGAGATCGATGATCGAGAGCGTGTTGGAGCCGTAATTTGTGACATACGCCCGGGTCCCCGCCGGGTTGATCGCTATCTTGAGAGGAGCGTCACCAACGGCGACTGTGCCGATCACCGACGCTGTGTTGAGATCGATCACGGAAACGTTGTCGGCCCCGGTGTTTGTCACGTACGCTATGCCGCCGTCCGGCGTGATATCCGCGTCCTTGCTTTCCTCATCAGCATCCACTCCAGCGACTGCCACATTTGTCCGGTCAGCCACCATCGGCAGTACTTCAAATGGATAGCCGTTGCTCGTCACGCCGTTGACCGTGACAGTCACTGTACATAAGGGATTGGTGAGATTCAGCAACCCCTGCGGCACCTTCGTGGTAATGGCTGTCAGTGACGCCGCAATCACGGGAGCGCTTACGTTGTTAAATAGGACAACATTGTTGGCTGGACTCGGATCGAATCCCTCTCCGGCAATCACAACCTCGACACCGATAATGGCCTTTGGAGGTTCTATGGTGACAATCGACGGCTTCGACGGCGCTGCGCCCGTCGTGAAGTTCGATGTCATTCCTGTCACCAAGTGGACT
>VGWB01000208.1 GCA_016873755.1 Ignavibacteria bacterium | reverse complement strand
GGCCATTCTTGCTTGTTCTAAGGCGGTCAGACAGGAATGTCTGACCTACCGAGTGTCGTCCAAAGATCGAAGCGAACCTTCCGTGTTGATGGTTCCCCTCACGGCAATCTGCTAATAGTCGTAAACACACCTGTGCGCTTCATCCGCGAAAGCCTTGAGCAGTTCCACATCGACATCGAAGAAATGATCGGAGGGACACAGGATGTACCCTCCCCCTTCACCGGCGTCCTCAAAGCACTTCCGCACCGCTTTTCTTGTCTCCTCCGGTGTGCAACCCTTGAAGTAATGGAATTGATCGAACCCACCGATCATACAGACGCGATCACCAATTCGTTTCTTCGCCTCGGCGAGTATCGTATCTCCACCCATCGACTCTGGGGTGAACGTCTCCATCGCGTCGGGCTTTAGGTCGGCCAACCGCTCGAGGAACGGCATCATTCCGCCGCACGTATGATAGACAACGCGCTGTCCAACCGAGTGAGCCAGCTCGATCAGCGGAGCATCGTACGGGGCGACGAACTGGTCAAAAATCTCGGGGGAAATGACCGTTGAGGAGGCATCCCCTCCCCCATGCTCAATCACGTCATACCTCGCCCCTTTGAGTGACTCAATGAACACCCTCTTTCGCTCAAAAAGGACTTTCAAAAAGCTATGGACCCATTCTGGATCCTCAAAGGTCGTCAGGATGAGGTTCTCAATCCCGTAGAGCACAGCGGCGTCCTGCCAACAGCCTGGCTGACCGTAGACATCGAAGAAGTTGACAAAGCCACGGATCATCCCGCGTTCTCCATACCGCTCAGCCTCACGGTTTACTGCCTCGACGTCGATCTTCGGTCGCGTCGCGAACTGGGCAATGATATCGATGTCGGATTTCTCTTTGACTAATCGTTCGACGACCCATGAGGTGTGCTCATTGCTCTGGAGGATCGTTGTGAGAGTCTTCTTCGGCGTGACGAATCTGTAGCGGATTGTCTCGTACCTTGGATCGGCCACCGGCTCCTGTTCAGTTCTCCAATTGTCCGAGGAAATGCGCCGCGCTTCGAGGTAACCCGGAACATGATTTGGATCGTAGTACTCGCCCTTCGCTTCATCGGGCTTGTAAGCAATGAACCAGCGGATGGGATCGAGACCGACGTGGTCAAAGAACTCGTCGTTCGAGATGCCATTCATGTACTTCTTCAGGAAGAACGGCATCACGTGGTGAGTGGTTACAGGCAGGCGGTCGGGTTTTCTTCTCTCCAGCGCCGCGATGATTCGTTGTTTGGATGTCATATGTTGCGCAGTCGAAGGTTTCCTTCACGACCGTTGTGCCTACGCGAAGGAAACCTTCATCTAGAATTACTCGATACTAGGAATTCTCTTGATGTTCGGATCCGTCCATACGTCTGATTCATCAGCGCTTGTTGAGGAGAACTCCGATACTATGGCTCCTTTTGCACCGGCCTGGAACCAATGGAGTGTGTTGGGTTTCATGGTGTACTGATCGCCCGGCTTCAGAACGATCTCGTGCCACACCGTGAGGTGTTTTCTGTATTTCGGCAGCATCTTTGCTTTTGGCTTCGGGGTCGGGTTCCCTTCGACATAGAGATACACCTCGCCCCACCGGCAGCGGAAGGTTTCTTGCTTGCCCACCGTCTCGCCGAGGGCGGGATGGCGGTGCTCGGGGCACATCTGTCTCGGCAAGAGGATGAGTTCCTTGGCGCAGTATCGGTCGTTGTTCTCGTACACGACAAGCTCAAGACCAACATTCTCGATGTCGTTGAGGCCGAAGTCCGCTACTTCGATATTCTCCTTCTCGTGCTTCGAGATCGTGATATGAGCCCGTTCCAAGAATCTCGCGGCCCTCTTTCTCACCTTCTCAACTTCTTTCGATTTCATTGCTTTACCCTTTAGGTGATTCTCTTCTGCGCTTGCGGTGTTCCCGGCCAACGGATCTCGGGGGTGCATCCTCGAGCCGAAAACTACATCTTTCTTCTCTTCTTCACAAGCACAAGTTCAGGAACTGTGTCGGGAGAGGAAAGCGTCGATCTGGTTACGAGAAGGAGCAGATGGCTGGGCGCCAAGTTTGGTAACGGAAAGTGCCGCAGCCGCATTTGCAAACCGGACGGCCACTGGGAGATCCTTCCCCTCAGAAAGCGAGACTGCGAGCGCACCGTTGAAGACATCTCCGGCAGCTGTCGTATCGACGGCATCCACCTGGAAAGAAGGAATGAGCTGCTCCCGTTCCTCTTGTGCGATAAAGGCGCCTCGCGGCCCAAGGGTGACAATGACGGTGTCCACTCCGGTCGCAAGCAAACGGCGTGCTGCCTTCGCAAGGCTGGCGTCGTCAACGATTCTGATGCCGGTGAGCAACTCTGCTTCCGTCTCGTTGGGTGTAATGATAGGAACGCGTCTCAGGAGACTCTCCTCGAGATGTTGGGCAGGAGCCGGATTCAGGATGACAGGTACTCCAGCCTGTGAAGCGAAGTCGATGGCAGCTGCCACGGCTGCTGTCGGGACCTCGAGTTGCAAGAGGAGAACCTGGGCGGAAGTGATCGCCTCCCTCGCGTGAGCAATATCTGCCCAAGAGAGCTCGGCGTTGGCGCCCGATGCGACGGCGATGCTGTTCTCTCCGCTTTCGTCAACAAAGATGAGTGCAATTCCGGATGGGGCGTTCGGATCGGTCAGCACAAACCGCGTTTGGATTTCGTCGTGCAGAAACCCCTCCATGGCCTGCTTGCCAAACAGGTCACCTCCCACCCTGGCCACGAACGTCACCTGGCCTCCCGCGCGCGCTGCGGCCACGGCTTGGTTCGCGCCCTTGCCGCCGGCGGCCATTGTGAACCTTCCGCCGAGAACCGTCTCGCCCGGCTTCGGCAATCGGGCGATTTTCATGATCATGTCCGTGTTGGAGCTGCCGACAACGGTGATCTTCGGTTTCGTGTGGATCATCAGGTCGCTGCGGGTTCTTCCTGACGTCTGAAACAGTCTTTCATATCGCAAATCGAGCAGACCGTTGGGTCGCGCTTGACCTCGGGACCCAGACCGATCACGCCGCTGACCGACTTGATGGGGAGCATCAGTGAGCTCGGTGTCAGTTCGACGCCGCAGAACCGCTCAGGCAGGAGAGAAAAGAGCTTGTGCTGCTCGGCCACAGACCAGTCGCAGTAACCCGGACTGTACCGATTGGTGAGTTTCCATCCGCGATCCCGAACACGCTCGGTGACCTTCTTCTCCAGCCAATCGGCTGCTTGTTCAACCGCTTCAGATGCGGCAGCATCTGCGATGTAACCTTTCACTGCGTCACCCGAGTCGATGAGATCGCGGGCCCACTGTTCCACCTGTGAGCCGATGGTTGCGACAAAGAGGGCGAGGGTTGTTGAGGCCCTGAGCTGCTTCGCGATGATCGGACCTGTGGTGAACTGCACGCCATCGCACGTGAACGTCTCTCGTGACACGCTCACCGCGCCAATCGGCAAAATGGAAAAGCCGCACTGAACGCTTGTGCGGCTCGGGACTTCTGGAAGGATTTCGTCGATGAGTCTGCTGATGACTTCAGGTGTCCCCCCGGCCCGATATCCGAGAACCTTTTCCAGGAGGAGACGGTTGATCGTTAACTCTGAAAACGCCGGGTAGAAAACCTCAGTCTCTCGAGCGAGCGGATCACCCATTCTCAGTTCTGGAGGCAGCGTGTGTTCAAGAACTCAACGGCACCCTGGGGGTCCGGAGAGTAACCATCGGCCCCGATTTTGTTGGCAAACTCCTGCGTAACTGGCGCTCCACCGACGATGATCTTGATGCCAGGATGCTTTCCCTTAACATGACGTATGGTGGTCTCCATATTGATCATGGTCGTCGTCAATAGCGCGCTCAAGCCGATGACACAGCCCGGATGCTGATCAACGGCGGTCAGGAACTTTTCAGGGGAGACATCCGTGCCAAGGTCGACCACCTCCCAGCCTGCTCCTTCGATGACCATCGATACAATCTTCTTCCCGATGTCGTGAAGGTCCCCAAGCACCGTTCCCATCACAATTGTTCCACGATGCTTCAACGCGTCGGACTTGAAAAAGGGCTTCAAATGCTCCATCGCCGCAGACATAGCTTTGGCTGACATGAGAACGTCGGGCACGAAGATCTCTTTGTTTCGGAATCGCTCCCCCACATGTTGCATGCCAAGAACGAGGGCGTTCGACAGGACATCTTGAGGGGGAATGCCCGTGTCGAGAGCCTTCCGCGTAAGTTCATCCGCACCATCTTGTCCCTTCATATCCGGCGGATGGGGGGATTTGCAGTTGACTTTGCCTCGCTCGATGCAACGCTTCAACGACTCCAGCAGATTGTCGGTAGCCACGGTCTACTCCGTTGATGGTGAATGGACTGAGAGAACAGAAGCTGGTGGAGGCCTCCGAGTTGGAAACACAGGTCAATAATAAATGGAAGATTGAAGAAACTCAAGATTTAATGGGATGTGGCAGAAGGATGAAGAATTTCTCCATTCCTGTGAGAAAGCGGGAGGGATGCCCTCGACAAGGGTCATGTTGAGGCTCTCGGGGGAAAGGGTGGGTTCCGAACGGCAAGGCAGTGTGCAGCTGGAGTGGTCGATCCTCCCCTGGACCCAGGATACTAGCTGATTGGCCCGGAAGTGCCCACTATCAGCGGCATTATTTCAGAAGTGTTAACGCTCAGTAGAAATGTCAGGGTTAGACGCCCAGTAGAAATGTCAGGGTATAGCGTTATTTTGGAGTGGAGAGATGGAAGTGTTCTTTCGTTTTTGTGACGCTGTTCTTCGTAGCGGGGGATTATGGTACCAAGGTTTATGAGCTAAGTCAAGAGCTTTGGCTCTGCGACGTTGAGCGCGCTTGCCACCAACGGACTTGGAGAACCAGGGGTGAATGGCCGCTGGGTGTCGCGGAATAGGGCTAGGTGGTCGAGGCTTAGCTGAGATCTTGGAGAAGTTGAGTTCATGTTCATTCCAGAAGATGTGGAGAGAACCATCAAGCCACTGACGAACGATGACGTTGGAGCGGGGAGGAGGTAAAGGAGCTTCAGATCGGAGGAGCTGGATGAAGTGAGCGTTGAGGGTGATGGTCCAGTCGTTATGGACCTGCCGAGTGTCCTGGAGGCAGAAGATATTGTTCAGGTTGATGCCGGCAGCAGGGCGATGGATGTCGGCCAGGCCCTCGGTGTGAGCGAAGCGTCGGTTGTGATCGTTGATGAAGAACGACACCAAGAGACGATTGGCGTCATCGATGGAGGAGACGTTCTGTTCACGTAAGTATTTGATGAGACGATCCTGATGGGTGCGGTTGGATCGTTCGACGCGACCCTTGGCTTGAGGGGAATGAGCGTAGATGCGGTGAACACCGAGACGTTCCATGGCCTGACCGAAGGCGGTTAAATGCTTGGGATTATTGGGGTCGTAGTAGACACTGCCGTGGTCGGTGTAGACCTCGGCTGGAATACCGAAGCGTTTGACATAATCGCGCCAAAAGGAGAGAACGGTGTAGGTATCCTCAGCAGGTGCGAAGCGTAGCAACACACAGCCGGAAGCATCGTCAACGGCGACAAGGAGGCAGCAGGCAGGGGCACGACCTTCGAACCAATCGTGCGGACTGCCGTCGAACTGGATGAGTGAGCCAATACAGTCACGGCGTGGACGCTTTTTGCGGTGCGGGCGTTTTTTGCGAGAGCCATGCCAGAGGCTTTCCTGGATGAGCCAGCGAGTGGCTGTTTGTCGTGAGATCTTGAGGTCGTGATAGAGCTCAAGCTTCTCTGCAAAAAGGGTTGGCCCGTAGTCTGAGTAGAGTTCACGATACAGACGCATCGCTTTTGTGCGTACCTCGCTAGGATAAGCAAGGTTCGACTGTCTTGCCCGCAGGCGATGAATCAGGCCACGATCGCCCTCCTGACGATATCTCTTCAGGAGACGATACATCTGTCGCTCGGTGAGGTGAATGCTCTCGGCTGCCTCGGCAACCGTCAGCTCGCCGGCTTCGATCCGGCCGATGACTTTCAGGTGTTCTCGTTCTCGGTAGCTCATAGTCACGGTCTCTGTCATTGCGGGAGCCCTTTCGCGATCTGGGACTCCCAAAATACACAGACCTGACATTCTTATTGAGCGTAAAACCTGACATTCTTACTGGGCGATTACACGAACCAGGATT
>VGWB01000207.1 GCA_016873755.1 Ignavibacteria bacterium | reverse complement strand
TTCAGGGCTGCAGCAACGCGACAGGTCAGCGGCCACGCAACAATTTTCAGGGGAAGAAGAAGCAAGGACTGGTGGCAGCATTGAGACGTTTTTCGTACCATCTGTTGCCTTCAGTCCACATCGGCGCGCGATGGCTGCTGGCGAGGTTCGAAAAGTACACTACCCAGGCAACGGAGCCGTGAAATGAAGAAGACGAAGGGAACAAAAGCTACCCGGGCGCGGAAACAACCCGTTCCACCGAACGTCCGAACGGGTCTTGTCCCCAGGGCCCTCGAGCGTGCCATCATGGACAATCTTTATTATGTCCAGGGCAGAGTGCCGAGAACCGCCACGCGAAACGACTGGTATATGGCTGTCGCGTATACCGTCCGGGACAGGGTTCTCCACCGGTGGATGCAGACCATCGAGACCTACATGGGGAGCAAGGACAAATCTGTAAGCTACCTTTCGGCAGAGTTTCTCATCGGGCCGCAGCTCGGCAGCAACCTGATCAGTCTTGGAATCTACGACGAGGTCCGGCAGGCCGTGGCCCGACTTGGCCAGAATCTGGACGAACTTCTTGATCAAGAAGAGGAGCCCGGGCTTGGCAACGGCGGCCTCGGGCGGCTCGCTGCCTGCTTTGTTGAATCGCTCGCGACACTCGAAATCCTGGGAGTCGGATACGGGATCCGTTATGAGTTCGGGATATTCGATCAGGAGATACGCGACGGGTGGCAGGTCGAGGTGACCGACAAGTGGCTTCGCCTCGGAAATCCGTGGGAAGTTCCGCGGCCCGAGATCACGTTCGTCATCAATTTTGGCGGTCACACCGAGCATTTCGTGGATCATGAGGGACGCTACAGGGTTTATTGGATTCCCAGCCGCTCGGTAAGGGGCGTCGCTTGTGACATCGCGGTTCCCGGCTACAGGGTGAACACCGTGAACCTGCTGCGCCTCTGGAAAGCGGAGGCGACGGAGTCCTTTGACCTCGGGGCGTTCAATGTCGGCGACTACTACGGGGCTGTGGACAGTAAGGTCTCCTCTGAGAACATTACAAAAGTCCTCTACCCGAACGATGAGCCGATTCAGGGTAAGCGCCTGCGGCTTGAACAGCAGTACTTCTTCGTCTCCTGCTCCCTGCAGGATATGATCAGGGTCCACCTGCGCAGAGGACACGACCTAAAGGATTTCCACGAAGCATATGCGATCCAGTTGAACGACACGCATCCCTCGATCGCTGTCGCAGAAATGATGCGATTGCTGGTGGATGAATACTCGATGGACTGGGATGCGGCCTGGAACATCACGCAGAATACGTTTGCGTACACCAACCATACGCTGCTGCCCGAGGCGCTGGAGAAATGGCCTTTGCCGCTCTTTGCAGAGCTGCTGCCGCGGCACCTGGAGATCATTCTTGAAATCAATCGGAGATTTCTTGATGAAGTGCGGGCGAACGGCGCGGCGGATGATGGGCGAATCGCGCGTCTCTCCTTGATCGACGAATCCGGCGAGCGGTTCGTGCGGATGGCCAATCTTGCGAGCGTGGGAAGCCATGCCATTAACGGCGTCGCGGCGTTGCACACGGAGCTGCTCAAGCAGGACGTGATGCGCGACTTCTACGAAGTCTATCCCAAAAAATTCCTTAACGTCACCAATGGGGTGACGCCGCGCCGATGGCTTGTTCTGAGTAACCCGCTCCTGGCCGAGTTGATTACCCGCAAGATCGGTGATCTCTGGATTCGGAATATGGAACGGCATATCAAGAAAATCGAGCGCTACGCCGATGACGAGGACTTCCAAAACGATTGGCGTCGGATCAAGCACGAAAACAAGGTGCGGCTCGCCTCTGTCATCGACCAGCGAACCGGGGTGGAAGTGGACCCGGACTCGTTGTTCGACATTCAGGTCAAGCGCATACACGAATACAAACGCCAGCATCTGAATGTCCTCCACGTCGTGACACTCTACAACAGGATCAAGAAGAACCCGCAGTCGCACGTCGTTCCGCGGACGGTGATCTTCGCCGGCAAAGCTGCTCCCAGCTATCACACGGCGAAGCTGGTCATCAAGCTCATCAACAGCGTAGCGGATGTGATCAATAACGACGCTGATGTCGCCGGCCGCTTGAAAGTGGTTTTCCTTCCGGACTTCAACGTGAAGAATGCTCATGCGATCTACCCGGCGGCCGATCTGTCCGAGCAGATCTCAACGGCGGGCAAGGAAGCGTCAGGGACGGGGAACATGAAGTTCGCAATGAACGGAGCCCTTACGATCGGAACGCTCGACGGTGCGAACATCGAGATTCGCGAAGCAGTAGGGGAGGAGAACTTCTTTCTGTTCGGGTTGACTGCAGAGGAGGTGAAGAGGGTAAAATCGGAGGGATATTACCCGATGCAGTATGCCGAATCAAACGACGAGCTGCGCGAGGTGATCTCTCTTCTGGCAGGCGGCTTCTTCTCGAGAGGCGACCCGAACCTGTTCAAGCCGTTGGTCGATTCGCTTCTGTGGCAGGACGAGTATCTGCTTTTCGCCGACTACCGGTCGTACATAGAGTGTCAGGAGAGGGTCGACAAGGCGTACCGGGACCAGGAGAAATGGACGAAGATGTCGATTCTCAACGTCGCCCGCATGGGCACTTTCTCGTCTGACCGTTCGATACGAGAATATGCCGAGAAGATTTGGGATGTGAAGAAGGTCAAGATCACAGTGTAGGAACCGATGTAGTAGCAGGTCAGCCGACCCGCACGCTTGACACCCCGGACGACTTGGAGCAGACCGGGACGTCGTGCGACTCTCTTCGCTATTCACATTTGACTATCTCCGCTCTGCATCCGTACTTCCTTTGTTCACTTCATTTCCGTATCTTCTTCTCGCATGTATCTAACTTTTGTTCACGATTCACTCCTCACCATTTACTCTCCACCACCAAGTTTCTTCCATGAAAAAAGCTCTCATCACCGGAATCACCGGTCAGGACGGCTCGTATCTGGCTGAGCTTCTCCTGAGCAAAGGCTATGAAGTACACGGCATCATCCGTCGCGCAAGTACGTTCAACACGCACCGCATCGACCACATTTATGTCGATCCTCATACACCCGGGGCCAAGATCCGATTGCACTACGGCGATCTCTCCGAACCCGGGATGCTGACGGAGATCATCTACAACGTCAAACCGGATGAAGTGTACCATCTCGGCTCGCAAAGCCACGTGAGGGTCTCCTTCGAGATGCCCGAATACACCGGAGACATCACAGGGCTGGGCACCACAAGGATCCTCGAGGCGATCCGGAGGAGCGGTGTCAAGACGAAGTTCTATCAGGCCTCTTCCTCGGAGATGTTCGGTGCAGCTCCGCCGCCGCAGAGCGAAACTACCCCGTTCAGACCGAGGAGCCCGTACGCAATTGCCAAGGTCTATTCGTACTGGATGGCCGTCAACTACCGGGATGGCTATAACATCTTCGCGAGCAACGGCATTCTGTTCAATCATGAGAGTCCCAGAAGGGGTGAAGTGTTCGTTACGCGGAAAATCACACGCGCGCTGGCGAGCATCCTCGCCGGCTCGCTCTTGAAGCTCTACCTCGGCAACCTCGATGCGAAGCGCGACTGGGGTTTTGCACCGGAGTATGTCGAAGCGATGTGGGCAATCCTGCAGCTTGACCGGCCGGACGATTTCGTAGTCGGGACAGGGGAATCGCACTCCGTTCGAGAATTCCTCGACCTGGCGTGCCGGTACGTCGGTCTGGAGATGGAATGGCGCGGCACGGGCACGGACGAGAAGGGACACCTCAAGAGCGTGAGCGGGGAATGGAAAGCCAATCTCAATAATGGCAAAGTGCTGGTAGAAATTGACCCGCGATACTATCGGCCCACGGAAGTGGAGTATCTTCAAGCCGACACCCGCAAGGCCAGGCAAGCACTGGGCTGGGAGCCGAAGGTGACCTTCGAAGAGCTCGTGAGGGTGATGGTGGATCATGACATGATCGCGTCGGGGCTGACTCCGCCCGGAGAAGGGATCAAAGCGATCGAAGCGAAGGGATTCGCGTGGACAAGGCACGAGTTCGCGCTGCACCAGAGGATAAAGGAGTGACCAAGCAGAGACGTGTATCTGCCTGCTGCCTTCTCCATACCGCTTACTCAATAAGTGATGTTACGCAAGGGGCAAGAATGTTGGATTATTTGTTAGATAACACACCCCTCTACGACCCTCTCTCATCCCGCTGCCCAACGCTCGACCCACATATCTTGGCGCAATCAGTCCCCTCTGTAGCGACGGCTTCGTGTGTGGGGGAGAGGGGATGCAGGGGTGTGTGGTCTTCACACGACTGATTACAAGTTGCGGTGCGACAGCCATCGCTGCGTAACATCAGTCAATAATTTGAACAACGGGAACATTCACTTTTCACAACGCACGACTACCTGCTATGCAGAAGCATTCCAAGATCTTTGTTGCTGGTTACCGCGGTCTCGTCGGGTCCGCGTTGCTCAGGAAACTCCGGGCCCTCGGCTATTCCAACATCGCTGTCGGCGATCGCGCAGAGCTCGACCTGCGGGAGCGTCGGGCGGTGGATGAGCACTTCGCACGTGAAAAACCGGAGTACGTGTTCCTTGCCGCCGCGAAGGTGGGCGGCATTCTCGCGAACGAGACGTACAAAGCTGAGTTCATCTACGACAACATCGCGATCGCTTCTAATGTTATCGATGCGAGCTACCGCAACGGCGTCAAAAAACTGCTGAACCTCGGCTCATCATGCATCTATCCAAAGCTCGCACCCCAACCCTTGAAGGAAGACTACCTGCTCACGGGTCCGCTCGAACCCACAAATGAGCCCTACGCAATAGCGAAAATCGCGGCCATCAAAATGTGCCGATACTACAATGAACAGTACGGGACCAACTTCCTCTCCGTGATGCCGACGAACCTCTACGGTCCGGGTGACAACTTCAACCTCGAGACGTCGCACGTTCTTCCTGCGCTGATTCGCAAGTTCCATCTGGCGAAGCTACTGAAGCAGGGCAAGATCGAAGAGCTGCGGACTGACATCGCCAGGCGTCCGTTGGGATTCGGGTTGCAGCTCGCGCCGAAGGCCGATGGCAAAGAGGTCGAGACCCTGCTCGGGCGCGTCGGGATCGCTGCGACGGCGGTTGAACTCTGGGGGACCGGCTCGCCGCTCAGGGAATTCCTGTACGTTGATGACCTCACGGACGCCGTGGTGTTTCTGATGTCGACGTACGATTACCGGCAGGTCGGGGAATTCGTCAATATCGGGGCGGGGAAGGACCTGCCGATTAAGGAGCTGGCTGAACGCATTCGACAGATCGTCGGTTTCGCCGGAGAGATCCGCTTTGACTCCTCCAAGCCGGATGGCACGCCTCGCAAGCTGCTCGATGTCTCAAGGATGCGGTCTCTCGGCTGGGAACCGAAGATCGGCCTGGAGCAGGGAATAAAGTTGACGTACGAATCGTACCTGTTTGAGTAAGTGGTTGGTATCGGGATTCCCGAGGCGAGTGAAGTCCCACGCACTTCCAAAGTGCGTGGGACTTTCTCCTCGTTCCCACGCTCTGCGTCAGCCACGTTGACCTGTCGTTGTCCGATAGTTGCACTATCGGACACGATTCAAGCAGGACTTGGATTGAAGGGATTAAGGAAACCGGGATCTCCTCCTCCGCACGAAGAGAGGCAATGCGCTGCGCGGTGGCATCAAACCGGAGCCACGAGGGGACGTTGGTGGCCTGGACGGTGATGCCGGATACAGACAGGGAAGAGCCGTTCGTCATAGAAAGGTTGTTCTCGTTGTCCGAGGACGTGAATCAGTAGCTCTATGAGTCTCTTTGCTGGCTGCTGTTTTGGCTGGATTCGCATTCACCTTCGTCATTTCGACGTGGCTCCACAACCTGTCGTCCTGTCTCCTGTTGACTGGTTAGCCTAACCTGTCAACTTTTTCCAGGACGACACATCCGCTCGCTATTCACCAATCACCATTCACTATTTACTCCATCCGTCTTCGTCTCAGTCATCATCCTTGTCGCCGCGTTTCTCTTTCTTCCCCTCTTTCTCTTTCTTCTTTTTGTCGTCCGGCAACTGCTTGAGCAACGCGCTCACGTCCTCCTGCAATATCTGGTATGCATCCGCGGTGATGAAGTGCTTGAGAGGTTTTTGCTTCTTCTGCTCCGTCTTGATCGTCTGGTCTCTCACGTCCTCGATTTTCTCTCCGAACTTCTCGAGCT
>VGWB01000206.1 GCA_016873755.1 Ignavibacteria bacterium | reverse complement strand
AACACTCTTGCTGGGAGTTCTGGCGGGAGGGCTGCCCCTCTGGCCGATCGCATATGAAAACCTCTCGCTGACAAGTGGGGGATTTGTCGTGACCTGGATCTGCACCGGTGTGCTGGCGGCGGGAATTGCGGGACGATTCAGCACCCTCCCACGCCTTAGCATCGGTCTCTTCGTGGCATGCGGATTCGTCGCTGCCGTCCTGGCAAGAATTATCGTAGACGGAATGGAAGACAGTACAACTCACAGCTACTGGCCCTTCGAGATCGTCATTACGATTATCATCTCAACACCATCTGGGCTTATTGGTGGTTATCTGGGCCGACGGCTGAGGGAGCGTGCAGCTCAGGCCGGAGAAGAAAGTGACCAACCGTAGTGCCGGTCTTCTGATGTATCGCGTGCGCAAGCAGCGGCTTGAAGTCTTCCTTGTCCATCCCGGCGGACCCTTCTGGGCCAAAAAGGATCTCGGTGCGTGGTCGATTCCGAAAGGTGAGTTTTCTGAAGGGGAAGATCCTTTGGAAACCGCAAAAAGAGAATTCCAGGAGGAAACGGGTTACGCCGTTTTTGGTTACTTCACACCTCTCGAGCCCCGGAAACAGCCCAGCGGAAAGATCGTCCACGCCTGGGCAGTTCGTGGAGATTGTGATCCCAGCAAGATTACGAGCAACACCTTCGAAATCGAGTGGCCTCCTCACTCCGGCAAGCGGCAGAAGTTCCCGGAGATCGATCGTGCTGATTGGTTCCCCCTTGATGTCGCAATATGGAAGATCTTGAAAGGCCAGGTCGGTTTCTTGGAGGAGCTTAGAGATCTCACGCGCTCGGCTGGAACTCACCGAAACGACAATGAGTGAGCGCGGTGCAAACCTCCCCGTACACAACGTCAGAGATGTCTGATTAATATGGAACAATTCTGCTGGACGATTCGTAGAAGAGCTAGGATTATGGAGGGCATCCTATGAATATGAAGATCAATCGCCGTCAGTTTCTGAAGCGGGGAGCCGCATTCGGCGCGGTAGCGGCTGCGGGCGCGTCCGCCCTCCCCTCCCTCCTCTCAGCCTTCCCGAGACCGAAGAACATCGATATCGTGGCTATCCAAAGTGAGGACTACTTCGCCGCCACACAGAAAGCGGTCGAGCTTCTGGGCGGAATGGAGAAATTCGTGCGTCCAGGAAGCAAGGTAGGCGTGCTGGCAAATTCCGTTTGGGGTAGACGCGGGACGTACACACTTCCTGACATCACGATCGCCGTGGTGATCATGTGCCTCGCAGCGGGGGCGAAAGAAGTCCGTTCAATCGAGAGCAGACCCGGTAACTACTGGAGGCGCAGCAAGCTGTACCAGCAATACAAGGACCAACTCGACAACCTGCCTTCGGGGGGACGGAAGATTGAGTTGAAGCTTGATCCGTGGAAATCTCTCAAGACTGCTGACGTTTGCCAAAATCTGATCGAGTGCGATGTCTTTATCAACGTTCCGATCGTCAAGAACCATCGGGGAACGATTCTATCCGGGAACCTCAAGAACATGATGGGTTCGACGTCGAATTCAACCAACCGCTTCTTCCACACGGGATCTGGGGTGAACGAGGACGAGACTTTCCTGGGACAATGCATCGCCGACATCAACCTCGTTCGGCGGCCCGATCTGTGTGTCCTGGATGCAACGGAGTTCGTCACGACCAACGGACCGGCAGGACCGGGTTTGGTGATGACGGCGAATAAGGTCGTCGCCGGAACGAATCCTGTCTCCGTCGACGCGTATGCCTCCAAACTGTTCGGTCTGAAGCCCGAGAGCGTCCCGATGATTTTCTTTGCCCAACAGCATGGACTCGGTGAGATCAGACTTGATCGCCTGAGCATCCACGAAGCCGCGCTCTAAGGAGATTCTAAAACTGAATCACCGGGCAAATTCTGCCCGTATGACAGAAAGCAGTAATCAAGCAGCCAGGAATAATCGTATGGAAAAGCATATAACAGCTGTCGCCGCACTTCACATCGGGATGGGCATTCTCCTGCTCCTGATCGGTTCCTTCCTCTTCATTCTCCTCGCAGCGATCGGATTTGTTTCGCACGATGAAGATGCATTGCTCGTCCTCGGCACCATCGGGACAATCCTGGGAATGTTTTTCTTTTTGCTTTCTGTTCCTGGGATCATCGGCGGCATTGGTCTGCTCAAGCGACGAGAGTGGGCCAGGATTCTCATTCTGATCGTTTCGGCCTTCCAGTTATTCAACATCCCGTTTGGGACAGCGCTCGGAGTCTACTCGATCTGGGCACTTGTGCAGGACGAAACCGTGAAGCTCTTTACTTCTGCCTACTTGAAATCGTAGGACCATCTGGTCGTTTTGCGTTCCAGGGCTTTCGTCGCATTTGCGCAAGAAGTCGACCTCTGCATTCAACCGTCGCTGCCGCGCGATTGAAGACATGAGCGTTGCATCAGACGGATTGAATGCTTCAAAGATATACGCAGCCGGCACTCAGGACCCTTGATTGCCGCCCTGCGCTTCTGCAGCTACCCTCCCACAATCACGTAACCATCTCAGGAAGGAAGCATGAAAGTCGTGGATGTATCATCGAGTGAAGAACGATCGGCAAAGAGCGCATTCCTTGTTGTCTCTATTCTGGCGTTCGCAAAACTCATGATTCACCTCCTGACGAATGCTTTTGGCAGCTACGGCATCTTCCGGGATGAATTCTACTATCTGGCATGTGCCAGTCGCATTGATCTGGGCTACGTTGACCAACCTCCCCTGTCAATCTACATTCTCGCCCTGAATCGGATATTAATCGGAGATTCCCTTTTCGCGCTACGCCTCCTGCCGGCAATTGCAGGTGCCGCTACCGTGTTCGTCGCCGGCCTAATTGTGCGCAGGTTTGGGGGCGGCACCTTCGCGATCGTGATCGCGGGGCTGTCGCTCATTGTCTCACCGATTCATCTGGCGATGAACACCCTGTACTCGATGAACTGCTTCGACATCTTCCTCTGGACGCTCGGGATGTATGTCCTGATCCTCATCGTCGACGAGAACAGACCGCAACACTGGCTCATCCTCGGCGTCATCATCGGCCTGGGTCTTCTCAACAAGATCAGCATGGGTTGGTTCGCGGCGGGTCTGCTCGTAGCGTTGCTGACAACCAGACACCGTCAGGCGTTGACAACGCAGTGGCCCTATCTTGCCGCCATCATCGCGTTTCTCATCTTTCTCCCCTATGTCATTTGGAATATCCGTCACGATTTCGCGTTTCTTGAGTTCATCAGAAACGCGACGAGCCAGAAATATTCGGCTCTCACGCCGGTCGACTTCCTCCTAGGCCAGCTCATGTTGGTGCATCCCTTCACTGCCCCGGTGTGGTTCCTGGGGCTCTTCTACCTGTTCTTTGACGAGCGCGGAAAGAAGCACAGAATGTGCGGCATCGTTTTTCTTACGACGATGGGAATCCTTGTCGCCAATATCCACAGTAAGCCGGAATATCTTGCCGCGGCCTATGCCGTTCTCTTCGCTGCGGGGGGTGTTCAGGTCGAGCAGTTTGCCAGACGCCCTCGTTGGAGGTGGGTAAGATATGCCCTTCCATCTCTCATACTCCTCGGCGGTATCGCCACAGCCCCCTTCACGCTCCCTTTCCTTCCGGTCAGGAGCTTCATCGCGTATTCCGAGCGAATTGGTGTCAAACCTGAATCGAATGAAAGCAAGGAGCTGAGCGAACTCCATCAGCTCTATGCCGACATGTTTGGGTGGGAAGAGATGGCAGCCACCGTCTCCAGAGTCTACGCGTCCCTCTCCCCTGAGGAAAGAGCGAAATCGGTCTTCTGGGGAAGGAACTACGGGAGGGCCGGAGCGGTTGAGTATTACAGCCGAAAATACGAACTCCCCCCTGTCATCTCATCTCACAACAGCTATTGGATATGGGGATACGGTTCCGGAGACTACGAGGTGTTGATCATGACTGGCGGAAGCAGGGAAGACCTGTTGACGCATTTCGAGAGCGTGGAGCAGGCAGACACGGTGCGATGTATCTATTGTATGCCGTACGAGAACAGGCTACCCGTTTTCGTTTGTCGCAATCCGAAATCCGATCCTCGGGAAGCCTTCGCAAGGATCTGGCCCGAGGCAAGACACTACGAGTAACTTACAGCACATAGCAAGGAGGCAAGCATGAAACCGATTCACAAAACCGGCCTCGTTCTTGGGGTGCTGGTCGTCATCTGGATGTTCATCGTAGGATTTGCAGGTTGGTACAAGGACGCCGTGCTCTTGAACCTGTTCTATGTCGTGATCCTGATCCAAATCGGTGTTCTGATTTGGGGATTAAGATTCACAGCGCGCGAGGGCAGGGGCTACGGCGGGCAGGTCGGCGCCGGAATGCTCATGTCGGTCATCGGCGGCGTCATCATCTTCTTCGGCTCCATACTCTTCACATCCGTCGCTTTTCCAGACTACTTTGAGGAGGTGCGAAGAGCAGGAGAAGAAGTCCTGCGCGGTCAGGGAATGTCCGACGCGGACATCCGGACATACCTCGATCAGCAGGCTGCGATGCAGACGCCGTTCGTGAATGCTCTGACTGGATTCATCGCCACGCTGGTGACGGGGCTCATCGTTTCTCTGATTGCAGCCGCGTTTTTGCGAAAGAAACCTAAGCTCGCGCCCGCGCCTGATAAGCCGACACATGAGTAGGTACAAACGTCCCCGGGATCTGAGCCTGGAGCCGTGCTCTGAAGAGGAATGAAGGTCTGACATTGCTGCGCGGGAAAGATCATGCAAGATCCCGCGCGCAGAGTTCAGCCGCCAATTTTCCGGAGATGATCACCAGCGGCATGCCGCCACCCGGATGAGCAGCACCGCCGCACAGATAGAGGCCCTTTACATTGCGAACCCGGTTCTGTGGCCGAAGGAAGGCGGCCCGCCTGTCGTTCGAAGAGATCCCATAGATGCTTCCCCGATGGGCGTTGAACCGGCGTTGGAAGTCCCGGGGTGCGATGACGTGTTCAAACAGGATCTTCCCCTCCACGTCGATCCCGACCTCACGCAGTTTCTCCAGCACACGACCGCGAACCGCCTGCTCATCAACTCCATTTTCCGCGCCGTTGAGATACGGCATATTGACAAGCACGAACCAGTTCTCGCAGCCCGGGGGAGCGTGATCCGGATCCGTCTTCGACGTGACCGATACGTAGACGGTCGGATCTGAAGGCGGGATTCTCCTGACGAACAGCTCATCAAACTCCTTACCGTAATTGCTAGAGAAGAATATGTTGTGATGAGCCAGTTGAGGATGCTGGGCCTTCACCCCCCAGAGAAGAACCAGGCCGCTGGAAGATGGCTCGACATCGCTCAGTTGACGAGCCCAACGGCGATCATCGACGAGTGCCGACAACGTGTAGACGGCGTCAGCGTTGCTGATGACTGCATCGGAACTGACAACATCTCCACACTCAAGCTCCACTCCCGACGTTCGTCCCCCTGAAACAAGAATCCTCTTCACCGGAGTGTTCAAGAAGAACTTGACGCCGACGACTTCCGCGACAGCCTGCAACGATGCGTTGATCCGATAGATACCTCCGCGACTGTAGTATCCCCCGATGCAGTACTCGACGTGAGGAATAATATTAAGTGTCGCAGGCGCCTGGTAGGGATTTGATCCATTGTACGTCGCATACCGGTCGAAGACCTGAACGAGCCGCGGATCCTTGAAGTATGTCGAAACGGCCCGGTGGACGGTGCGGAATGGATCGATTTTCCAGATTTGCAGCAGTGTCCGGAGGCTCTTCCACGTCAGCAAGGACGAGAAGTCCGAAAAGCTTCTAAAGATGAATATGTCACTCGTCAGATCGTAGATCGTTTTGCTATAGCGGGTGAAGCGGCGGTAGCCTTCAACGTCGGCGGGCGAGAGCCTGCTGATCCCCTGCAGCATCTGACTCTCTTCGGAAGAAGCGTCGAAGACCGTCCCGTCAGCGAAGAAATACCTACAGATCGGGTTGACGCGCTCGAGCGTGAGATAGTCTCTGATTCTTTTCCCAGCCGCAGCGAAGAGATCATCGAAGACGAACGGCATCGTGAGCAGCGACGGCCCCGTGTCAAACCTGAAGCCGTCCTGTACAAACTCACCTGCCTTGCCTCCGACCGCATCGTTCTTTTCGAAAACGGAAACATCAAATCCGCGCGACGCGAGGTGGATTGCGGCTGAGAGCCCACCAAGACCGGCTCCGATGATGCTAACCTTCTTCACGAGTTGTGGGAC
>VGWB01000205.1 GCA_016873755.1 Ignavibacteria bacterium | reverse complement strand
ATCCGTCTTGCTGCCGGGTTCATGCCGGTATTTGCCATCACGATTACGCTCACGGCAATCGACTGGGCAATGAGCCTCGAGCCTCATTGGTTCTCGACGATCTTCGGCGTCTACTACTTTTCGGGAACAGTCCTCGCCGCTCTCTCCGCCGCGACAGTTATCATCATCAACCTTCACGAACACGGGTACCTTCCCAATCTCCGACGAGACCATTTCTACAGTCTTGGAGCGTTACTCTTCGCCTTCATCAACTTCTGGGCATACATCGCGTTCAGTCAGTTCCTTCTTATCTGGTACGCAAATCTGCCGGAAGAAACCTTCTGGTTCATGAGCCGCTGGAAGAACGGGTGGGAGTATGTCTCGATCTTGCTCATCATTGTACATTTTGTCGTTCCGTATTTTGCACTCCTCACGCAGGACTCAAAGATGGATCCAAAGCGGTTGAAGCTCATGTCAATCTGGATCCTGTTTGCACATCTGTTCGATCTGTACTGGTTGGTGATGCCGACGTACGGAGAAGGAATTCCCCTCGGATGGATGGAGATTGGATACCCGGTTCTCGTGGTCGGACTCGTGATGGTCGTTCTGTCGTACAAAGTGAAGCGCAACAATCTGGTACCTGTCGGCGATCCGAAGCTTGAACGAGGCTTGAGCTTTCGTTTGTGATGCAGCCTATGGATACAAGACCTGATCTGAAACCGGAGATTGATTTTCGAGACCTGCTGAAGAGGCCGGGGAAGCTCTTCGGCTATTCCTACTTCTATTTCCTGATCATTCTGACAGGATTGGGGATCTCGTATGTCGGCAATCTGACGGTGATCGGCAAGAACGCCGTACCGGCAGTTGTTCTGAAGGACTCCTCCGCCTTCGTGGCGGACATCCCCTTCCAGAGCCCGGCTACTCTCCCGCCGGTCGACGTGATGAAGGCTGCCGTCCCCACGTCGGATATGATTGAAAGGGGGAAGGAGCTTTATCGTGCCAATTGTTCCTCGTGCCATGGGGAAAACGGCGGGGGGGACGGTCCCGCCGGTGTCGTGATGAATCCGAAGCCGCGGGATTTCCGCGCGATAGCAGGCTGGACCAACGGGTCCAAGGTTTCCCAGATCTATACGACACTGCAGGAAGGGATCATCAAGAACGGTATGGCGTCGTACAGCTATCTGCCGCCTGCTGATCGGTTCGCCATGATCCACTACGTCCGGACGTTTGCGACCGGTCAGCCAATCGACACGCCGGAGGAATTGCAGGCGCTCGAGGCAATCTATCAACTTTCCAGGGGAATGAGCAGACCGGGACAGATTCCTGTGAAGAAGGCGCTGCAAACCGTGATCAGCGAGCATGAATCTTCCGTTCGCCGCATCGCACAAATGGCAGAAGAAACAACGACGGCGATGAGCGAAGGGGCCGAGGTTTTCAACCGGGTCGTGCGCGACCGAACGAAAGTCCTCGCGGCGTTCACCTATGCCGGGCCTGCAGTGACTGATCTGGAGCAGTTCGTCAAGATGGTCTCATCGGGCCCGGTGGAGCTTGGATTCAGCGCGGACGTGGTTCAGCTGTCCGCTACGGAGTGGTCGATGTTGTTACGATATATTCGTGAAACAAGAACGCGCGGAGGTGCGTGATGAGGATGAATGCTCGATTTGCATGGATCTTGGTCGGTGCTATATTGATGGTTGACGTAGCGGCTGGTCAGCAGCCGGCTCCGTCCATCGGAATCGTCGAGAAGTTGGGGCAGACGATTCCGCTCGATGTCGAGTTCTACGATGAGTCCGGACAGCTCGCTCTGATCAAGGATCTCGTCAACAAACCGACAATTTTCACGTTTGTGTACTACCGGTGTCCCGGAATCTGCAGTCCACTTTTGACTGAGCTCTCGCGCATAGTGGAGAAGATGGATCTCGAGCTGGGGAAGGATTACCAGATCCTGACCGTCAGTTTCGACCACAGGGAAAAGCCGGATATCGCGGCGGGGAAGAAGGAGAATTATCTCAGCTCCATCGACAAGCCCGTCGATCCGAACGGGTGGCACTTTCTCACAGGGGACAGCGTGACGATCCGCCGCATGACTGACGGAACGGGATTCTATTTCATGCGCAGCGGAGATGATTATGTCCACGCCGGCGCGCTCATCATCGTCTCACCCGAAGGCAAGATCACCCGGTACATCAACGGGATCCAGTACCTGCCGTTTGACGTGAAGATGGCTCTTATCGAAGCCGGACACGGAAGGGTGGGTCCGACGATTGCGAAGGTCCTGCAGTTTTGCTACAGCTATGATCCTGACTCCCGTTCGTACACGTTCAATGTCGTCCGGGTTGCGGGCGTTATTATCGTGGGTCTCGTCGGGGTTTTTGTCGTCGTGTTCCTGGTAAAGCCGAAGAAGAAGCAACGGGAAGGATAAGAATTGTATGACGACATCAGCTTTTGTCACCGAGGCGACGGAGCCTGATTTCTATCACGTGAGGACAAAGCACAAGGGCATTCTCGCCTGGGTGCTCAGCACGGATCACAAGCGGATCGGCATCCTCTACCTCGTCACCATGGCGTTTTTCTTCCTTACCGCTGTGCTCCTCGGCCTGCTGATGCGCCTGGAGATGCTGACGCCGGGAAAAACGATCGTCGAGCCCCAGGCGTACAATACCTTTTTCACGCTGCACGGGATCATGATGATCTTCCTGTTCATCATTCCCGGACTGCCGGCCGTTTTCGGGAATTTCATGATGCCGATCCTGATCGGGGCGAAGGATGTGTTCTTCCCGCGACTCAATCTTCTCTCGTGGTGGCTGTTTCTCATCGGAGGAATCCTGGCGCTTGTTTCCGTATTTCTCCCCGGCGGTGCTGCGGACACAGGCTGGACTTTCTATGTCCCCTACAGTGTGAGAACGACGACCAACGTGCTCCCTGCGCTGCTCGCCGCGTTCACTCTTGGGTTTTCGTCTATCCTGACCGGACTGAATTTCATTACAACGATCCATCGCATGCGGGCTCCCGGGATGAGCTGGTTCAGGATGCCTCTCTTCGTCTGGTCGCTGTACGCGACGGCCTGGATTCAGGTGCTTGCAACGCCGATCGTCGGCATCACCCTATTGCTGGTTTCTCTTGAGCGGCTCTTCGGTGTTGGCATATTCGATCCAGCCCTGGGGGGCGATCCGGTGTTGTATCAGCATCTGTTCTGGATCTATTCGCACCCGGCCGTCTATATCATGATCTTGCCCGGGCTTGGCGTGGTGTCTGAGATCCTTCCGGTGTTTGCACGGCGGACGATCTTCGGCTACAAGTTCATTGCGTATTCGAGCCTCGCGATTGCGTTTGTCGGCTCTCTTGTGTGGGCACACCATATGTTCACCGTCGGGATGAGCAACACGGGGGTCTTCGTGTTTTCCTTCCTCACATTCCTCGTGTCGATCCCGAGCGCTATCAAGGTATTCAACTGGATAGCGACGCTCTACAAGGGGTCGATTGAAGTCGAAGTTCCGCTGCTGTTTATTCTCTCGTTCATTGCGCAGTTCTGCATTGGCGGATTCACGGGGCTGATGCTTGGCACCCTCGCAATCAACATCCACGTACAGGATACGTACTTCGTGGTCGGTCACTTCCACTATGTCATGTTTGGTGGGACGGGATTTGGACTGTTTGCAGCAATGCACTATTGGTATCCGAAGATGTTTGGCAGAATGTACAAGAAGGGCCCTGCGGTGCTCTCCTGGCTGTTGCTCACCATCGGGTTCAATGTGCTTTATTTCCCGTTCTTCGTGATGGGGTATCTCGGCATGCCGCGTCGGTACTATGATTACCTGCCCGAGTTTCAGACCTCCCACCAGATCTCAACTCTCGGTTCCTGGATTCTTATCGTGGGATTGGTGATTATGATCGCCAATCTTCTGATTTCTCTTCGGAAGGGACGGAGAGCGGAAGCGAACCCGTGGGGCGGAGAGACGCTGGAATGGAAGGTCCCGTCGCCGCCGCCGCTGGAGAATTTCCACGAGATCCCCGTAATTACGACGGGCCCGTACGATTACAGCAAATACGAACGCGTCGTTCAGGAGGCAAAGTGACTTCAGGGGCTGCTGCCGTTGCACAGGGCCACGGTCATCGTGACGATGTCGGCGCAAAGCTCGGGATGTGGCTGTTCCTCTTTACCGAGCTGATCCTGTTCGGCGGGATGTTCATCGTCTACGCTGTCTACCGGTTCAGTCACCCAACGGAGTTCCACGTGGCTGCGACCGAGCTGGACACGCTGGTGGGCACGATCAACACGATCATCCTGCTCACCAGCAGCCTGACCGTCGCAATGTCGATTACGGCAATTCAAAAAGGGAACAAGTGGCTCTCCTTCACGCTCGTCGGCTTTACGGTCATGCTAGCCCTTGCATTCCTGGTGAACAAGTATTTCGAGTGGGGGCACAAGTTTGAGGTGGGCCTCTACCCTGGCTCGGCGATCTTGCTCAACAAGCCGCCGGGAGAGATCCTCTACTTCGGCCTGTACTACGTGATGACAGGCCTTCACGCGCTGCATGTGATCATCGGGGTGGTTGTCCTGGCAGGCATGATGATGTTCATCGCCAAAGACAAAATAACCAGACACTCCTATGTGCGACTGGAGGCCGGGGGATTGTACTGGCACCTGGTTGACATCATATGGATATTCTTGTTTCCTCTCTTTTATCTCTTGCATTGAGTGGTTAGGATGGAGCATCACGAAGAACAGAAGCACCACGGAACACACGTCATCAGCTACGGGCGGTATCTTCTCATCTGGCTCGGCTTGTTGTCACTGACCGGCATTACGGTTGCGCTCTCCGGACTCGATCTGGGCCAGTGGATCATCATCACGGCAATGACGATTGCGTCCATCAAGACCCTGCTCGTGGCCAATATCTTCATGCATCTGAAGTTCGAGGACAGAATGTTTCGGGTCTTTGTGCTTGTGGCCGTTGTGACCCTTCTGATCTTCATTGTCCTGACATTTTTTGACTATGCGTTTCGTTGACTGAGGTGATGTGAATGTTTGAGAGCTCGTCACCATATTCCGACTTTGTCGATGCCACCTTTCTCTCGATCGTGGGCATCTCGCTGCTCGTATTGCTCGGCATCCTGATTGCGATGGTTTTCTTCGTCGTTCGGTATAGCAGGAAGCGGAACCCCCATCCAACGAACATCGAAGGCAATGTGCCTTTGGAGATCGCCTGGACCCTGATACCGCTTGCCCTCTTCATGGGGATGTTCTACCTCGGATGGGAGGGTTACCGGCAAATGTCCAACGTCCCGGAGGAAGCCATCCCGATCAAGGTAACGGCACGCATGTGGGCTTGGACCTTCGAGTACCCGAACGGGGTGACGACAGATACTCTGTTTGTCCCCGTCCAGGCACCGATGAAACTGACGCTGCAATCGCTCGATGTGAACCATTCGCTGTACATTCCAGCCTTTCGGATCAAGAAGGACGTTATACCGAATCGCGAAAACGTGCTCTGGTTCAAGACGTCGGCGGTGGCATCGTATGATATCGCGTGTGCGGAGTACTGCGGTCTCCGGCACGCGTATATGTACACGAAGGTTGTTTCGCAAGATTCTGCCCAATTCGAACAATGGTATAAGGCCATCTCGCTCGGGCAATCAAAGCCATATCAAGCGTTGCTGGACTCAACCAAATAGAGGTCTCTGATTCCTCCGCACGAGGAACGACCACCGGACGCATGGAATTTCTCAAAGAACTTGCACTTCCTCAGGCAGTCGAGCATTTTCACCTTCTCCTTGTTGTCGAGGGATTGATCGCGATTGTCATCTTCCCGTACCTGGGATTCCTCCTGGGGTCATCGGTCCTGTCGTATGTCTATAACCGCAGGGCCAGATTCCGGGATCACCGGCTCTACCTGCGGTTCGCGAAGGACCTGATCGACACGGCTCTTCCCAACAAGTCTCTCCCGACATTTCTTGCCCTTATTCCCGGACTCACGCTGGTCTTTATCTCCGCTCAGCTCACGCAGTCGACGGAAGCGATCTCCGTCGGGCTGGCAGGATATGGATTTGTTCTGCTTCTTATCGCAGTTGTTCTTCTCTATGTTCACAAGTACACGTTACAACTTGCTGATATCCTTGAGGGATATGAAGACCTGCTCAAGAAGGATCCCCGTCGGACTGCCGCACTTGACGAGATCGAGGTCTACAGCAGGAAGAACATCAACTCGCACCTTCGAGCAGGCCGCTACGGTATTGCGTTGCTCGCGCTTGCCTCGTTCCTCATCGTCTCTTCGACCG
>VGWB01000204.1 GCA_016873755.1 Ignavibacteria bacterium | reverse complement strand
TGCTTGCCGTTTTCGTTTCGGGCACGGTTCATGCACAGGTGCCTGATCGCAAGAGTCCTCCGGCGCTTGGGCCTACACCGTTGTTGAGACTTCCTGCTATCCAGCGCTTTCAGCTTTCCAATGGCTTGCCGGTTGTTATCATGGAGAAGCACAATGTGCCGGTGGTCCAGGTTAACCTGCTAGTGAACGCTGGCAGCGCGATGGATGCGAACAACAAAAGTGGGCTCGCGAGCCTGACCGTGGATATGATGGACGAAGGGGCGGGTCAGAGGGATGCCCTTGAGTTGGCAGATGCAATCGATTTCCTTGGTGCGAGCATCCGGACCAACGCGGGCATGCACACCTCGAGCATTACGCTGCACACCCCGCTCGGCAAGATCGATGAGGCGCTCCCGTTAATGGCCGATATCGCCATGCGCCCGACGTTTCCGGCTACCGAGCTGGGGCGCAAGCAAAAGGAACGCCTTACGACATTGCTGCAGTGGCATGATGAGCCGCGGGCGATTGCGAGCGTCCTGTTCAATAGGACGCTTTTTGGTGCTCAGCATCCGTATGGCATCCCGACGCTTGGATCCGAGAGGAGCATCCATGCCTTCGTGGTCGATGATTTGCGGAAGTTCCACTCCTTGTTCTTCCACGCAGGGAATGCAACCATTGTCGTTGTAGGGGACGTTGTGCCGCAGACAATCCTGCCGAAGTTCGAGGCAGCCTTTGGGTCATGGGGACGAAAGCCGGCTTCAAAGGCATCGTGGACCAGGCCGAAACAGGTTCGGCAGCGGCAGATCTATCTGGTCGACAAGCCGGAGGCAGCCCAATCAGAGATCCGGATTGGCCGCATCGGGGCCGAGCGACTTACGGAGGATTATTTCCCCCTGGTTGTGATGAACACGATCCTCGGCGGCTCTTTTACCTCCCGACTGAACCAAAACCTCCGCGAGCAGCATGGGTACACATATGGAGCCGGTTCGTCATTCGATTTTCGGCTATTGCCCGGGCCGTTTCTCGCAGGATCAGCAGTGCAAAGCGCAGTTACCGACAAAGCCCTCACAGAGTTCATGAATGAGCTGACGCGCATACTCCAACCCTCTTCTGATGAAGAACTCACACGGGCAAAGAACTACCTTGCGCTGCGATACCCCAGGTCGTTCCAGACCGCGTCACAAATCGCCGGGGAGCTTGGAGAAGTAGTGACCTACAGTCTGCCAGATGACTATTTTAATACGTACGTGCAGCGTGTGCTTTCCGTGACGAAAGAGGACGTTGTACGTGTGGCAAAGAAGTACCTTGATCCCGAGGCGGTGGCAATCATCATTGTTGGAGACCGGAAGGTGATTGAGAAAGGTTTGCGTGACCTGAACCTGGGACCCGTCAATAATCTAAGCATTGAAGACGTGCTTGGGAAACCGCCGGTTGTGGAGTCAAAGAACTAGTGTGGAGCAGGCATCACACGCGTGATACGTAAGCGCTGATCTTGAAGAGGCTGTTAACCTACTTTGCTGTATGGAGATTCTTCTGTATCCGTCCTCGACTCAGCGATCGGCGCCAGAGCAGTCTTGCAATACTCAGCAGCACGCTTGCAGCATTTCGTCTACTCTGTCAGCATGAAGCGTCAGGAAATCCATTTGAAACGCGCATTTTCTTGAGGAGGTCACAACCTTCCCTTCGTTCCCAAGGAGGATTATTGTGAAGAACAAGATATGTCTTGCCATCCTGCGGCTTACCACCTTGGTGTTTGTCGGTGCCGCAGTGAGCTACGCGCAACCAGACACAGCACTTTTTGCGGGCATGAAAGCACGCAGTATCGGTCCTGCCGGCATGAGCGGCCGGATCGGGAGCATTGATGCTGTTGCGTCAAATTCTCATATCATCATCATTGGTGCGGCAACAGGAGGTGTTTGGAAAACTACAAACGGCGGCACGTCGTGGCGACCGCTGTTTGACGAACAGCCGGTCGCTGCCGTTGGGGCTGTTGCGATCTTTCAGGCGAATCCATCAACTGTCTGGGTAGGAACGGGCGAGGGGAACCCGCGCAACAGCGCCAGCGTAGGCAACGGCGTGTATAAAAGTCTTGATGGCGGAACCACGTGGTCGCATCTCGGACTTGATCGGACGGAGCGCATTCACAGAATCGTTCTTCATCCCACCAACCCGGAGCTTGCCTATGCAGCAGCGATGGGACAGATGTGGGGTGAAAATCCCGAGCGTGGTGTGTTCAAGACAACTGATGGAGGGAAAACCTGGAAGAGGGTGCTCTACGTAAACGATAAGACGGGATGCGCGGATCTTGTCATGGATCCAACCAATCCCAACAAGCTCTTCGCCGCGATGTGGGAATATCGCCGGTGGCCATGGTTCTTTAAATCTGGCGGACCGGGCAGCGGGCTCTACGTGAGCTATGATGGAGGCGAAACGTGGAAGCGCATCGGTGACGGGGAAGGCTTGCCAAAGGGGGACCTCGGGCGTATGGGCGTGGCAATCGCGCGCAGCAACCCCGAAATTGTCTACGCACTCATTGAAGCCAAAAGGAACGCCCTGTACCGATCTGAGGACGCCGGCCGATCGTGGAAGATGGTTAACGACTCCCGTACGATCAACCCGCGTCCATTCTATTATGCAGACATACGCGTTGATCCGCAGAATGAGAATCGGGTATACAGCCTTCATACAAATCTCACCGTCAGCACGGATGGCGGAAAATCGTTTACGAACATCACCCCCGGATCTCGTGTTCACTCGGATCATCACGCACTCTGGATCCATCCCTCCGATGGAAATGTATTGATCGACGGCAACGACGGCGGCGTCGCGATCAGCTACGATAGAGGAAAAACATGGCGCTTTGTGGAAAACCTCCCCCTCGCACAGTACTATCACATCAATGTCGATATGGAGGTGCCGTACAACGTGTATGGCGGCATGCAGGACAACGGCTCCTGGCGGGGCCCCAGCAACGTGTGGGAAAATGGAGGCATCCGCAACTGGCATTGGAATGAAGTGGGATTCGGCGACGGATTTGCCACCCTGGTCGATCCGTCAGATCCGAGCTTCGGATACGCGATGTCGCAGGGAGGTTTTCTCATCCGGTTCAACTGGAAGACGGGAGAGCGGAAAGACATCCGGCCCTGGGGACCGGACGGTGTGGAGCTTCGGTTCAATTGGAACGCAGGTATTGCAGTTGACCCTTTCGATCCGAAGACGATCTATTATGGAAGCCAGTTTCTTCATAAAAGCACCGATCGGGGCAATAGCTGGACGATCATCAGTCCGGATCTGACGACAAATGATACCACAAAACAGAAACAGGCCGAGAGCGGCGGTTTGACCAAGGATGTCACTGGGGCGGAGAATTACACCACGATCTTGACGATAGCACCTAGCCCCGTGCGGCAAGGCGTGATCTGGGTTGGAACCGACGATGGAAACATACACAGTACACAGGATGGCGGTGCAACATGGACGAATGCCGGAGACCGGATTCCAGATGTGCCGAAGAACACCTGGGTGGCCCACATCGAGGCATCCAAGTTCGACGCGGGCACAGCGTACGTAGTCTTTGATGATCATCGGCGAAGCAATTGGAAAACGTACGTCTACAAAACCGACAGCTTTGGAAAAAGCTGGACGGCCCTGACAAAAAACGACCCAACCGCTGGGTCGAAATCCCTCTGGGGGTACGCTCTTGTTATCGAGCAGGATCCCGTGAAAAGAGAACTCCTGTATCTCGGCACGGAGGTCGGCCTCTGGATCAGCCTCGATGACGGGAAGAACTGGATGAAATGGACGCACGGATTTCCAACGGTGTCAGCAATGGCGCTCATAGTACATCCGCGCGAGCACGATCTTGTGGTCGGAACACACGGCAGGGCAGCCTACATACTTGACGATATTCGACCCCTGCGAGCTGTCACCCGCGGACTGCTGGAGAAACCGCTTCATATCTTTGAAATCCCGTCGGCCATTCAACACCAGGTTCGGCAAATGGATGGCTATCACTTCCCGGGCGATGCGATGTTCAGAGGTGAGGGGCGACCATATGGTGCGCTCATCACCTACAGTGTGAATCCGCCGAAGGAGGAAGAGAAAGCGAAAGATGATCGGCCGGAATTAGACCCCGAGGATCAGCGGGATCAAAAGGAAAAGAAGAGAGTGAAGATTGAAATTCTGGATGGAGAAGGGAAGGTGATCCGCAAGCTTGACGGTCCGATGGAGAAGGGGATCAACCGTGTCTCATGGAATCTCCGCCGCGACGGCTTCAGGCAACCGCGCTTCACTCCACCGAGAGATGAAGAGTTCACGCCGCAGGGGCCGGAAGTGTTGCCCGACAAATACGCTGTTCGGATAAAGCTCGGCAAGGTTGAAGCTGTGCAGACAGCAGAGGTCCTGGCCGACCCGCGTGCGAGTCTTGCGCTCGATGAACGTCGGCAGAAGTATGAAGCCATCCTCAGCGTCGGCCAGCGCGTGGAGGTGGTTGCTGAAGCAATCGACCGCATTCAGAAGACACGGAAAGCCATCGAGTATGTGCTCGGTCAGATCAAAGATCGCACGGATGATACAGCGAAAGATTTGAAGAACGCATCAGAGGCCCTGAAGAAGAAGCTCACAACGGTCGCAGACCAATTTGCTGATGAACCGGATCGTGTTCAGGGGATGAGTCGCAGGCCGAACACAGCTTCTGCTCGATTGGGCTATGTTCTCCGATCTCTGTCTTCATCATGGGATGCACCGACACCAACACAGAATACGTACCGGCAGCAGGCCGAAGTCATTCTGGAAAACGCACTGAAGGAATTCAACGATCTGTTTGCAAGAGATGTGGCAGTTTACCGGTCAAAAGTGGAGGCTGCAAGACTGTCCGTAATCCCTGAAAGTGAAATGCTTGATGTGAATTGGAAGCCCAAGAAGCAGGAGTAGAGTCACCAAAAACTCAGAAATGAGAATGATCCCCGGCTATCGGCTCACGGTAGCCGGGTTTTCTTTTTCGTCGGAGCCTGATGTAACTTTTGGACCTCTTGTTTCGTCTCTCAACATGATCGGCATTGAGGCGGAGAAGCGCATTTTGGCAGAAGGTGGAGACGGGTTGTGGCTAGACCCCGGATACAAAAGAGATGAGCAAGGAGGCACGGACGATGGCTGAATCGAAGCGACTGCGGGCGATCATCGTTGATGACGAGCAGCTAGGACGGCAGAAGATCCTGGAGATGCTGAAGAACGATCACAGTGTTGAGGTGATCGCTGAATGCACGAATGGTCGCGATGCTGTTGAAGCAATCCGCACGAAGCTGCCGGATCTGCTTTTTCTGGACATTCAAATGCCGGGGGTAGATGGTTTCGGTGTGTTGGAAGCACTTGACCAAGATCATCTCCCCGCTGTGCTTTTCGTGACCGCGTACGACCAATATGCAGTCCAGGCGTTCGAGGTGCACGCGCTGGATTATCTCCTGAAGCCGTTTGACAAAGAGCGGTTCCACAATGCCCTCCAGCGGGCGAAGTCGTACATCGAACAACAGGAGCAAGGCGACGCGCGTGAACGAGTGCTCGCGCTGCTTGAAGGACTCCGAGCCGCGCGGCGGCAGGCAAGTCGGCTGGTTGTGAAGTCGGGCGGACGCGTTTTCTTCTTGAAGACCGAAGAAATTGACTGGATTGAAGCAGCGGGAAACTATGTCCGCCTGCATGTCGGAAATGAAACGCACCTGCTGCGCGAAACGATGAGCGCGATTGAGAAAAAACTGGATCCTAACCAGTTCATCCGAATTCATCGCTCGACGTTTGTGAACATGGAGAAGATTAAAGAGCTCCAACCCTGGTTTCACGGCGAGTATGTGGTCATCCTGCGCGATGGAACGCAATTGACGATGAGCCGGAGTTACCGAAACCATCTTCCGGAACTGATTGGCAAGGCGCTCTGAATTACCGCCCATCCCCCCACTAGGACACACTGTCCCGCCAGTGACACCTTCCATCACAATTCAATTGCCGAGAGGGAGAACACTATGTATACTTGCCCCGTGGATGATGCAGGGCTGTGCGGGGGTCTGACGACCTGGAGTTCTTTCTCACGACAACGGTTGCGTTAAGCTATATAGCCCGCTATTGACCAGGATGCAACACTCAAACCATCGACACATTGGGCTTCGTCCTGAGGGCTCAGCCCGAAGGGCTTCCTCCTCCTTCTCCCCAACTGTGCGTGTCGGTTGCATTTCCAGACGAGGGTGGCAAGGCGGGCTATCTATTTTTTGTGTTGTACGCATCTGGTGATCA
>VGWB01000203.1 GCA_016873755.1 Ignavibacteria bacterium | reverse complement strand
GATCACCATCTTTCCAGAGTCATAGCCCCCGCTTGAACGTACGAATCTTCCTTCCACCATTCAGTGGCCTGCCGTGAAGGAGCTCCGCGCACGCCCTCACGACACCTCCTGCAGGAACTCTCTCACTCTTCCATACACATCATCAACCCCAATTTCCAGCATGCATCGAAAATGCTTCTCCGGACATTCCCTCCGTCCGATATGCGAGCACGGCCGGCAGTACAACCCCGCCCTTTCGAGAACAACAGCGCTCTCGTCGTAAGGAAAGAAGCCGAACTCTCTCACTGTCGATCCAAAGATCGCCACCACTTTCCTGTTCATAGCGGTGGCGAGATGCATAAGACCCGTGTCGTTTGACACAACCACGTCGCAGTATTCCATAGCTGCAGCGGTTTCGAGCAGGCTCAGCTGGTTGCAGAAGTGACTCGCCCGTTCTGTCCCTACTTCCCGGTTGATCCGATCCGCCAACGCAGTACAGAGCTCCGTCTCATCCGGGCCGCCAAAGATGAACACCTTTGCATCCATATCGCTCGCACACCGAACACCGATTTCTGCGTAACGATCGGTCGCCCATCGTTTCGTGTTGTGCCGGGCCCCAGGACAGAGACCGATGATCTTCTCGAACCGGTCCAGGCGGAGCTTTGCCATCTTGCCGGAGAGGCCAAAGAGGACCTCATCCGGTATATGAAGCTCCAGCCCCTTTCCATCGTTGACAACACCGAACTGGCTCAGCGGCTCGATGTATCGGTCCACCACCGAGACGATCTCCTTGTAGATGTTCTTCTTCATCCCGACGAGGAGAGAGCGCTCAAGGATCCGCTTGTTGAGTACAAGGATACGACGTGGTCCCCGGATACTGCGCAGGTATTTGCTCCGCAAGCTGTCGTGGATATCCAGGATGAGCTCGTATCCCTCGGCCTTGATTCTCTTTTTCAGCGCGCGGAGGCCGTCGAATCCTTCCGATGTATCCAACTCGTACGTGTAGTTCAAGTTGTGGTTGGATCGTACCAGCTCGGCATATTCTTTTCGCGTCACGAAATCAATCTGACCGTCGGGAAACCGTGCCCGCAGAACCCTGAGGAGCGGCGATGCCAGGACGAGATCGCCAATGGAACTAAATCGGATGACAAGTGTTTTATGAATTGTATCCATGATTCGGACAGACACTGCTTATAAGGTAGAAAGTAAATGGTTGAAAGCAAAGAGAGGATGGGGAGCAGGCAAGTGGCGAGAAAGACGCAGGGAATGGAAATTAAGAAACAGGAGGACCAGGGAGAGCATGGGACGTCCATCAACAATTGGTGAATTGAGGCGGAGCGGCTACAACGTTCAGGCCGTGAAAGATGAGATGCGAAGCAACCTCATCAGAAAGCTCCAGAACCGCGAGCCGCTCTTCCCGGGCATCATCGGATACAACCAGACGGTGATTCCGGCAATCCAGAACGCAATCCTCGCACGGCATGATATCCTTCTGCTGGGACTTCGCGGTCAGGCCAAGTCCCGCATCGTGCGCATGCTCCCGTCGTTGCTCGATGAGTACATTCCTTACATCAAAGGGTGCGAGATCAACGACGACCCGTACAGGCCCGTCTGCAAGCGCTGTACGGATCTTGTGAGACAACATGGAGACGAGGTCGAGATCGACTGGCTGCATCGCGAGCGCCGGTTCGGAGAGAAGCTCGCAACCCCCGACGTTACCATCGCCGATCTGATCGGAGACATCGATCCCATCAAAGCGGCATCGCAGCGACTTCACTACTCGCACGAAGGCGTAATCCATTTCGGCATCATCCCCCGGACGAACCGCGGGATCTTCGCGATCAATGAGCTCCCCGACCTGCAGCCGCGCATACAGGTCGGCCTCTTCAACATCATGGAAGAGAAAGACATCCAGATCCGGGGATTTAACGTTCGTATCCCTCTCGACCTGATGATCGTGTTCACGGCGAACCCCGAAGACTACACCAACCGCGGCAATCTCATTACGCCGCTCAAAGACCGGATCGACTCCCAAATCATCACCCACTATCCGCGTGCCATCGAAGACGCAATCAAGATTACGGAGCAGGAGGCGTGGGTTCAACGGGATGGCCGTGAGATCATCATCCCGTTCTATTTCCGTGAGATCATCGAGCAGGCGGCTTTCGAAGCTAGGAAGAGCGAATACGTCGACCAGAAATCCGGCGTCAGCGCCCGACTCACGATCTCAGCTATGGAGAACCTCATCAGCAACGCGGAGAGGCGGGCTGTCCGCGCTGGAGACAGATATGTCGTGCCGCGCATTTGCGACCTACCCTTCGCTTTGCCGGGAATAACCGGCAAGATCGAGCTTGTGTTCGAAGGCGAACAGGAAGGCGCTGTCAAAGTGGGCAAGGCGCTGATCGGCAAGGCGGTCCGCGAGGTCTTCAAACGGTACTTCCCCGACCCTCTCCAGCGCCGTGTGAAGCGCCAGGGGGAAACCCGGCAGCAGGATGATTCCGAGTATGGAAAGATCATCGGATGGTTTGAGTCCGGCAACCAAGTCGAAATCGCCGACGATATGTCCCTCGATCGGTATTTCGAGGAACTGGACAAGGTCAAGGGACTCCGTGAATTGACGAAGAAGCAGATGAAGCTCTCCGAATCGAACAAGTATGAGCTCGGCTCCGCCATGGAGTTTGCGCTGGATGCACTCCATCAGTCGTCAAGGATTGCCAAGGACGAGGTCGATCGCAAAACGTCGTACAAGGATCTCGTGGGGAGCATCTTCAGTGCGAAAGGCAAAGGGATGGAAGAGGAATCTTAGCGTTGCGACTTGAAGAAACTTCAAAAACACACACACCCCTCCGCCAGCCGTCTCGTCTTGCTCTGCGAGACAGACGAGCCTGCTGACCAAAAGGTCATTGTGAGTCCCACTGCTTCCCAAGTGGGACGAAGAACGACATTTGCTCCTTTTTGGACAGCCTGAGGCTCGTCCCGAAGAAACCGGGACGGCTGTCGAGGAGCAGACCCGCCATTCTTTCTGGCGGAGAGGTGTGTGCCTTTCGTCGTTGGTGAGCGAAGATTGGGATCGCAGACGGGAGGTTGATGATGGAACTGATCACTGCAGACCGTGAACTCATATGATCTTCCGCTACAGCAAATGGACACCGGGGTCCTTGACGGACGAGCAGCGGCTGCAGTCGCTCACGTCCCTCTTCAGTCATTTGCTGATCCAGACAAGCGGTGACGCCGAGGAAGCTCTCGAATGGATGCGGCAACTCGCCGGTCAGTACGCCCTGTTTGATGAATCCCTGGGCCTTGATGACTTCATCAACAAGCTGAAGGAGCAGGGTCTCATCGACGATGCGAAAGGCATCGTTGTGCTTACGACCCGTGGGATTCAGCGCATCCGCCAGGATGCACTCAGGGAGATCTTCACCTCCCTGAAGAAGTCACCGGAAGGCTCGCACGAGACTCCGTTCACGGGCAAGGGAATCGACCGGCTGAGCGAGACAAAGAAGTGGTCATTCGGCGATCAACCGACGAACATCGACATGACATCTACATTGACCAACGCGTTCAAGCGCGACGGGATTGAGCATTTCCGTCTTACGGAAGACGATCTGGAGGTCTACGAAACGGAGCATACGACAAGCTGCGCGACCATCCTGATGCTGGACATCAGTCACAGCATGATCCTGTACGGGGAAGATCGGATCACGCCTGCCAAGCAGGTTGCCCTTGCACTTGCCGAGCTTATCCGGACGCGGTTTCCCAAGGATTATCTGAGTCTCGTCGTCTTTGGTGATGAGGCAAAGCTCGTAAGCCTCAACGAGCTTCCCTTCGTGAACGTCGGCCCGTATCACACCAACACCCGGTCCGGCCTCCAGTTGGCGCGCAGTCTCCTTCGCCGCCGCGGCAACATCAACAAACAGATCTTTATGGTTACCGACGGTAAACCCTCTGCCATGTTCGATGATACCGGAAGGTTGTACAAGAATCCCCTTGGCCTGGATCCGCGCATCGTGAACAAAACTCTGGACGAGGCTGTACAATGCCGGAGGGAGAAAATCGTCGTCAGCACGTTTATGGTTGCCCGTGATCCGTACCTCATAAATTTCGTCGAAGAATTCACGAAAGCGAACCAGGGCCGCGCATACTATTCTTCCCCCAACACCCTCGGCCAGTATATCTTCGTCGATTACGTGCGGAACCGCCGCAGACGTTTCACCTCCTCCCGCTAGCCGGGAAATCGATCCTGTTGCTGTTCTCAAGTTAGTTTCGTAACGTTGGCCAGAACGCCCGGAAGAGCGTACTTCCACCGCACCGCGTATTCCTGAGTCTCTTCCCGGACCGCTCCGCAGGATGGAGCTATCCCGCCTGAGAACAAGCGAGCGAAAAGAACTCTATGAACAAGTGGTAAGGGTATCGTCTATGGAACGATTACCAACTGGTCGAGGTGTGCTCAGTACGACCTTCCTCTCCGTACTGATCACAGTTGGCCCCCTTTGGCTTGTCACTCAACCAGCCAAGGCACAATGGGAGTCCTTCAGAGAAGTGTGGCGTTGGGCTCGTTTTACTACGGAATCCGGGCTCCCCTCAGACAGAGTGATCGACGTTGTTGAAACACCAAATGGGACGGTATGGGCCGTGACGCAAGCCGGGATCGCCTGGTATGACGGCTTCCGTTGGACCGCTATCCGAGACAAGCACGGCATTCCCGCCTTGTCGCCCAAGTGCATCGCACCTCATTCACACGATAGCGTTCTTGTCGTGGTCAGGGAACACCTCTATGCGGGAGGGAAGAAGGGATTCCAGCGCGTGCCGACGCGCGAGGACTCAACCGACGAGAATGTCCTCGGGATTGCCCCCTACGGCGTAGGAAAGAGCCTGGTGCTCGAGGTCCACGGTCTGTACCTCTATGAAAACAACCGGCTCGAACGCATTGCCTTGCCTTCAAATCCGATGACGGATGGTCAACCGAATCTCTGGAGGAGCAAATCTGGATTTGTATGGGTTAGCACGTACGACGGACTGTACCGTTGGGACGGTAGCGTCTGGTCCCTGCACATCCGCGCAGCAACCACGACGTTGAGCATCAAAGCCGTAGTCGAAGACTCCTTCGGAAACGGAGTCGCCGCGGTGGCACTGCCTCAGGGGAGCCAGGGCCTCTGGGAATGGAGTCGCGGAGTTCCGGCCCGCCGAAGTCGAACGGAACGATCCGCTTTGGTTCAATCTCTTGAGACTGCCCCGAACGGCGACGTTTTCGCAGCCTATGAGCCGGGCAATATCCGGATTCGCCAACGAGGAGTCTGGCGGGCGCTCGATCCCGTGGTCTCAGAGATGCAGAACACGCTGATGCTCAGATTCCGATCAAACGGCGACTTGTGGGTCGGGACTGAGAAGGGGCTTTTCTTGTTCAAGTCATCCTCGCAGCGGTGGACGTATCGGAGATACCCCTTTGCCGATCTGCGAAATGGCGTGCACGAGATCTGTCGGACAAGCGATGGCTCTCTCTGGCTGGGCACGCTTCGCGGCTTGGAGATCATTCGGCCTGACGGGGGTGTGGTGCACGTCGAAGCAATCAACGGAAGAGTCTTGAACAGGATCACGGGAATACTCGAAGACGATGATCGAAATGTCTGGATTTGCAGCGGAGCGTCGTTCGAGGGCGCGTTCCGCTGGGATGGGAGGGCCTGGAAACACTTTGGGCAGCGCGAAGGACTGGACGCCCCCCGTGTTCACAAGATCCGCAAGGATCGTCGGGGAAGGTTATGGTTCCTGGGTATGAGCGTGCTCTACAACGATCCGAAGCAGCCGGGTGCATTTATGTATGAGAACGGGCGCTTCGAGCGCTGGGGGACGCGCGAGGGATTGGTGAACGGCCGGATATACGGCTTTGCGGAAACACCCGATGGCGCTCTGTGGTTTGCCACATACGGAGGCATCAGCCGGTGGAGGAACGGGACGTGGAAGCATTGGACACAAGATGAAGGGCTGCGCGCCGAGAGGGAGAGAATCAATACGCTGGCGGCTGATTCAAACGGCACGGTCTGGTTCGCCAACGAATCATCAGGCCTCGGGTACATCGATGGAAACGATGAGGTGCATTTTCTCACTACCTCCGATGGCCTGATTAACAACGAAATTCGGGAGATCCGCGTTGATGAAGAGGGGGCACTCTGGATCTCCACCAGGGGAGGACTCTGTTCGTACAGAGACGGTATTTGGTCGCGATTCGACACGAACACAGGCTTGATCACCCTTCGGCTCTGGGAGGTACTTCCTGCTAAGGACAAGGTCTATGTGGGTAGTCCAGGGAGCGGGCTGACTATTCTCAACCGGGCTGAGCCGAGGTATCCGCC
>VGWB01000202.1 GCA_016873755.1 Ignavibacteria bacterium | reverse complement strand
TTTCAACGCCGAGAAGTTCCCCGAGATCAGATTCAAGGGCGTTTCGTTCCAGAAGGTGGGCGACAAGCAGTACAAGATCACGGGCGACCTCACCATCAGGGATGTCACGAAAAGGGTGACCTTTGACGCGATCTTCAATGGCTCGGTCAAGACGCCGTGGGGGAACACCATGAGTTCCTGGAAGGCCACGGCCTCGGTAAATCGGTTCGACTACAAATTGAAATGGAGCAACGCCCTTGAGACGGGAGGGTTGATTGTCGGAGAGACTGTGAACATAACGCTCGACGCGGAATTCACGAAGTGATCCTCGCGAATCAGACCTGGAACGCCCGCTTCACAGCGATAGCGACAGCGGGCGTTTTGGCTTTCGGCGCTGGTAGGTTATGTGGGGGGTGTTGTCTCCTACTCCGTCGCAGCCTTAAGATGCTTGTGCGTCTCGTCGTGCTCTTCTCGCGGTTCAAGGTGGGTGATAATATTAAGCGAAACGGGCATCGATTCCTTCAACGCCGCTTCTATTTCCGTAGCTTTCCAGTGTGCTTCTTCAATCGTGCAGCCTTTTGGAAACAAGAGGTGAAACTCAACCCACATCGACGTGCCGGTATGACGGTAGCGCAGTTCGTGGTGCCATAAGCCACGCCTCTGTGTTTCCGAATCGAGCGCCTTTCGTAACTGGCGTTCAAAAGCAGGATCAGCCTCATCCATCAAGCCACCGACCGACTGCCGGATCAGTTTCCCTCCGGACCACAAGATATTGATCGCCGCCAGAATGGCAATGATCGGATCGAACGGCAGCCATCCGGTCCACATCACCATCAAGAGTCCCGCAATAACTGCAAAGCTGGTCCACGAGTCCGTCAGTACGTGCCTGCCATTTGCGATCAGGATGAGTGATTTCGTGCGCCGACCCTTCCAGACAAGATAGCCCCCAAGGATGCCATTGACGACGGCCGCTGCAGCCGTGATCAGAGTCCCGAATTCCAGGTTCTCCAGGTGGAGACCTACGATCCATTTCGCGATGGACGTGTAAATGATATAGACGGCCGCGGTGACTATCATCATCCCTTCCATGCCAGCAGAGAAGAACGCGACCTTTTCATGGCCGTAGGGATGAGTGTGATCGGCGGGTTTGAAACTCAGCCGCACGCTAAACGCAGCGAAGGAAACAGCAAACATGTGGACGACCGATTCAGTCGCATCCGAGAGGATAGCGACGGAACCGGTGAGGATGTACGCGTACGTCTTGCCCATCAGCATCAAGAAGCCAACAGCCAGTGAGAGGCCTATGGCGAATTTCTGCTGATCGTAGTTCGCCGCATCGGGCCTCGAGTCTGCGACGGTCGTCGACAACTGCTTTCCTCAGACTTTGATGATCACGTTGAATCGATACATGAGATAGGCGATAGCGAACAGACCGAGCATGAACGCCACAGAATGGAGGAAGGAGGCTATCATGGGGTCGCCGATGGGCACAAACAGTAGCTGGTAATAATATGTCTTCAGAGAGATCGGGGTTCCTTCCGGACCGGTGACTTTCCAGACTGCCGTCAGACGCCCGATGAGGCCGGCAAGAGCGAACATGGTGATCGCATTGAGACCGTAGATCTGGAAAAACTCTGTCCCCCTCTTGTTTCCTCGCACGTCGATCAGCCAGTAACAGCAAGCGAAGATATTCAGTGCAATGCCTGCCATGAATACGGAGTAGGATGATGTCCAGAGGTTTTTGTTGATAGGAAGCCAGTTGTCCATGAACACGCCTGCGAACATCAGCGCACTGCCATAGACGAACATCCACGCCGTTTTCTCCTCAGGGCCGCGGTCCGACCGGATGAAATGTCCCGTCAACACTCCGAAAAGCGTCGTGGCAATGGCGGGGAGCGTGCTCAGAATTCCCTCGGGATCGAAGCCGGGTGCCGGTGCACCCGACCAGGTGTGTCCGCTCAACACTGTCGAGTCGATGTACCATACCAGACTTCCCATCGGCTCAAGCACGCCTACACCAAACCCAGGAACCGGTACCGTTTTGACAAGAATCCAATAGACGATGAGGAACAAGACCGTCCACCGTATCTGCCACGTTATGCCTGAGTAGAGAACAATGACGCTCGCAATGAAATAGCAGATCGCGATCCGTTGAAGCACCCCCGGTATTCTGATGCCCGCCAGGCTAAACTGATGCCCGAACAGCAGACCAAAGGGAAAGCCGCTGAGAAACAGACCGATCGCGAAGATGATCGCTGCCCGCTGCAGCGCGTGGAGGAGCAATTTCGTCCGATCCGCACCCTGTTCCAATCGTTTGGAGAAGGAGAATGTCATCGCCACGCCCACGATCCAGAGAAAGAAGGGAAAGATCAGGTCGGTGAATGTCCAACCGTTCCACGCTGCGTGGCGAAACGGCGGATAGATATATGCCCACGCGCCCGGATTGTTCACCAGCATCATGCCGGCGATGGTCGCGCCGCGGAACACATCGAGAGAGAGCAGCCGGCCAGCGGTCTTGGCAGCGATCGATTGCGTCATGGGAAGCTTCGCGTTGGGATTTTCAATTTCAGATTTTCGATCGCCCATTGGCTCTTGTCAAGCGCCGATCGCCAATTCTCCTATCCTCCCCACGCCGTGCCGGAACGGAACAGAACGACGATCACCCATCCAACGAGAAGGGCGAGAACGATCAGGATACGTAGTTTCTTGTCAGATGACATGAAGCATTTGCCTGGTATTGTGCGCGAAGAAGATAGCCACAATTGTCGGCACAAGCAATCAGACGATTGGGAGATGTTTAAAGGTAAGCCGCTCGTTCCTATCGGCTGATTGCCCGAGGGGTGTCGCGACTGGGGACTTCACAGCGGCTCAGCGTGGATTGTGAACCGCCGAACCTGTAGAAACTGCGCATAGAGCTGCGTCTCCAGCTCAGAAATGATCTGATGGACATCGGCCAGCGTCCTGGATCTGTCAATCAGGCAAGTAAACGTAACGTGGTACTTCGCGCCCTGCCTCAGAACGGTGAGATCGGTGCATTCAACCACTCTTCTGTCCCGAAGAATCAGTGATCGAATGTTCTCCCTGAGCCCCCTCTCCATCGACGTGGCATCCACCAATTCACCTTCGTCGGTGAGATACTCTTCCAGATGGATCGTCACTTTCTCTACAGACGGCACCTCCGCGTGGATCTGCTCCTCGATGTCTGCCGCCAGCCGATGAGCCTCGACAAATGTCTTGCCTTTTTGGTACTCCACATCGAAGTCGATGTAGTATTTCCCCTTTGACTGGTGCACTTCAAGGTTGTGCGGGGCCCGTAAGCCCTTGTTGAGGACGATCATCCGGACGGCGTCAATCACAGTTTCATCCTTGCTCCGGAACGGTTCGGCATGAACCATAAGGTCGGCGTTCGGCTGTAGGGCGTAGATGACACGCTCGATATTGTCCATTACATGATGGGCTTGCTCAAACGGTGTCGTCCGCTTGATTGCCACTGTTGCATCGATAAACACCTTTGCCCCGGATGTTCTCATCCGCAGCGCCCGCAGCTCTTCGACACCCTCAACAGACCGAATGGTCTCCTCAACCGACCTGGTAATTCCCTCAGGGGCGCGATCCATCAAGGCATCAATCGTGCGCCGCCCCAGACGGTAACTGACAAAAAGGACAAGCAGGGCGACGCCAATAGCGGCTATCGAGTCGACGCTTGGGAAACCCAACGTGACGAAAACAAGCCCTGCAAGAACTGTGAGGGAAGACCAGATATCACTGGAGAAATGCAGCGCGTCAGCCTCCAGGGCCTGACTTCCGTACTTCCTTGCCACGCGCATGAGTGCGCGGGAGCGGCTGGTGTCAATCACGATCGATAACCCGACAACTGCAAACGCCCACACGTTGGCCTCGACATGTACAGCGCCGGTGGTTAGTCGATCCACAGCCTCCCAGACAATCCAGCCACACGTAATCAGCAGTAAGCCAGTCTGAAAGAGAGCGGAGATATTCTCGAGTTTTCCGTGACCATATCGGTGGTCTTCATCCGCCGGCTTATCAGATATGCTGACAGCGAACAATGTCATTGCCGCCGCAAGGAAATCCAGACCGGAGTGTGCTGCCTCCGAGAGGATACCGAGACTGTTGGTCATGAGCCCAACCGCCAGCTTCGCGCCGGTCAGGAACACCGCAGCCACGACGGAGCTCAGAGCGATGGCTTTCTTTTCTCTGACGGCATCGAGCTGCACGTTACTCTCTCGTCCGCTATGCTGGGATCGTGAGGATCTCATTGTGAAAAATCAAATTAGAGGAGCTTTGTGCAATTGTCAAGCTTCCCGACGAGGCTCCCATCCTAGTGTCTCGACCCACAAGTACCCCTAAGCCAAAGGCTTACCAGCCCGCTACGCGTTCTGGCGGGTGAGCTCGACAGAGTCCGTCGGAGTCTGACGACCTGTGGCTGAGAATAAGTCTACCGACCAAAGCCGCACAAAACAAGATGAATTCGAATAAATGAGTGTTGATGACTTCTTCAATGAATCCCTCGGACTCGACACTAGTGAATTTCTTCAAACGTAGCCGTCCCGATCGGATAACGCCGCCAGTCCCGATAATCAAAATGCCACCACTCCCACTCATATATCGTGTATCCTTCTTTCTCCATAACTCTGCGAAGGAGATCGCGGTGCCACCGCTGCAGTGAGGTGCCGCCCTGATAGGCAGAGAACGCACGGTACGAGAACTCATCGTAGCCACTCACCATCTCCACGGGTTTCCCGGTGGTGAGATCATAAAGTGACAGATCAACGGCACAACCCCGATTGTGGCGTGAACCTCTCGAAGGATCCGCAACAAAGATCTTCTGGTGATTGGGTGTTGCATCCCAGAACATCTTGGTTACGTACCACGGCCGGTAGGCATCGTGCACAAGAAGGCCGTATCCAAGTTTCTTCAACGCTCGATGGGCACGCACAAGTGCTTCCGCCGCAGGGCGCTGCAGGAACGCCCGTGCCTGTGAATAGAAAACTGCCCCCATGAAGTTGTTCGTGGTAGCGTAGCGAATGTCAAGCCCAACCGTTGAATCAAGGGCTGTGAGCTCGACCAGTTCGGACTTCGCATAATTGCCGGTTTCTACGGGTGGTCGTGCCCGCAAGGCCTGTGCTCGGAGAATTTCCACCGGCTTCGATGGTTTTATCCTGAATGCTCTGCCGGGCCCTTCGATGAACAAGCTTTTGAGTTGCCCTCGCGCGCTCTCCAACAGGATCGCTTGCCCTCGCTCCCCGCGCCGGAAAGCGATCGAACCACCAAGCGGTGAATTCGGATCGTCAATTCGGTAGACATCGCGCTGATCCTCCCGCAGGAGATAGACGTTGCCCGACGTTGACAGAACGGCGAGAAGCCCGTCACGCTCAAGCACAGAGACCGTATCTCTCCCCAGAGCATACTCTCCGATAAGCCCCTTCCAACGATCAGGGACATCTGGGGGTTTTGCATTCTGGCCCCTGAACTCCTGCGTTTGCACGACCTCAGCAGCAATCGGCTCGTGGAGCATCGGGAACGACACGCTCAGGAGCAAGCCGACAGTGAGGCTTGACGATATTTTGATAGCACTGGTGCTACCCATCAAGGCACCGTTGCGGCTAGAAGTCCAGAATTGCACGCATCCGATAGATCAGGGGCTGAATCTCCTGATCCCAGTACTGCCAATTGTGCGCTCCTTGAGTCTCGTGGTATTCATAGGCAGCGCCGTATGTCCGAAGAAGATCAGTAAACGCCCTGTGTGCCGGGAGGAAGCCGCGGAACCCATCCTGGATACCGGTTGCCAGATAGAGGTATGGGAGCGAATCTTTGGGGGTCTGCCGATAGAGGTAGAATACATCATGAGCGTTAACAGAGCCGTTTTGCCGTTCTCCAAATGCTCTTTGCAGACTCGGAAACAACGCCCGCTCGGCCGGGCGCAAGGTATCATTCATAGCCCGCGGAAACGTGATCGCTCCGCTCAACGACCCTGCGAATCGGAACCTGGATGGGTGTTTGAGCGCCAACATTATCGCACCGTAGCCCCCCATGGAAAGACCGGCGATCGCCTGGCGCGAGGTGTCGATCGAGTACAGCCTCTGCACGTAGTGCGGAACATCGTTGATCATGTAGTCTTCAAAGCGATCCCGCAGCTCGACGGCCGAATTTACGTGCCACGAATCCTCGGCGTCAGGAAGTGCAACGATCAGCGGGAGATCCTTGATGTATCGTGCAAGGTTCGTTCTGGTAGGCCAGTCGGCATGCCCGCCGCCATAGCCGTGCAGCAGGTAGAGGATCGGATACCGGCGATTCGGGTTGTAGTACGACGGAAGGATGACAGAAATCTCTTTGGTTTTTCCCAGGCTCGGCATGTAGAAACTATCTACGCG
>VGWB01000201.1 GCA_016873755.1 Ignavibacteria bacterium | reverse complement strand
CCGCCTTCAACAGGCGGATCGCCTGGAGGCGACGTTTCTCCAGGCTCTCGGGTGTGCCTTGGGGTCTCATGGCTCCCAAGATACAATATTATCCGATGAGTATCCATTCAATAATTAAGTCTCAATAATTGGCTGCTGCTAATTACGGCCAACGTGCTCTACACAAAAGGATTGTTGTGCAGATCTCAGACGTAGACATTCTGCTGGTCGTCGTTGGTGGAAGCGCGATTCTGCTTCTCTTCGCGGTTGCGTACATTTTCGTGATGGTATCGAGTCACCGCCGGGTTGTCGAGACGCAGGAGGCGAAGCTTACAGAGGTCAAGAAGAGCGAGGAGAAGTACAAGGACCTCTTCGACAACTCGCTGGCAGGCATCATGAAGTTCTCGCTTGACACCTGGACGGTCTTCGATTCGAATGAAGCCATCAGAACACTGTTCGGTTGCAGCGCTCAGGAGGAACTCCAGGATTGCATATCAACCCTGTCGGTTTCTTCGCGTGACTTCATCCAGCAGTCTCTTGCAAAGCATGGTTTCATTGCAGAATACGAGATCCAGACGGCTCGAAAGGACGGCGGGGAGCTTTGGATTCTCTTCTCAGCGAAGATGACTGAAGGCGACCGTCTTGCTCAGGCCGTTGTTGTCGATATTACGAAGCGCAAGCAGTTCGAAGAGAAGATCAGGGAGCAGGGCGCGCTGCTCGACCAAACGCAGGATGCGATCATGGTCGTCGATGACCAGGGGACAGTGACGTTCTGGAATGCCGGCGCGGAGTTGATGTACGGATGGGCAAAGGAGGAAATTCTCGGCCGCGCAATTGGAGAAGTCCTCTATGGCAATTCGAGGCTGGATGGCTATCACGCGGCGATGGAGGACATTCACCGATTCAACGAGTGGAACGGAGAGCATTATCAGAAACGAAAAGATGGAAAGGAGATACTGGTGGAGAGCCGCTGGAGGACGGTCGAGAAGACCTCCAGCGGCGCGCGGTTCATTCTGATCGTGAACTCCGATATCACAGAGAAGAAGCGCCTGGAATCTCAGTTTGTCCGCGCCCAGAAGATGGAGAGCATAGCGCTGCTGACGGGGGGGATGGCTCACGACCTGCAGAACATCCTTGCTCCAATCGCCATGTCCGTCGATCTGTTGAGGCGAAAGGTCTCGGATGATTCGGGCATGGCAATCCTGAAGGCGGTCGAGGAGAGCGCTCACAGCGGTCTCGAGCTGGTGAAGAATATCCTGACCTATGGGAGGGGGATCGCAGGTGAGAGGATTACGCTGAACGTCAATCAGGTGCTCGACCAGGTTCTCAGCATTCTGGAGCATAGCCTGCCGGACAACGTGCGGATCGAGCAGAAGCTCGATGGCCATGCGGGGAACGTCTCGGGAGACATGAATCAGCTGAAACAGGTGTTCCTCAATCTGTGTGTTAACGCCCGGGATGCAATGCCGGCGGGAGGAGTGCTCACCGTCGGAACTGAGGAAGTCGACTCCGACGAGAGTCTTCTCGAATACTATCCGGATGCCGATCCTGGGCCCTACGTCGTAGTAAGTGTTACGGACACCGGGAAAGGCATTCCGGAGGGGGATCTGGACAGGATCTTCGAGCCATTTTTCACGACAAGAGAACGGGGAGAGGGCATGGGATTGGGTCTGTCGATCGCTCAGGGAATTGTAAAAAGCCATAGCGGATTTGTTACTGTCAGGAGCGTTGTGGGTCGGGGGACAACGTTTCGTGTCTATCTCCCCGCCCTTGTCGATTCAAGTGATTAGATGAACGAGGAGCAGAGCACAGTCGTCATTCATGGTGCTGGTAGTGTGACGCAGTGCCGGAGAGCAAACGTCATCCTGAGGACCATCTTTCTAGGTCCGAAGGATCTGAACATCACGATTCGTGGGTATTTAGTCATTGCGGGAAGTTTGGCTTTGCCAGAGTTACTGAACTCACCCGCTGTGAGGTTGTCCAAAAAGGACCAAATGTCATTCTTCGTCCCACTTGGGAAGCAGTGGGACTCAGAATGACTTTTTGGTCAGTCTCAGTAAGGGGGTGAGTCCGGAAGGCGACGCCTCTGGCGGTCGTCGTTTAATCTTGCTGAGGTACTTATGAGCTCTACTCGAGCTGAAAACAACCGAATTCCCGTCTGGGTGATTGACGACAACAAAGGCTTCTGCCTGATTCTATCGGAAGCACTCAATCAGAGTGAAGCCGTCGAATGTCAGAAGCGGTTTCACTCATGCAAGTCCGCTATACAGGCCCTCACAACGGGAGACTCGCCCCCAACGGTTATTCTCCTCGACATCAAGATGCCCCGGATGTCGGGCCTGGATGCGATTACAACCATCAAGACGATATCGCCTTCGACACAAATCATCATGCTCACGTCGTACGATCTCGATGAGAACATCCGGACCGCGATGAATCGCGGAGCTGCCGGCTACTTGTTGAAATCCTCCACGCCCGCCGACATCATCAGTGCCATCGAGAAAGTCCAGAAAGGAGGATCGCCGCTTGATCCAATGATCACCAAGAGGATCATGGGGGCCTTCCTCGGACAGACCGAGGAGAATCGATATCACCTCACGAGGAGGGAGAAGGACATCCTGCAGTGTATCGCCGGCGGGCTGACGACGCTGGAAGTAGCTCGCAAGCTCAAGTTGAGCTACTATACCGTTGACACCCACCTCAAGAACATCTTCCAGAAGCTGGAGGTGCATAACCGGCTCGGATTGGTGACAAAAGCCCATAAGGAGCGACTGGTATAGCACTTACGGCGATTTTCTCATCCACCGCAATATACCGGATTCTCGGTATTGCGCCTTCCCCCGTCTATCCCTACTTTTATGATGCAGTAATGCGGGGCTAAAGTTCGGATCGCAGGGACCCTCCCGCCTGAGGCGGGTTGGAATCCCTGCCTCCGAATCTTTTTGTCGATCACGGAGTGGTCAGTGACCGCCCGGGTGTTGGGAAGTGAAGAAGCAGCGTTATCCTGAGGTCCGCCCGCCACAAGGCATGGCGGGCAGGAAGGATCTGGCTCAACGTTTCACGTCATTCTGATCCGCATCTAGCGGAGAAGATTCTGCTACACCGGATGGTTCAGATCCTTCACTCCGCCCCTCGACAAACTCTCGGGGCTCCGTTCAGGATGAGAATCAAGGTGAAGATCTCAGGATCACATTTGAAGGAATTTGCTGTGCTCCGCTCTGCTGTCGCAAAACTTGACCGTTAAGCATGGATTTGCGTCCTACATCCCGAACGTGATCGGTATTCTACCCAAGAATAGAACAATCGACATGAACATACTTCTCGTTGACGATGATGGGGCCTACCGAAAGTCGCTGAAGCACAGACTTCAGGCGCGGGGACATGTTGTCATCGAAGCGGCGGATGGAATGGAGGCTCTCGAACGATTAAGCCAGGAAGCAGTCCACGCCCTCGTTTCCGATACGCTCATGCCGAGGATGGATGGATATCAACTCTGCGACGAAGTGAGGAAGAGTAAGCGGTTCGCTCGACTTCCTGTCGTCCTGTACTCCGCTGTCTTCACCACAGGGGAAGACGAGGCCAATGCAATGAAAGTCGGAGTCGACTATTTCTTCAGGAAGCCGGTGCCAGAGGATGCCCTGTTGGAAGCTCTCGATGATCTGCAGGCCAGGGAAGAGAAGCGGAGGGGGAGCGCAGCGCAGGTTCAGGGACAGGCGGAACCTCTGAAAGAATACAGCCACCGGCTCGTGGAGAGACTGGAGCGGAGCGCTGCGGAGCTGCAATTCAGGACGCGGGAGTTCGAGAGAAGCGAGCTGCGATTTCAAACGCTGGCAAACACAACGGCAGCAGCCATCTTGATCTACTCTGAGGAGAGGATTCTCTACGTCAATCCCGCCGCAGAGACATTGACCGGATATGAGGCGGAGCAACTCCTCTCGAAGAACCTGTTGGACCTTGTTCATCCGTCGGACCGCGCTGTCGTCAGGGAACGAGGACTTGCAAAGGGAGTACGCAGCGCCCCTTCCCGTTTCGAATTCAAGATTCTGACAAAGCCGGGTGGGACGCGGTCGCTCGACTTCACCGCCAGTGTGATGGATCATGAGGGTGAAGGCATCATCATTGGGACTGCGTACGACGTCACCGAGGGTAAGCAGGCGGAGCAGGAGCTCAGGTTCGCGAAAGAGCGGCTGGAATCGTTCTTCGACAACACGGGCGATGCAATTGCCATCTTCGATCTCGAAGGTACCGTGCTGCAGGTGAATAAGGCGTTCGAGACGATCTACGGTTGGTCCGCGGAAGAGGTTATCGGCAGGCGATTGCCGACGGTGCCGATGGATTTGATGACCGATGCGATGAGAATTATCCGCGAGATCAAGTCGGGCGGTAAGATCGTAGCATATGACGCCATACGGTTGAAAAAGGACGGAACTCGGTTTGAGGCGAATGTCACGATCTCGCCTGTGCGGGATGCCGCAGGCAACGTCGTCTCCATGGCGTCAATATCACGGGATATCTCGGAAATCAAGCGAGCCGAGGAGCAACGCCGGGTACTGGAGGCGCAGCTCATGCAAGCGCAGAAGATGGAGACGATCGGGATACTTGCAGGAGGCATGGCACACGACTTCAACAACATCCTCGGAATCATCCTTGGACAGGCCTCGGTGATCCAGCGCGCCGGCGGTGATCGGGCAGCCCTGGCGAAATGTGCAGAGGCGATTACTGAATCGGTTCAACGAGGCGCCGGCCTGGTTCAGCAGATCCTCACGTTTGCCCGCAAGAGCGACGTTTCGCCTCGGCCCACAGATGTGAACGCCGTGGTGATCGAAATCTCGAAGATGCTCCGTGAGGCGTTCCCGCAGACGATCACCATCTCGCTTCAGCTCGCCAAGAACATCCCGCTCGTTACGCTCGACCAGGACCAGTTGTATCAGGCGTTGTTGAATCTCTGTGTCAACGCCCGCGATGCAATGCTTGATCCGATGAAAACGGGACAGAAGGGTGGGACGCTCTCGATTAGCACCACGCTCATGGATAGCCACGAAGTCCGGGAGAGGTTTCACAGTTGCCTTCCTTCGCGGCATGTGAAGGTGAGTGTCTCAGATACGGGCATGGGAATGGACCGAAAGACCAAAGAAAAGATCTTCAGGCCCTTCTTTACGACGAAGGGAGGCGGGAGAGGAACGGGTCTGGGATTGGCGGTCGTCAATGGAGTCGTACAGCGCTACAAGGGCTTCGTCGATGTCGAGAGCGAGCCAGGGAAGGGGACAGACTTTCACCTGTATTTCCCAGCTTCCGAAGCAGCGACAACCGCCGTGCAGGGAAGGAAGGAAGAGCGAGGAGAGCCACCCGGCGGCACGGAGACGGTTCTCCTGGTCGAAGACGAACGGAGCCTGCTCGAGCTGTTGAACACAGTGCTGAAGAGCAAGGGCTACAATGTTGTGACGGCGGAAAACGGTGTTGAGGCGATCGAAAAATACATGCAGCAGAAAGAGAAGATTTCTCTTGTGTTGACGGACATGGGATTGCCGAAACTTGACGGAGCCAGCGTCCTGGTGACGTTGAGAGAAATGAATCCGAGTTTGAGAGTCATTCTCGCAAGCGGCTATCTTGAGCCCCAGCTGAGATTGGATCTGCTGAACGCCGGGGCAAAAGGATTTGTACAGAAACCCTATGAAGCGAGTGCCATCCTGCATGAGATCCGAGAGGTACTTGATCGAACCCCTTAGAGATATCTTGAGTTGAATTCGAAATCCGAATATCGAAGCTCGAAACAAACCCGAAGACCGAATGTTCAAAGGTTTCTAAGAGGATTTCCGGTGTGTTGAATCGACGGGGACCACTTCCATGAATGCAGAAGGATTTGAGACAGCGGTTGCGGCATTTTTTCGACGTCCCGGACTGGAGTTCACCCGGCAGATGAGGGCAGCCCTTGATAACGATCCGCTCTATTTGAAGTCTCATGAGGATGTTGTTACCCGCGGTGTTGAAGAGGTATTGACGAGAGGGGGAATTTTCTGGGACGAAAAGATCGTAAGGGAAAATGCGGCGGCGATTGTATGGGAGGCCGTGGTGCGGTTACGGAGCGTGGAGAAGAATCGGTCGACCGCTCGATGATTGTCACGCCCAAACCGACGTCGTTCCCGCGAACGCGGGAATCCGGATTATAACTCAGCGCCGGCCAAATCCGGAGGCAACCCCAAGAGTGACATCGACTGCAGGACGGGTCTCCAGACCCGTCCACAAGTGAAGTCCCACGCACTTTGGAAGTGCGTGGGACTTTTGGTCGTTCCCGCGCTCCGCGTCAGTCATGTTGACCGGTTGTTGGCCGATAGTTACACTATCGGACACGATCCAGGTAGGACTGCGAGTCCTGCGGACGAGAAGGGCTGGAGCGAAACTCCGGCAGGGCT
>VGWB01000200.1 GCA_016873755.1 Ignavibacteria bacterium | reverse complement strand
TCATCCCCCAGAATGTCCAGAACAGGAACGGGTATTTCTCAGGATCGTGATGTGTCGCATGCGTCAGGTATCCCGCAAACCGACGAGATGCGCCGGGATGACACTTCTGACACGTTGCGACAACATTGTCGCGACTCAGGTGTGACTGAGGATCCGAAACCGGCAGTATGTCGTGAGCTCCGTGGCAATCATAACACTTTGCGGTCTTTGTGTAACCAAGTTGCGAGACTTTCCCATGATATGTGTCGAAATACGTCCTTGCGATCGTCTCGTGACACCTTCCGCACTGCGTCATGATCTCAAGCTTGAAACCAGTCTCGTCAGCCCGCCGGATCGTGTGCGCGGTGTGACAGTCGCTGCAGACTGGCAATTCCTTTTCGGTCTTGCCGGCCCTTACAGCGTGTATGCTCCTTTCGAACTGTTCCTCGATGCCGTGGTGACAGTGACCGCACGTCGAGGGCACATTCCTCCGATTGACACTGGAAAGTGAATCACTCTGAGGAAGCACGTTGTGAGCGGTATGACAGTTGGTGCACATTGCCGTGACCGTCAATCCACTTTTCATGAGACCCTTGCCGTGGATGCTCTCCGCGTAGTGCTCGACGATCTCGTGCTGCGGACCTGAGTACCGCAGTGCCGCTTTCTGCCCTTCCCGATGACAACGGGCGCAGAGGACGGGGACTTTCGTCGGGAAGGTTGGCGACTTAGGGTCCGTTTTCCCCATAACAGCGTGCGTCCCATGACACTCTTCGCAAGTCGGCGCATTGGGATCCTTGCTCACGATCAGCCGCCCGTGCATGCTCTGCTGGTACATCTGCCCGATTTCTGCGTGGCAAGCAGCACAGTCAACCTTCGTTCTGATCGTTTCGCAAGGTCGTACGCGCGAGGCATTGACCCCAGAATGGCACTGGCTGCAGGAAACTTTCGCGTGTCGCGAATAAGCGAGTTGAACTTGCTCGACGCGAAGTGAGCGCCCATCCGTCGAGGCCCGCACGTCCGGTTTCTCATGACACCGCAGGCAATCCTGATCAGCCATCCCTTGGGTGTAGAATACCTTCCGAATCCTATGAGGCTGATGACAGTCAACGCAAGCCGGGAGAACATGAGCCTCCTTCTCCCAGAGCTCGCCTTTGATCAATTTCCGGTGCACCGCTTCAATCTGCGCGTGGCACTTCGTACAGGTTTTCGCGATGTTGCCCCGCGCAATCGAAGAAGCAGGATCAGTATGCGGGAGAATGCTATGCGCAGTGTGGCACGATGCACAATTCGGGGCGACAATGAGCCCTTTACGCAGCAATCCCTCCCCGTGAATGCTCTCAGAAAAATTCTCCAGGATGTGGTCTGCATGGATAGTCCGCTGCAGCATGACGGGGGCGCCCTCACGGTGGCACCTGCCGCAAAGAAAGGGTACCTGCAGCGCGGCCACCGTTGACTGAGGATTGGTTCTGGGTAGGATATCATGTGTCCCGTGGCAGTCTTTGCATTGGGGAGCTAGTGGGTCACCCCGGTCACTGGCCTTCCCATGCAGCGAATTGGCTTCGAGCCGCTGCTCCTCGGCGTGGCATATCCCGCATCTGACCACCGCAAGCTCCTCTTCGTGCGGGAGCTCCTTTCCCTCCAAATCACTATGGCATGAAACGCACGTCAGGGATGCGTGAACAGACGCGTCGAGGCTCTTCTCGTCGACATGAAGCGAAATGATTTTGCCCTTTCGCTCCCCTCTCAGAGATTCGTCGCTGTGACATCCCAAGCAGTCGCCGTTCTCCTGTGCAATTGAGGGGGACACGGTCAGTCCTGCGGCCATCAAGCCCAACCAGAACATTCTTCGCCGGACGGGCTTCCGTTCGCGCAAATTCGTTCCTTCTTCGCACGACCACAGACACTGCCTATGGTTGCATCCGGGTTTCACGATTTGTCAACCTCTTCCAGCTTGCGGACTTCTCTGCCCCTCTGGGCCTCGATCAGAGCTTCCTGCATCTCACGCCGGCGAATCTCTTCAAGCTCCTGCGGATGTTCCTCCTCCATTTCCTCCTCAGTCAACGTGCCTTTCCAGAATGCTACATTCAGGGGATATATATCCGGGTTGAAGATCACAAAGTAGAAGTGCCAGACGATGATAGCGAGCGTGGCTAGCCATGCTTCGTAGTAATGAATCGTCCGAGCGACATCCCACCACAACTTCGTCAACAATCCCAGGAACGTGTTGTCAAACCAGAGGATTGTTCCCGTCACGCTCATCACAACGGTTCCCCACACCAGTGCCCAGTACTCGCTCTTCTCAATATAGCTGAATCTGCCAAACTGTGGTTTGACCTTCGAGAATCCCAGGTTGTACTTCACCACCCCGATCGCGTCATAGATGTCCTGGATTCGCGGAATGAGGTCACGAATCAGCTCCTTTCCCCGCGGAACGATGAAAATATAGTAAAGATGGTAGAGACTTACAGCGACCATCACGACGGCGGCGGCCCGGTGTAGAATGCCGCGAAGTTCAAACATGGTCGGACTGATATTCCTTATCGGTACCACCCACCAGGCATCAGGGAACTTCAGCGCGAAACCCGTCAAGACCAGAGTGGCGAAACTCAGCAGGAGTGCGGCGTGCTGGATTCGTTCGTTGAGGGACATTCGCAGGTGGAGTCTGTGTGCCACGTGTGGACGCTCCGCGAGACCACGCCGATACAGCAACTGCTTCTTTGACTTCTTGACGAAATCAAGGAGGTTGTGTGCAAACATGCCGCCGACAACAACAACGATGAGAATGATGTACGCTGTGGCAACGAAATACAGAAGTTCTTCCTGACTCTCCGTGGCAATGACATGAACAGCGCCTTTGGTGAAGTTCTCGTTGGCGCCGGGGTGACATGAGCCGCAGGTCTTTGCCAGATTGCTCTTGTGAATACGCGACGTGGGATCGCTTGACGGCTTGATGTCATGCACGCCATGGCAGCTTGCGCAGTTGGCAACCTCTACTGACCCGCCTCTCCCCGCGAGTCCGTGATAACTATCTGCATAGCTCCTGAAGCGATCGCTGGCAAGGCCGTACTTCTGACTCAGCTTCAAGGAACTGTGGCACGGCGAGCATACCTGAGCGGAAACATTTCGGGCAGCGACCGAGGCCCTGGGATCTGTATGCTTCAGAATATCATGTTCCCCGTGGCAATCCGTACAGACAGGTGCATCCCAGACCCCCTTCTGCATAGCCATGCCGTGCACGCTTACGCTGAACTCTCTGGCGACTTGTGCGTGACAGTTGCCGCACGTGGCGGGAATATTGACTTTGTTGACGCGCGAAGACGGGTCCGATCCCTTCTTCATCTCGTGGCTGCCGTGGCAGTCTATGCAGTTTGCTGCCTTCCCGTTGCCACCATGCAGGGATGCACCGTGGACACTGCCCTCATACGCCGCGATAAAGCCGGCAGTCGGCGACACTCTCTCCCGAACATTGGGATCATCAAGATGGCAAGACAAGCATAGCTTCTCCTGTGCGACTTTCAGCAGCGTTGAGTCAACACCGGCTGTGACGCGAGCGATCGGGTTCAGATGGCATGAGATGCAGGTCGGAGCACCAATGATCCCATCACTAAGCGCCTTTGCATGGGAGGAGCGCACATACGTCTCCTTGACTCCGGAATGACACGATCCGCATGACTGAGTGAGGTTTTCTCGCGAGAATTTCGAGCCTGAAACCTTGGGGGAAACAACGTCATGCTTGCCGTGGCATCCTTTACACGAAACCTCGGGCTTGCCATTAGAACCGCCCGCACGAGTGATTCCCGGATGAAAAAGGTGTTTCAGCGGTGCATCTTTGTGACATGTCGTGCATTTGATCGGCTCGATTCTTTCCTTGTGAGGAATGTTTTCAGCATCGAATCCCGCGTGACACGCAACGCATACGAGCCTCCGATGAGGGGACCTGGCAAGGATCGAGACATCTACATACAGCGATACCGCTTTGCCATTTCTCTCAGTCGTCACGGAATTGTCACTGTGACACCCCAAACACTCCTCCCTTGACTGAGCCATTAGCTGCGAAGCAGGCAGGATTGAGACCACGGTCATGACCGCAACCAACAGCACTCTTCCACTACTGATAGGCATGGGGCTCTTCATTGAAGACCGTGAGTTGCGTGCTGAATTTTTCAACACGCAGAATGGATAGAGCAATTCAACTATTTTGGGGGCAACTCCCGTGCCAATAAGCTCTCTGTGCGCGCGTTCTTTGTTGCTGGCAAGATTTGATGGCTCCAGCTCTCCCGTATTCTCTCGCGCGAGAAGCGGATTGGGGGAATTCTCAAGTTGGAGAAAGGGGTACGACGCTGGGTGACGGTGTCCTTGGGGTCGAGATCGCCCCCGGGATTCAAGCCCGGGCGAGTTACCGTCGGATCGGGGTTGTCTTGCCTCCGTTTGCCTCTGCTACCTCAGCGTCCGCAACAGACGCGAAGCCCAAGTCTGGCGGCGGCCGATCGCTCGATCTCCTCACCTATTCCGGTCGCAGAGGTAACGGATTTGTGCGAAAGAGTATGTGAGTGAAGGATTATGGAGAAGATTTCGTCCGGGATTGGGTAGGGAAAGCATGCTCGCAGCCGAAATGCAACATCGAACTGTTTCAGAATCGCCTACTTGACCAGATCTAGGTCAGCCGCTCGCGCCGCGGATGCCACCTCCCTCCAGCTACTTCTGCTGATGAACCCCAAGCAGCTTATGAACAGCATCTGCCACAACGTTGACATCAAATGGCTTATAGAGCACGAGGTCTGCGATGTCCCTTATCGTCTCTTCCAGCTCGGGACTCAACTGACGATAAACACGTAGCAGAACCACGGGGACATGAAGTCGTAGCGCACGTAGGACATTAACCTCCCTCAGGATATCAGAAGGGAATGAGAACAAATCAACCAACAAGAGGGCAGGAGCGGCGGATCGAATCCGAGGCTTCAGATCCTCCAGCTGTGTTTCACAGACTATTTCGAACTGATTCTCGAAGAGCAGCGAAAGACTCTTGGCTAGATCAACGTCGGGACTGAAGACGAGAATCCTGGTTCTATCTGTTCCGGGCCTCTTGCCAGCTTGCGCCGCTGTTCTTTTCGCCATGGAGTTCACGGGGTGCACTACTTATGTGCCATTTTGGTCTTCGGTTCAAGATGTATGCCACAACGCTCTGCAAGTCCGATGGGATTGACCCAAGGAAATATACGCAAGATCGTTCCCTTTGCAGAATCTGGGAAAGCGAGGTCAACACAGTTTCGCAGATTCCAATAACTGCTCTTGCGTTTTCCCAGAAAAGGAAAACCCACAAGGGTGAATCAGCAGTCAGGAAACATTCCTTGGCTCTGACACCAATTGCCCTTGTGGGTCTTTGAGTTCCGCAGCGATCAGGAGGAACGTTGAGTGTTGTATCCTTCTCCAGATCAGGACGCGGAGTTGATACTTACTTGATCAGCGCCATCTTCTTGGTGGCTGAAAATCCATCTGCTTGCATATGATAGAAGTACACTCCGCTGGAGACCGCTTGACCGTCTTGGGTGCGACCGTTCCAGGTCACCCGGTGACCGCCTGCTGACATGTGCTGATCAATTAGTGTCGCGACGACTCGACCCATGATGTCGAACACGACGATCTTCACTTCGGAGTCTCTTGGCAGAGAGAATCTGATCTCCGTCGTCGGGTTGAACGGGTTCGGGAAGTTCTGGCTCAACTGAAATGTCGTTGGAACAGGCAGCGGATCCATTTCGACACCCGTGACAACGCCCAGCGACATACGCAACAGGGCAACTGTGTATTTCGTGTTATGAACGCCCTTGCTCATATCGTGCGTCACATAGTTGTAGTTAAACAGCGGACCCAGGATAGCTGGCCACCTTGGATGGTTCTTCACGACCATCGAGTCCCTCGCCATTGTTACAGGCTCGCCCGTCGGATCGAGCGGCAGTTTCGCCTTCAGCTGATCCAGAAGTCCTTGAACTTCAGCGAGCGATGACTCGAGGACGCCGTCGTTATCATAATCTGCTGTAGCTGTAATATCTGAGAACTTCGTGATGGGGCCGTGGCACTCTTTGCATGCTTCGACCTTGTCAGCACCGTTCTCCTCCATCGACATCTCGTGGTCGGCATGCACACTCGACCCGTTCACGCGCTCTGACATGTGGCATGTGACGCATCCATCTTTCACTCCACCATGGGAATTCAGACCGGTGAGCTTCAATCCGAACTCCCAGGCGTTCGTACCGACCAACATGTCACCCTGGTTGCTGTAATGCGGATAGAACCGGTCGGCGAAACGGTACTGCTGATTCTTGACGGTGTTAACATAGTTTGCGCGTCCGCGGTGACAGTTCATGCACAGCTGCCCATTGCCGGCCATCGTCGTCGGCAGACGATAACCGTTCGCGAGCGAGTCGAGTCGGACGGTCCGGAGCTGATAGGGATTGTCATTGCTGTGGGGATCGTGACACGTGGCGCAAGCGATGGATTTCCAGTTTGGATCCAC
>VGWB01000199.1 GCA_016873755.1 Ignavibacteria bacterium | reverse complement strand
CAGGCCGCACAGCTCGCTCCAGTACCGGCCACCGGCACCAGAAACATACTTCCTGCGGCAGGTCGCCAATGCCTGACAATGGGAAAAACCGAGATCAACATTGGCTCACGAACCGGGGGCAGATCAGTCGGCATCATCTGCCTAACGAAATACAACCTGGAATCAACTTGGATACACTTTGAAGCGGGAGCTTTGTCCAAGACAAAGGACGCACATGTTTGCACTCTGCTAGTTGGCCTCGAGCCATCGGACATCGAGCAACCTCTGGCACAGTTTCAACACACGACCACCCGTCAAGAAGATATTCGGGGACTTGTCCGTGCCATCAACAGTGCAGTTTCGAAGAGCGGCGAGAAAGGGGTTGCGGATAGCCTGCTTGACGAGGTTTTCGATACCTATTGGCCAAGACTCGCTAAGGCTTTTGAGGCCACACTTGCTATCAAGGAGCAAGGAGAAACACCGCAGAGGTCGGAACGAGAGATGCTCCAAGAAATTCTCGAATTGCTGCGAAGCCAAGAACGAAGACAACTCACCGCTTTGGACGACAAGCACGTCGGACAAGCTGCCCTTGCAGTTCCTTTGAGTTGGGCAGAATGGGCCAAGGTTGAGAGGGAACTTATCTCGGATTACTTGAGATCGCGCGTGACTGAAAGGGAACGAGAGAAAAAGCCGCCATCCGATTCAGACAAGACACCCCCGACAGAGAGGAAAACGCCTGACAAACCGTGATCATAATCAGTGTGCGACAACCCCAAGTGAGACACAGGCACAAGGTGCCCTGACGAAAGGATTATTGGTGCTCTCTCATCATTGAAGGTCGAGAGTAATTCTGTTCACAGTGCTGTGCAGTTGTTCCGAATGCAGATGGGAGTAAATCTGCGTCATCTCAATCGACGAATGCCCAAGCAGCTTCTGGATTTCATAGATCGACACACCATCCTGGACTAGCCAAGTGGCAAACGTGTGACGAAGACTGTGAAAACGCAGTTTCTTCCCCAAGCCCTTCAGCCCCGCCCTTTGAACACAATCACCAAACTTGTGCGTCACAAAGCGCTCATCGACCTTTCCTCCCTTCCAATCGAAGACGTAGTCACAAACCCTGTTCGCTGACCGCTTGGAGATGATATCGAAGGTGAGTTGGCTCATCGGAACCACCCGCCGTCTGCCCGCTTTGACTCTGAAGCTCGGTGTGCTTTCGATAACCAAGAGCCTGCGCTCCAAGTCCACCTGCTCCCAGCGCAGGTTGACGATCTCCCCCCTCCTTGGCCAGTCGCAACGGCGAAGATCACTTCCTTGAACCAGGCCTCCTTAATGGTGTCCAATAGTTTCTGGAACTCGCTCTTGGAGAAGTAGGATGGCGCTGTTTCGGGGACTCTTGCTAACTGCACCTTCGCGAATGGATTCGTTTCCAGAAGTCCCCAACGGAGCGCTACATTGAAGATGGCTCTCAAGGCCCGCATTTCCATATTCACAGTGATGGGGCCTACTTGGTTGAGTCTCCTGGTTTTGCATATGTCAAGATGTCTGGGCGTGAGCGAATTCAGACCGCAAGTGTTAGCAGCTTGCTGCAGATGATCAAGTGCGCGCCTGAAAATATTTAGTGTCGAACTCGCGTAGTTTGTCCGCGCGTAAGGGAGAAACTCCTCGCGGAAGTCAGCAAGGGTTGTTTGCCTCCGCGTCGGCTTCGCCAAGCGCTTGAATTCATTGAGCTGCTTGCGCGCTTCCTTCTTGTCGGTGCACTCCGTGGACTTCCACCGTCGGCGACCGTCCTGGGTGAAGACGATATACCAGATTCCGTTTGAACGCTTGAAGAGGAAAGGATGATGAGAAGTGGCCATTGCCAGCCTCCGTGGGTTAGCACGTAGTTAGCAGTGGCAGTTTGGCAGGCCAAAAGCTGCGTTTTTCGTCGGGGTGACTGGATTCTCCGCCTAAGGCGGATGCGCCTCCGGCGCAGAACCAGCAACGCCTCCGCGGTTACCGTCGGGGTGAGAGGATTCTCCGCCAAAGGCGGATCAGCCTACGGCTGAGAACCTCAAACGAGGTCGTCCGAGTCATCGTCGGGGTGACTGGATTCTCCGCCTAAGGCGGATGCGCCTCCGGCGCAGAACCAGCAACGCCTCCGCGGTTACCGTCGGGGTGAGAGGATTCTCCGCCAAAGGCGGATCAGCCTACGGCTGAGAACCTCAAACGAGGTCGTCCGAGTCATCGTCGGGGTGACTGGATTCGAACCAGCGGCCCCCTGCGCCCAAGGCAGGTGCTCTAACCGGGCTGAGCTACACCCCGAACGAGATCAACAATTATCAATCAATGATTCCTGAAAAAGTTAGTCAATTTTGGGAGGAAGTGCAATTAGCGGAGTCTTGCCAGCCACAGCTCCGGGTTCTGCTTCTCCCGCTCCTTCCAAATCTCGAAATGCAGGATCTGGCCCTGAACCGACTCACCGCTCTTTCCGATCGTCTCGCCAGCCTTCACCTTCTGCGCCTCAACGACAGAAAACTCTGAGAGATGTGCGTACAGCGTCCGAAAGCCGCTGTAGTGGTTCAGGATAACCACATTGCCGAAGCCGGGAATGAAGGTGAGGATCGAAACTTCCCCGTCGGCAACGGCAACGACATCTGAACCCAATCGAACACGGATGTCGATGCCGGTGTTTTCCGTCACCGTTTTGAGCACGGGATGTACCTGATTGCCGAACCGGGAAGCGATTGTTCCCGATGAAACCGGCCAACGGAGCCTTCCTTTCTGCACAGCGAACGATGAAACCGACCCTGGCTCAACTCCTGGCACAGGAGTGGGTTCAGCGGCCAATCCCGCGCGCTCACGCGCCGCAGCTTCCCGTTCTTTCCGGATCCGCTCCTCTTCGACCAGCTTTGCGATGATTCTTTCGATTTCTTGCTCGTACTGACGCCTGCGTCCCAGTTCCTGCTGGAGTTTTCGTTGGTCTGCCCGGATGTCAGCCAGGGTCTTTTGCCGCAGAGCGGCTTTCTGCTTGAGCGATGCTTCTTGCGATGTCTTCTCCGCAAGGAGCCGGCGTTCACGATCGAGATTGTCCTGGAGTCGTTCGTTCTGCTCCTCCAGATCTGATTTGTTCCGGAGAATCCTGTGCAGATCCTTGGCCCGCTGCTCTGAAAATCGCTTCAGATACTCGATCCGAATATGGAGCTGGTTGATCGATCTGGAGGAAAAGAGAAGCTCAAGATCATACACCCGCCCGTACTTGTAGACTGAGCGAACATATCTTGCATAATGCGACTTCAGTGACTCCAGCTGTGCTTCCAGCTCACTGATCGAGAGCTTTGCATCCCCGATGTCGCTTGTGATCTGTAGCTCCTGCTCGCGCAGCTCCTTGATGAGTCGCCGGATCAGGCTCACCTGCCGCTCAAGGTTATCCAGGCGCTCCAGCGTCGACCTCTCGCGCTTTTCGCTCTCCTTGAGCTTTCGTTCGAACGCTTCGATCTCGTTCCGAAGCGTGGCAAGTTCTTTCTCCCTGTCGGCTATTTCGCGGCTAGTAGTACTCTGGGCTCGGGCCTGCCCAGAGGCAAGAGAACCGAAAAGGAAAACCATCAGAAGCAGCCCTCGGGCGCGCATCATTGTATCCAGACTCGTTGGGCATTCTTCGGTACGTCGAGCAAAAAATGCAACTCGCCCGCGTTCACCATCATGGTTGAGAAGGAAATTGACACCGCGCGACGCTCTTTGAACTGGAGAAACCGGATCTGGTGAGGCAGGGAGGTCCCTTGAATGGAGCGAAAATTGCTGAACCGCTGCTCGAAGACCGGTTTCCCGACACTGTCCAGATGCTGGATTTTGGCTATGAGCAGCGAAGAGGGATCAATCCAGTAGCGCCGGCTCCTACCGTTGCGCTCATAGACGAGGACGAACTGGTCCTCCTCCACAGTGAGTGCGTCCGGAGCACCCTGATCCTCGGCGAAGAAGGATCCGCCGGTCAGGAGGTTAATGAGCTCTTCGAAGTCTGTGTCAATCCGGAAGATTCGGCGGAGGTTAGAATTGTTCATGGAACCGGTTATCAGCCGGTTCTGAAGGCTGCTGTAGAAGTGGAAATCCTTGGGGGTGAGCAAAGCAGCCCCGACGTCAATGCCGAAGGGTCCCTCGAATTTGATCAAAACGGAGTCCGGCTTGCGAAGCGCCAGCTCAAATGATCCTGATTGGGCTATCTCCGGGGTCTCAACAGTGATATTGCCCGTGCCTTTGAGGGATTGCACACGCTGCTGGTTCTCGTTTACGCTCTTTCGGACCCGCTCGGGCGTCGTCGCTCCTGTGACCACACGTGTCGACGCGGTCGGTGCACACCCGGCTGCAGCGACAAGAGCCAACAGCAGAATAGCGTCGCGTCGAAGCATTGTCACAGCGTTCCCCGGGAGAGCTTCTCGCGCAACGCCTGGTTCGCCCCATTCATGCCCAGCGCATGCTTCCAGAACTGCTCAGCCAAGTCCTTCTGACCGAGCTTGAAGTAGACATCGCCCATATGCTCATATACCGTGGCGCTCGCTCCCCCCACATCAATCGCCCTAGCAATGTAACGCTTGGCCTCTTCGAACTTCCCCATCTTGAAATAGATCCAGCCGGCTGTATCGAGGTACGCGGCATTATCCGGCTCTGCAGCCACGGCCTGCAGGGACATCTCTAACGCACGCTCGAGCTGAACACCACGCTCAGCCATACTGTAGCTGTAATTGTTGAGAACAAGATGATACTTGGGATCGATCTCCAGTGCATGCTCGTACAACGAGTCGGATTCGGCGAATCGCTTCAAACCGTCAAGCGTGAGGGCGAGGCTACTGATGCTGTTGAGGTCATCCGGCTTGAGTTGCAGGGCATGACGCAGCTCCACAATTGCCTGTTCTGGCTGCTCCAGGCGACTAAATGCAAGCCCCCTCAGCAGGTAGACCCGAAAGTCTTTGGGGATGGATTTCCTCGCCTGCTCCATCGCCTCGAGCAGCGTCTTATACTCCCCTTTGTCAAGATACACCGTCCCGAGATACCACCACGCATCGCCATTCCACTCGGCAAGTTGTGTGACTCGCTGGACATAGTGCTGAGCCAGTGAATCGTTCTTTTCCGTGGCCGCGATCATACTGAGGTACCAGTACGGCCGCCAGTCGTTGGGAGCCTGCTTGCTCAGTTTCTCAAAAATGGGCTTCGCCTTTGCCAGAAAGGTTGAGTCTCGCTGAATCTGCCCGAAGTAGGCAACCCCAATCCGCAACTGGATTTCCGGATGGTTCTGGGCTTGAGTGAGAAGTCTCTGATACAACGCCAGGGCACGCTCGTATTCCCGCTGCTCAAGATAGATGTCTGCCAGTGTAGCCAGTGCCTCCGGATTGTCTTCTTCAGTCTCAAGGATCCTTTCGAGGATCTTGATGGCCTCCTTGATATTCCCAGCCCGACTATAGGTCTCGGCCAATTGTCTCTGGAGGATCCTGTTGCTGGGATCAATCTCCAGCATGCGCTTGTATCTTTCAGCTGCCTCGCTGAAGCGGCCAAGGGAACTATAGATCTCTGCCGTCTGGTAGAGCACTTCCCAGTCTTCCCCGCTGCGATCGAGGATTCGATCGTAGATCTCCAGTGCCCGGAGGGGCTTTGTCGCTTGACACAGACGTGCAAGACTGAACCACCCGCTGGTATAATTCGAATCGATGCGCACGATTTCCTCGTATTCCTTGATCGCTTTGTCTGCCTCTAGTGCACTAAGGTAGATGCTGGCGAGGTTTTCCCGATAGATGATATTTGTGGAATCAAGGCGTACGCACTCGCGGGCGGCCTGGGCGGCTTGCGGAAACTTGCCAAGAAGGGCATAGTCCCTGGAAATCGCGTAATATATCGCAGGACTTGGATCATACTCCTTAGCCTTCTCGTACTCAGCCACCGCCTTAGCGTATTCCCCCTTAGCATCGTTAACTGCACCTTCGATGAAGTGGCTCAGCGCGCGGTCCCGGTTGATCTCTTTTATCTTCTGGGCAGCGGACGTATCTACCCGGGCTTCTTGCTGTGTGGTTATACTCTGTCTGACCGAGCTGCAGCCAGCAACAATCAGCATAACCGCAAGTAGGACTGCAGAGCAACAGTATGCACGGATGTTCATCATTCATAAAAATATATTGAATACCACCCTGAATAACAAGCAAGTACTGGTTTGTGTCTCGGTGGCCTGATCTGCATCATGATGCTCCATCCACCGCCTTGCCTCAAGAGCCGAAAGAAGGTATCTTGTGATCAGAGCACCTATTACCAGAGCATCGTGGAATCTCGATTATACCATCTGGCTCTTGCCTGGAATTGGCGGCACGATGAGGATTTCATTCGCCTGATCGAGGAAGCGGCACATGCGCGACAACTCACGACGTATCTGATCGGTCAGCACAATCTTGACGACACGGTCGATCTCCTGCGTCAGCGGAGAATTGAATTCCGCGCCGTGCTGGACCGCGCATCCGATGAGGACGAGCGCTTTCAGTCCCTCGCCCATGTTCTTGCGCGTCACTCAGCAACTGTCGATTCTTCTCGCCAGCTTCTGATCATCAATCCGTACG
>VGWB01000198.1 GCA_016873755.1 Ignavibacteria bacterium | reverse complement strand
AGCCTGAGCGGCGTGAAGTTCCTCCACGTGATTCGTGCGAATTCGAAGTTCAGTTTCATTCCGTTTATCCTGATGGGCAAACCGGAGGAGGTTGAACACTTGAAATCGTCGGAGCTCAAGCCGAACGAAGGTGCTGTCAAACGGCCTGTCGACTACGAAGAGCTCACAACGCTCATGAATGAGAAGCTGGCATATTTCCGAGAATACATTTCCGCACTGGCGTAGCACACGCAACCATTGAATAGGCGGTCTTCACAATCTTAAAGGTATCGGGATCATAAGGAGAGCGTTATGAGTAAAGTCGTGTTACTCGTTGAGGATGACGAGGACAACAGAGATCTTGTAAGCTTCGTTCTCGCTCGGAGCAGGATGGATGTCGAGCTGGAACTAGCCGAGAATGGGCAAGAAGCGATTGACAAGGCATTCGCTCGCCCCCCGCATCTCATCCTGATGGACATGCAGATGCCGGTCATGGATGGCTGGCAAGCCGTTCCTATCCTGAAGGCTGACGAGCGTACGAGAGACATCCCGATCATCGCGTTCACGGCTCAGGCGAAGGCGGAGGATAAAGTCCGTACGCGAGAAATTGGATGCGCCGATCACTACTCCAAACCTATGGATCCGGAGGAATTGCTTTCCCTGATCCGGAAGTATCTCAACGAATGAGAACGGTAAACAAGACCCGATTGCTTATCGGACCTGCGTTTCCACTGTTCGCTTTAGGGGTGAGAGTCTTATGCTGCGATCAAAACTGTATTGGCGAGTACTAGCGAATTTCGGATTGTTGCTGGTGATCCTCACAGCAATGACCGCTTTGACGCTGTACATGCTCACTGATATCCAAAAGAACTTCAACCTGGCCTCGGCTGACGTGGAGGCTCTCCAATCTCTTGAGCGCGTCCGCCATTTTGTGAATGATGTGCCAACCGCAGCGAATGAGTACGCCTTTACGGCGTCGCCCGCAGCGAAGATGGTCTACGAGACGGGGTGGAAGGAATTCGATGAGGCACTGGACGGGCTTCGAAAGAGTGTCAGCGACAGCATCTCGATTTCCGATACCAAACGAGTGCGTGATCTGTACTTTGCGTGGATGCAAAATGTCGGTGATCGGCTGGTGCAGTTAGGGGATGAACACCGCACGAAAGGGCCAGTGAAGGACCTTGCAGTGAGGCTCCAGGCACTTATGCAAGTTGAGGCCCAAATTCAGTACATACCGAGGGCACGTCAAATTGTCCGCGATCTGTACCAGAAGCGCCTTGCAACGCAGCCGATCAGTATCCAGCGGGCGACCGGCTTAAGCAGTAATCTCGGCGACTTCATTGTACTCGTCAACGTGCTTCTTGCAGTCTTCTCTGTGGCTTTGGGGTTCGTTCTTACCAGGTCGATCATCAGGCCCGTTCGCGTCCTTCGTGACGGCACGCAGAGCATCATGGCGGGGAAGTTTGAAGCGATCACGCTGCACCGATCAGATGAACTCGGCGATCTCGCAACCGATTTCAACCAGATGTCGGCAATGCTTGGGAACAACTACACGCGGCTGAACGCGTACTCCGAGCTGGTGACGACATTGAACTCCGCCGGAACCATCGAGGAAGTAGAAGAAAAAAGTCTGCAGCTTCTCTGCAAGCACACGCGTTCGTCCGTGGGGGCGTTGTATGTTCTTAACAGAGAATTGAACCGGCTCGAGCTGGTGAGTGGCTACGCCCTTAAGCAGAACGGTCGTGTCGGGAAAGCGCTGGCTGTCGGCGAAGGAATTCCGGGTCAGTGCGCTGCAGAGGTGAAGACGCTTGAAGTTGAGGACCTTTCGTCAGACTCCGCGTTTAACATCGACACGGGACTCGTTGAGCTAGCTCCAAGCTACGTCATTGCTGTGCCCGTGCTGTTCCAGGAAGAGATCCTCGGCGTCCTGGTGCTCGGCGCAACCAGGAAGTTCGGTGAGTTGGAGAAGGAAATAGTCAACAATTCCGTTCCTCAGCTCAGTGTTGCGATCACGAACGCCATGAACTATGACGCAACGCGCAGACTGTCGGTGGAGATCGCGAAACGCAATGAAGAGCTGAGCGCGAAGAACGCCGAAATCGAGAAGGCGTACAAAGTGAAGTCAGACTTCCTTTCCAGTATGTCCCATGAGCTGCGCACGCCGCTGAACTCGATCATCGGATTCAGCTCGGTTCTGCTCGGGCCGAGCGGCGATCCGCTGACGCCGGACCAGCAGATGGCGCTTCAAAAGATCCTCAAGAACGGAAAACACTTGCTTCAGCTGATTAACGATATCCTCGACCTTTCCAAGCTGGAATCTGGACGGATGATATTGAGCGTTGAGAGCGAAGACGTCACTTCCATCGTATCCAACTGTTTGCTCATTGTTGAGCCACTCGTCCAGCAAAAGAAACTAAGCCTGACGCAGGAAATCCAGCCGGGCCTTCCAACGCTGACATCCGATATCGTCAAGGTGCGGCAGATTCTTGTGAACCTTCTCAGCAATGCGGCGAAGTTCACGGAGAAGGGGGGAATCACGGTCAAGGTTAGCCAACAATCGAATGGCATGGTTAACTTTGCCGTGAAAGACTCAGGCATCGGTATCGAGAAAAAGAACTTCAATGATGTGTTCGAGGAGTTCAAGCAGGTTGACAGCAGCAGTACTCGGAAGTATGAAGGAACCGGTCTGGGGCTTCCGATCGCGCGCAGGCTGGCTCGGATGCTTGGAGGCGACCTGACCCTGGAGAGTGAGTACGGACACGGCTCGATCTTCACGTTGACCATTCCGCCCACGTTGCCCCAGCAGCCGCCGGTCGTGCCCCCGAAGCCAATTGAGCAACCGGTCGCGGTGCGCGAAGCACGTGCCTTGGAGAAGCCCATCCAGACGCAAATCGCACCGGGTGAACAAGTCCAAATCCTTTGCATCGATGATGATCCCGATGTCATCGAGATTCTCAGGAAATACCTTGTTCCCGAAGGGTATTCAGTCACCGGAGCGCTCTCCGGCGACGAAGGACTCGAGGTCGCAGCCAAGCATAAACCGTCGTTGATCACCCTCGATATCATGATGCCGAAGAAGGATGGATGGCAGGTGCTTCGTGAGTTAAAGCAGAACCCGGAGACGAGAGACATCCCTGTTATCATTCATTCCATCGTTGATAATAAACCGTTGGCGATGTCGCTCGGGGCCGTGGACTTCATGACCAAGCCTACAGATCCGAAGCGACTCTTGGCTCTTGTGAAGAAGTACTACCACACCGGTGACAAGTTCATCCTGTTGGTCGATGACAATCTGGATTTTGCTCTTGCGTGCAAGGATCTGCTGAAGCGAGATGGATTCGAAGTACGTATCGCGTCAACAGGTGCAGAAGCGCTGAAAACTCTGGGGGAGTCAAACCCGTCGCTGATTCTTCTCGACCTGATCATGCCTGGCATGGACGGATTTCAGGTTATTCACGAGCTCGAACGGAATGACCGGTGGAAGAGCATTCCCGTTGTGGTAATGTCAGGAAAAGAGCTTTCGGAATCCGAGCAGAAGGAGTTGGAAACACATGTTACCGACTTTCTTGTGAAGGACTCGTTTTCGACGGCGGCGTTTTCAAAGACGATTAAGCGAATTCTGAGCGTTGCTCAATCATAGCATATCAGCGAGGTTCGAATGCCAGAATGCGAACCAACCGTTCTTGTTGTTGATGACACGGAAGACAATCTCGACTTGCTCGAGTTTGCTCTAAAGCGCAAGCCAGTGCACATGCTGCGTGCAACCAGCGGCAAGGAATGCCTGGCGATCGCCGAGGAAAAACAGCCGGATATCATCCTCCTTGACATCCAAATGCCTGGCATGGACGGGTTTGAGACATTGAAGAGGTTGCGTGCCAACCGGGCGACGGCAAAGATCCCGGTCATCTTTCTCACGGCTCAGCGAAAGGATCCTGACAGCATCGCCGCCGGCTTGGCGTTGGGAGCGGAACAGTACCTGACAAAGCCGATCGACACCGAGGAGCTTCTCGTGCGCACCAAGATGATGGTTCAGCTCAAAAGGGCTGAAGCGGAGCTCGAGCGCACGAAGGCGGATTTCATGGCGATGCTGGTGCATGACCTCCGCAGTCCTCTCATCGGCGTCAAGAGTGTGATCGAACTCCTTCAGGATTCAGGAAAGGGGACGCCGCTGAACGATGACCATTTTGAGCTGCTGAGCTCGGCTCATGCTTCTTCCGTTAAGCTCCTGGAGCTGGTAAGCGACTTCCTTGACGTATCGAAGTACGAGGCAGGATCCGTTTCCTTTCAGAAGGACGTGGGGCCGATTACGCGTTTCATCGACCCCGTCGTGCAGCAGATGGACATACAGTTTAAACAGCGAAATGTTGTGCTGGTGAAGAACATCCCTGGCGACCTGCCAGCGGTAGTTGCGGATGCCTCCAAGACCGAGCAGGTGGTGATGAATCTTTTGAGCAACGCATTGAAATTCACGAAGAGCGGTGGAACGGTGACGATCGAGGCGGCATCTGCTACGTCCGAAGCAAAGGATGCTGCTCCCGGATCGGGCAAGCGGTTCGTCCGGATCAGTGTGACGGATAGCGGTGTCGGAATTGCCAGGGAGGAGTTGTCGGGGCTCTTCGAGCGCTATAAACAAGCCTCCTCCGCGAAGCTTGTGAAGCAGAAGGGAACCGGCCTGGGGCTGGTCATCTGTAAATTGATCATTGAATCGCAAGGAGGGACGATGAGCGTAGAGAGTGAGCCTGGCAAGCGAACCACATTCAGTTTCATCTTGCCTGTGGCCGAAACCTAGTGCCCCTCCAACTAGTCCATTAGGCCAACATAGGGGCACGGCGCGGCTGCAACTACACGAGATACGGGTATCTGTACAATCGTCTGGTTGCAGACGCACTAGTATCCAATCATTCGATGAGGTGAGTATGAACGAGAGAATTCTGATTGTGGATGACGAGGAAAGTCTGCGCATGTCATTGAAATTCAAACTCAAATCGGCAGGTTTTGACGTCGATGTCGCAGTCGACGGGGAGGAGGCATTGGAGAAACTCAAAAGCAGGCGCGCCGATGTTGTGCTGCTTGACATCAACATGCCCCGCATGAGCGGCATCGAGGCACTGAACCAGATTCGCCAGGATTTTCCCGAAACCGAAGCAATCATGCTCACGGGCTTTGCCGATTTCAGCACCGCTATCGAGTGCCTCAAGATGGGGGCAAGGGATTATCTTGTGAAACCCGTTGACACGACAGAACTCGTGACTCGGGTGCGCTCGCTCATGCGTTCACGAATGTCAGAGCGAACGCTTCAAGAAGTCCAGGATCGCATCTCTTCGATCTTGCCGAACGACCTGGTCGCGCCGTTGCGCAAGATCCAGGATCTTCTCGACCAGGCCTCGAAGCTTGAGAGAGATGCTGACGCGAAGGAGCGGAAGAAGCTGCTCGCTTCCGCCCGCGAGATCATTACAAAGATGGAAACCAATCTGCAGGGGCTGGTGGATGTTTCGAAACGGGTTTCTCTGCTTGAACCACGCGAGCGGGGATAGCGGCCACGGATGGGCACCTTCGCGTGAGATGAGGACAACCTCATGACAGAGCAGACACACGCAAAACTCCTTCGCTACGTCTACAAACTCTCTTTCGACAACGGAGACGAGAAGGAGTTTGAGATACTCCTCGATGAAGCATCACTGGAGCTGCAGTCGGACAACAACGAACCGAAGCCTGACTGGACAAAGCTGAAGTACTCCCAGTGCGAAAACTGCCCCCTCTCCGATAGCGTACAGTATTGCCCCATCGCCGTTAACCTCTCGAGGCTCGTTAGCTCATTTGCTGACGCCGCGTCGTATGAAGCGGCGCTCGTAACGGTAGAAAGCCCTCAGCGAACCTATGTGAAGAAGACAACGCTCCAGAAAGCCCTGAGCGCCATCATCGGTATTTACATGGTGACAAGCAACTGTCCGGTTATGGACAAGCTCCGCCCGATGACGCGCTTTCATTTGCCATTTGCCAACTCTCTTGAAACGTTCTTCCGGTCGATTTCCTCTTACCTCGTTGCCCAGTTCCTGCTGAAGACCAAAGGGACGGAGCCCGACTGGGAGCTGAAGGGGCTGCGGGAGATCTACAAGCAGGTCAACGTCGTCAACAAGGGGATGTCCCAGCGTCTCCTCAATGCCACCAAAACAGACGCCAATGTCAACGCGGTGGTTATCCTGCATTCGTTCGGAGACGGCATTTCCTACTTCATCGACAACGGCCTTGCCGATATTGAGCCCATGTTCGATGTGTTCCTGAAAGGCGATAAGGATTCGTTCGCTGGTAGTGTGCCCCCCAACTGATCTTTACAGTACTCTCCCCCGCTGACATCATTCCTCTTCAGACTCCGCGAAGAGTCCTATTGCATTTCAAAAGTTTGTCGACCCCTAGATCCTGCCAGAAAGCGGCGGCGATTGCGGATCGGCCCAGCATGATTCGGTTGAGACTCGAAATGAAGAAACCACCCCTGGGGGTGGTTTCTTGTTAGGAGTGCCCGGAACGGCAACCAGACGGAATTCACAACTCTGTACCGGGTGTTTGAAATGAAATTGGACTTTCAT
>VGWB01000197.1 GCA_016873755.1 Ignavibacteria bacterium | reverse complement strand
ATTTTATCTGAGTGATTTGGCTTTGCACTTCGCTCTCTTCGGCGACGCGCAACTGACGGCAGAGCTCTACACCTTCTTTTGCGCGTTTGTCCTCCTGGGACTAATACCGCTGTTCACCATCAAACTCGTGTTCCGGGAGCCCCTTGCTACCTACGGCCTTCAGTTGGGCAACTGGCGGTTCGGGCTCAAGGCATTCCTCGTGCTCGCGCCCATCATGATTGCGGCAACATATCCTTCTTCCAAGGCACCGGAGTTCATCGCCGAATATCCGCTCTTCAAAGGAGCATCTTCTTCCCCCTCGATGTTCCTGGCTCACGCAGGTTCATACCTCTTGTTCTATATCGGCTGGGAAACGTACTTCCGCGGGTTCATGCAGTTCGGCTTGCGGCGGGCACTGGGGGATTGGAACTCGATTCTCGTGCAGACGGCGCTTTCGTGTATTCTTCACATCGGCAAACCTGCCGGGGAGATCTACGGATCGATCATCGGCGCGCTGGTGTGGGGGATCGTTGCATTCCGGGCACAATCCATTCTCTTTGTGATTCTCCTTCACTGGGTTCTCGGTGTCTCCCTCGACTTCTTCATCTGTTATCTCACGTGACGCTCTCCCGCTTCCTTCCGGCAACTCCGGCCTATGACGGATAAGACCCTTGCACTTGGCTCGCTGCGAATTCGAGCCACCGACGGCATCATTCTGGGGGCGCTCGGATTCTTCAGTCTCCTCACCATGCTGTTCGCAGGAAGCGTTGAAGGATGGTGGATGCTGGTGGGGAAGAACATCGGAGTCGCCATTCTCTACATCGTGCTTGTCCATTTCTCCCTGCTCGCGTCCAGAAAGTTCCCCCGGTTTCTCCTTCGCGTGGGTGCCGTGACTCTCGCCTACGCCTACTTATTTGGAGCTGTCGACAAATTGCAGCTCGTGATTCATGGCGAGTGGCTTGATGCTTATGTTCTCGACGCCGAGCAATACGTCTTTGACCTCCAGCCAACGTTGTGGCTCCAGCATATTACAACACCAGCCCTGACGGAATGGCTGATGTTCTCCTACGTCATCTACATACCGATGTACCCGGTGCTCAGCGGTATTATTTACTACCTGCGCGGGGAGCTGGCGATGGAGGATTACATCTTCGCCCTCGGTTTGACGAATATCCTTTGCGACCTCGGGTTCGTTCTCTTCCCTGTCGCGGGGCCGATGCCAACCATTGGTCACCTGTACACCGTTCCGCTCGACGGCTACGTTTTTACCGCGATCGGAGAGTTCATACGCTCACACCTCCACTACATCGGAGGCAGCATTCCAAGCCCACATGCAGCAGCCGCAACGGTCATGTGGATCATGGCTTACCGGTACCACCGTCCTTCGTTCCTAGTGATCACCCCGATCGTGTTGTCTCTGTATGTCTCGACTTTCTATGGTCGATACCATTATTTCACCGATGCTGTCGTAGGCATCGCCGTCGCACTGCTGGCGCTCAAACTCACGCCCATTGTGATCAAGACATGGGAACGGTTAGTTGAGCGCACGCAGTCCGCCACACCGCCCAACACCGGTCGGCCTGCACAAGGCGCTGTGGAAGCTCCACCTGAGTGATTACGGACACTTTCTCCTGTCCGCGGTGCGCGCATCTTAGAGCCTATAGAGTACAGTTTGTTCTTGATTTTCCCTGGCAATTGGCGTACCATCTTGCCAGATTTGTTCACATCGTAGCAGACCGGGCATCTTCATGCAATTCATCCAACGAATCCCTCTCCTGCTGTTTGACCCTGATTATGCCACTTCCGATCTGTATGATTCGCCCCGGCTCGGCGAGGCCTTTTTCATGGTCTCCACGTACGCTGTACTAACGTCATTCAACTCTTTTTTTTCCGGCTATCTCAAAACGGATACTGTCAGCGTGGGACTTATCGCCTTCCTCGGATCAGCTCTTCTGATTTACCTGACCTGGGTATTCCTCGCGGCTGTCTTTCATATTGCCTCTGAGGTGCTTGGGGGGCTTGGAGAGTTTCCGCACGCGCTGGGATTTGTTGGTCTAGCCGCAGCCCCGCACATCCTCACTTCATTTGCATCGATCATCCTGACCATTTTGAGTATTGAAGTGTTCTACGATGATCCGGAGCTCATTCTTCCGAAAATCGGCCTGGGATTATCACTACTGGCGATGGCCTGGGGCTGGCCGGGTGTGCTATGCTATTTTGGTATGAAGAACGCCGAACGGGTGCATCCTCTGAAAGCACTCGTCGTGACGCTCCTTGTATTTTTTGCGTTCGCTGCGCTTGAGGTCTTTACCTCGGACGCACTCTGAGACAACTTCGATACCGCATTCCACAATCGCTCTTCGTTCACCAATTGAGGTGAGGCTCCCCATGAGAACCTTCTCTCTGTTTTGTGCATTTGTCATCCTCATTCTTGGGCTCTCCTGCCAGCCGTCCCCGGAGGGACCGTATGATATTCTCATACATAACGGCAAGATCATCGATGGTACCGGCAACCCTTGGTTTCAAGCCGACGTCGGCATCTACAACGACCGGATCATCGCTATTGGAAAGTTAGACGCCAAAATCGCCAAACGGGTCATCGATGCGGCCGGCAAGGTTGTGGCACCCGGCTTCGTCGACATGCTGGGCCAATCGGATTATTCAATCCTTGTCGATAACCGCGCCATGAGCAAGATCTCTCAGGGCATAACGACAGAACTCTACGGCGAAGGGGGATCAGCTGCACCGGTCAACGAAAAGACTCTCGGCGAGATGAAATCGTACCTCGAGAAACGAAAACTGACAGTCGACTGGAAAGATTTTGAGGGATACTTCACTCGCGTCGAACGCAACAGGTCAGCTATCAACCTGGCTTCCTTTGTCGGCGCTGCACAAGTGCGGGCATATGTGATCGGCTACGAGAATCGGGAGCCGACCTTTGAGGAGCTGGATCAGATGAGGGAGCTTGTTCGCAAGGCAATGCAGCAAGGTGCTCTCGGTCTCAGCTCTGCGCTCGAATACACTCCAGACATGTATGCAACGACTCAAGAACTGATCGAGCTTGCCAAGGCCGCCTCTGAGTACGGGGGCATCTACATTACGCACATTCGCGATGAAGAAGACCGCATCATCGAAGCGCTTCTCGAGGCAGCAGACATCGGGCGGGCGGCAAGAATCCCTGTTGAAGTCTGGCACCTGAAGGTCGCCGAGAAGCCGAACTGGGGAAGGATGCCAGAGGTCATCCGGTTGATTCAGCAGCACCGGGACCAGGGAATCGACATGACCGCCGATCAATATCCGTACATTGCATTTTCCAACGCCCTCAGCGCGCCTATTCCGGGTTGGGCTCAGGAGGGTGGAACCGTGAAGCTTTTGGAGCGGCTGCGCAATCCCGCGACCCGAGTGCGAATCCGCAAAGAACTCCAGACGAGAAACAAATCGACCGGGCTCGACTTCCAGGGAATGCTGATTTCTTCGGTGAGCAGCCCGAACCTCAAGCAGTGGGAGGGGAAGCAACTGACCGAGGTGGCAGCAGCATGGAAGAAGGACCCGTATGAGACGATGTTTGATTTCATCCTTGCAGATTCCGCGCGGACCGGGAGGGTAGCATTTGCCATGACCGAAGAGGATCTGCAGATGGGAATGGCACAACCGTGGACGAGTTTCTGCACTGACGGCAGTGCCCTTGCAACGGATGGACCTCTGTATCAAGGAAAGCCGCATCCGAGGGCCTACGGGAGTTTTCCCCGGATCCTGGCACGGTACGTTCGCGAGAAGAAGCTGCTGGCGCTCGAGGAGGCAATCCGCAAGATGACATCACTCCCGGCGCAACGGGTTGGATTAAAGGAGAGGGGTATTCTGAAGCCTGGATTCTACGCCGATGTGGTGGTCTTTGACCCCGAAACCGTCACCGACAAAGCAACGTTTGAGAACCCTCATCAGTACTCGGAGGGGATCAGTCTGGTTTTGGTGAACGGAAAACCGGTGTGGGAGGAGGGAAAATTCACCGGCAATCTGCCGGGGAAGGTTCTGCGAGGACCGGGATACCGACACTGAGCGGTTGAACCTTCCGAAGGTCTGGGCGTTTGCGGCGGAACCTTCGGAAGGTCGTCTGTTCCCTACGCCCTTCTCCCCTTCAGCGCCCGCGTCCAATGCACGATTTGCCTCTTGACCTCATGCGGTGAAGTGCTCCCCGCCGACTTCTTCTGCTCAACGCTCTTGTGGGGGATGATGTAATCGAAGATATCCGGACCGAACGCTTTTGAGAACGTGTGGAGGATATCCAGGTCAAGGTTGCCGAGGAACATTCGGTGCTCAATGCAGTACGTCACGATCTTGCCGGTAATGGCATGCGCCTCCCGGAACGGTAATCCTTTGCGAACAAGGTAATCAGCAATATCGGTTGCGGTCAGGAAGTCGTTGCGCAGTTCGTCTTCCATCCGCCGTCGATCGAAGGTAGTGTGCACCAGGACGTGCGAGAAGATGAACAAGCACTGGCGCGTTGTGCTGATAGCTTCGAACATCGGCAACTTGTCCTCCTGCATGTCGCGGTTGTAAGCAAGCGGCAGGGCTTTCATTACCGTCAGAAGATTCATCAGCGCTCCATACACTCGCCCGGTCTTCCCCCGGATAAGCTCGACCATATCCGGGTTCTTCTTCTGTGGCATGATGCTGCTCCCGGTCGTGTAGGCATCACTGATATGGGCAAACCCGAATTCGGTACTGCTCCAGAGAACGAGCTCCTCAGCGAAGCGGCTGAGATGCATCATGATCAGGCTGCAGGTGGTGATAAGCTCAATGAGATAGTCGCGATCGCTCACCGCATCGATACTGTTTTCAACGATTCCATCGAAATGTAGCTTCTTGGCAACTTTCAGGCGGTCGATCGGAAATGACGTGCCCGCCAGCGCCGCGGCGCCAAGCGGCGACTTGTTAAGCCGTTTCAGGCAATCTCTAAGCCGGTCATGGTCCCTTTCCAACATCCAGATATACGCCAGCAAATGGTGTGAGAGCATAACCGGCTGGGCGCGTTGAAGGTGCGTATATCCAGGCATTAGCACGCCGAAGTACTTTTCCGCCTTGTACAGTAATACGCGTTGCAGTTGAACAATGAGCCTACTGATTTCCCTGATGGCCCCCCGGAGGTAAAGCCGCTCATCCACCGCGACCTGATCGTTTCTGCTGCGACCCGTGTGCAGTTTCCCACCCAGCGCACCGGCCTTCTGCATCAATCGCTGTTCGATAGCGAGGTGGATATCCTCAAAATCCCCTGTGAGATGGAACCGGCCGGTTTCGATCTCTTTTTGAATTTGCTTCAGGCCGGCGCGGATCTTGCGCGCCTCCGCTGCCGTCAGAATACGACTCGCGGCAAGCATCTCCACATGCGCTATGCTCCCGGCGATATCCTCCTGGTACAGCTGCTTATCCAGATCAATCGATGTCGAGAAGGCTAATGCAATTTTCGAGAGGGGCTCTTTGAACCGGCCGCTCCAGAGCGCTTGATGAGCCATGGTGGGACTTCCAGTTGGATGATTGTCGATGAGTAAACTGTGGCAGATAAGGTACGCAAAACCAAAAACGAGAGCAATGAGGCCGTATCAATAATTCCTCAATTCTTCTCCCTCATTTTCCATTTTCCATTTCGATTTTTACCTTTTCATTTTTGATCTTCACCTCTCCCCCTTCCATGTTTTCTCACAAAAGCCTCCAGTCCCTCAACAATCTTCCCAGCTATCGCCTGTTGGAAACTCTTATCCGTTAACCTCATCTCGTCTTCGGGGTTGGAGAGGAACGCAGTCTCAACCAGCACGTTGGGGAGCTGCGTTGGTGCGTTCAGCGTGAAGTTGAAGCTCCCAATAACACCGAATTGGCTCAGACCTAGATCCAGCATTTTCTCATACATCACATTCGCCAGCGGTTGGTAGCCTTCGTAGCGGTAGTAGGTGCTTGTTCCCTTGACTGCTTCAGGATCCGACGCATCGCCAACGGAGTTGCAGTGGATGCTTACCAGAATATGTGCTCCGGAATTGACAACAGTATCCACGCGGTCCAACATGCTAACCGCGATGTCCTGCGGGCGAGTCAACACAACTCTTGCGCCTTTTGCTGTGAGCAACGACTCCACCCGGGATGCTATGGCAAGATTGAGGTTCTTTTCGAGAACTCCCGTTGCGCCAATGGCCCCGTCGCTATCTCCTCCGTGGCCCGCGTCAACAGCGACGGTGATTCCGGCAAGAACCGAGTCCTGATGAGCGATGTCAGGCGGACGGCGTATCCTGATTCGCAGGTTTGAGCCTTGCTCGTACGCGACATCGTACCCCCAATGCTGGCCATAGTTCAAGGAAACTGTCAGACGATAGTGGTCTGCACCAACCTGGTCCCAGCTCACGTTCTTGATCCCGCGAGCGGAGAGATGATGGGTGATCCAGTTTGTATTCGAGGTTGCGCCGAAGACATCGACCACCACTGCCAATGGATCAATGAGCTGATCGGTCAAATACGGCAGCCGCTGGCGGAGCGAGATCGTGACAACATCTTCGGAGCCTATCCCCGTCGCCAGGATTGAGCCGGTCAGGGATCGAGGCTGGGGAGG
>VGWB01000196.1 GCA_016873755.1 Ignavibacteria bacterium | reverse complement strand
TGTGGGTGGCGGCGGCGCTGGTGCAGGTGCCGGTGCTGCAGAAGTCGTAAATGCAGGCCCCTGTACCCAGTTGCTCGACTTGTTCCCCCTCGTCGACCTCACCTGCCAGCTATACGCCGTGCTGGCAGCGAGCGAACCTAGTTCGAGCGACGTCGAGTTGAGGTTCGTGAAGAAGATGTTGCCGGGTGAGACTATTACTTCGTATTTGACACCTGGACTCCCTTGAGCCCAGCTGAGGGCTGCAGACGTGGATGTTACGTTTCCAACTTGAGGGTTTGATGGCGGGTCCGGATTGCCGCCCTGGGCACGAGCTGTATTCGCGCAGAGAAGAACGAGTGCAAGAGAGAGGGCAGCGATCTTCTCACGCGAACTATGACGACCACTCATCATCGTGATGTTAATCCCAAAAGAATAAACACCGCCGGTGGTTGATCCTCAGCCACAGGATCGCGCAACTATGATAGCAAATGATGTGAGAGAATCGGATAGAAAGAGTCGCCTACGCGATTCTCGCGATTGAAGCCGTCGCCGATAGAAATGAATCGTTCGCAAAGTAGACCACGAGAGAGATAAAGTCAAGCAAAGTCTCCTTCCACACGCTCCGAGGTGCTCTCCATCAATGCGATAATCTGATAACCTTGTATCATCGAGTCCTTTCCTAAGAAGGTTATGCCTTGCGCTTTGAAGTGCTGTATGCACTCGCTCTCATAAATCGATGCGCTACAAGAAGATTCCGCACTTCTGAGGCTCGGTCCGAAAAGGGCCTTGTACGCCAAGCACAAGCCTGATGATCAGACCCGATCTAGGTTCGGCGATCACGCATCTGCAAAGGGAAGGTATATCGAGGGGGATTGCTCTCTCCCGATAGGTGGGGGAAAACCAGCCGCGGGACGACCTACCTCTTCACTTTGGCTTGGCGGATGAACACCTCGCTCCACGCGGGAGGTAGCTTGTAGCCTATCAGCTGGCTGCCGAGTTGCACGACAACCGAATCTGCGCCGACCGATTCGACGGAAGCAGCCTGAAGGACGGAGTCGCTCACAGGACGATCCAAATACAGCGTCATCACGAGGGTCCCGCGCTTGCGCTGGATCAAGGTTTGGATAGCGTCCCCCTTTTGCCTCTGTTGTTGGGCGGGAGATAGATCTCCAATTTCCTTTTGCTCGAGGATAATGCCTGCCGTCGATCCATCCGCCTGGATCAGGGCCTCCGGCTTCGACAGCTTCCTATCCTCTTTCCGCGCCTGCAACCGCTCATACCCTCTGGCGACTTGAGGAACGACGAACTTATCTGCAGCAGGCTCGGCGGGTCGGAGGGAGATCATCCTACCTTCGACCCAGGTTTCGACCTCATCGAAGGCCGATCGGTCAGGAGCAGCTGTTTCCCTCTTACGACGGGCATCTGCGGCGAGTTGTGGCTCCTGATCACCGGCATCAAATCTTTTCTCCGTTGTCACAGGAATCGGCTCTCTTCCTTTTTCTTCAGCAATGTCTCGGCGACCCTCTGATTTGGAAGTCGTGGCTGTTCCGCCGATCGCAGGTACAGGCTCTCCCACGGCGCCGTGCGGTTGAGTCTGAGCGGCTCGGTCTTCCTGGGGGGCCTCGATCTTGTCGGCCGGAGCCGCCGCTTCTTTCTGCTCCTGCTCGGTGAAGACTTCGTGCTTCACTTCGTCGCTGAAGAACCATCGATTATGAATGCCGACGGTAACGAGAATCACAATTGTAGCCGCAGCAGCGGCAACCTGGTACCAGTTTATACGACGGAGCGGTTGGACTGCGATACGCTCTTTCAGTCTCGCCTTCAGCATTTCACGACCCGCTTCACGAATTCCTGCCGCGAGCTCTTGCTCCGCCCGAACCGCCTGCTGACACTGCACACACTCGTGCAGGTGCGCCTCAAGCCAGCTCCGTTCACTAACGTCGACCTGGCCCAACACGTAACGTTCGAGCAGGTCTTCGTCGCTTGTCCAATGGAGGTTATGTTGCGCAGGCATAAGTCAAACAGTTTCGAGTTTTGAGTTTTGAGTTCCTGGTTCTCCGTTCGACTTTCGATATTCAAAGTCCACCGATGCCATGAGCCGTCCCGTCTTCAGCTACCCAATTGTTGGAGCGCCTTCTTCAGGGCCTCCTTACACTGGTATTTCTTGGCTTTTGCAGTGGCCGCATTGGCAAACCCCAGGCTAGCCGCGATCTCTTCCATCGACAATTCTTCCCAATAATAGAGTGTCAGGAGTTTCCGGCACTGTTCCCCGATTTTCCTCAGAGCCTTTCTGACCAACTCGACATTTTCAGAATCAATGATGCTCTCCAAGGCAGACGGATTTCCATCAGAATGAACTTCAGGATCGAGTTCAGTGGGATATTCCCTTCTGCGCTTCGCCAGCCGCCGGGACCAGAGGTTCTTGACCGTGGCGAAAATGAATGTGCTCAGTTTCGCTGCGTATTCAAATCGTCCCGAGCGGACCCGTTCCCAGAGGATGACCAGTGACTCCTGCAGCATATCCTCAGCGTCATCCACTGTTCCGCTGTTCCGGATCACGTACGAGTAGATCGGTCTCCGATTCTCTTCAAACAGTATGGCGAGTGCCTCCTCGTCTCCTTTCCGGATGAGATCCACAAGCCGGGCATCTCTGTGCAGGAAAAAGAGGGACGGCTTCATTTACCTTTCAACAGTTAATGTCATGAACAGGCAAAAGGTGAACCCAGAACCGACAGAAAATTACTAAGAACCAGCCCATTATTCAAACACCACAAAGGGGGTTTATCATGGTCACTCATCACCGCATGTTCATTGGCCTTCTGGCGCTTCTTTGCTTACCAGCTGCCTCGGGGCAACTGAATCAACAAAACGTCTTCGGGGAACGGACCAGCGTCGACTTGACAATCTACAATCAAAACCTCTCCCTTATTCGAGAGGAGAGAACAATCAGTCTTTTGAGGGGGATGAGTCGGGTCATATTGCCCGATATCCCTTCCACGATCGACGGCACATCGCTGCATTTCCTGAGCCTCACCGACCCAGCCGGAATTCGCGTCCTTGAACAGAACTATCAGGACGATCTGGTACACCAGGCCAAGGTGCTTGAGAAGTACGTCGGTAGGGAGGTGGAATTCGTCCGCGTCGATCCTGCCACCGAAAAGGAATACACTGTGCGAGGGAGGCTCATCGCCACCGGGTATTCCCTGAGTCCTCAGCAGGGGTTGCCATCTCCCAACTACTACTCTACCGGCGGCATGATTGCCGAGATCAACGGGAAGATTGAGATCAATCCCATCGGACGACTCATCCTCCCGAGCTTGCCTGAAGGGCTAATTCTCAAACCGCAACTCGAATGGGTTATTAATGCATCACGGTCGGGGCAGCACAAGACGGAGATCAGCTATCTTGCCCGTCGGCTCTCGTGGTCCTGCGACTATGTTGCCTTGCTCAACAGCGATGACTCCAGGGTCGATATTACCGGTTGGGTGACGCTAACGAACAACTCGGGCACAAGCTTTCGGGATGCAGGATTGAAGCTGGTTGCGGGCGACGTGAACATCGTGAAGAGAGCGTTCGAATATGAGGCACGGATGGCCAAGAGCGAGGCGCTCGCTGACGCCTCTGCGCCCCAGTTCAGGCAAACCGACCTCTTTGAGTATAAGCTCTACTCGCTGCAGCGACGGACGGACCTGAACAACAACGAAACGAAGCAGGTTGAGCTCGTGTCGGCCAAGAGTGCCACAGCGAAGAAGGTCTTCATCTACGACGGTCTGGCCGATTACTGGCGGCAATGGTATCGAAACTACTCGTACCGGTCACAGGGAAGCTTCGGCCAGCAGTCGAATACGAAGGTTGGCGTTTTTGTGACGTTCAGAAACGATGAAGCTTCGGCGCTCGGTATTCCTCTTCCCAAGGGAAAGGTGCGGGTCTACAAACGCGATGCCGACGGAAAGGAACAGTTCATTGGTGAAGATCAGATTGACCATACTCCGAAAGATGAAGAAGTACGACTGTACCTCGGCAACGCTTTTGACATCGTTGGTGAGCGCGCACAGAAAGATTTCAAATCTTACGCATCCGGGCACATCGTAGAGGAAACGATCGAGATCAAAGTGCGAAACCACAAAGACGAACCGGCAGAAGTGCAGGTCTACGAACACCCGTGGAGATGGAGTCAGTGGGAGATCATAAGGAGCAACACCGATTGGACGAAAGTCGATCAGACGACAATCCGATTTCCTGTCAAGATCGGCAAGGGGGCAGAGAAAACAGTGAGCTATACAATTCGGTACACGTGGTAAAACCTAAGCAGGTGCCACGCACCTCCAAGGTGCGTGGCACCTCTCCATAGAGGAAAGGAGGGTAACCTTATGAAACAATCACTCGCAATGGTTCTGGCACTTGCAGCATTTTCAGTTGCTGCACACTCTCACGACAAGATCACGATCGACGGGAGGTTGAACTGCCCGTTCATCTCACACAACGGGGGACGGGTGTATCTGCAAATCTCCGTTTCGACGCCGACGGTCGAATCCCCCCGGCGGCGGCCGATGAATCTCGCCGTCGTCCTGGACCGCAGTGGATCTATGGCCGACCAAGCGAAGATTGAATACGCCAAGAAGGCTCTCTACGCACTCATTGACCGGCTGCAGCCGGACGACCTCTTCTCGCTTGTCATTTACGACGACGTGATTGACGTTCTTCGACGCTCACATCGTGTCGGGGACAAACGGGATCTAAAGCGCCTGGTCGAGGAGGTCTATCCGCGTGGAGCCACCAACCTCGGCGGCGGTATGATTGAAGGCTTGCGGCAGGTTGAAAGGAGTCTCGACAGGGAATACGTGAACAGGGTGATTCTGCTTTCTGACGGACTGGCAAACCGGGGTATTACCGACCTGCACGAGCTGGGGCGAATTGCCCGCCGTTATCGAGCTCGATCGATTTCCCTGACGACGATGGGGATGGGGATGGATTACAATGAGAACTTGATGGTCGGACTTGCCGAAAGTGGCGGAGGCAATTATTACTTCATCGAAAGCCCGCACAGCCTCGCATCGATCTTTCACCGGGAATTCAAGACCCTTTCAAGCGTGGTTGCGCAGAACGCGCAGATTGAGCTGAGGCTGGGCCGCGGAGTCCGGTTGTTGGATGCAATCGGATGTGAGCATAGGATCGACAGAGATGAGTATGTCATCCCTGTCGGCGACCTTTATTCCGGCGAACGCAGGGAGCTCACCGTTGAGCTGGAAGTTCCGGAGGGAACCGGGAAACTGACCGTGGCGAGAGGACTGCTGCGGTTCGACGGCAGGCGAGGTTGGCTCGAGTCCTGGCCTTCGTTCAGCACAACGGTGCGGTATACGAGGATCCTGGCCGAAGTGGACAAACATCGTGACCTCGACGCACAGGCAAAGGTAGACGTTGCCCTCTCCACACGCAGAGTTGAGAAGGCCATGAAGGCACTTGATGAGGGACGGCACGAGGACGCAGCAATGGAGCTGAAGGCCGCAGAGTCTTCACTTGCGACATCGTCGGCGGCGGCAATCGCAGGGGCTGCTGGTGAAGCAATACAGGACCAGATGCTCAGGCTGCAATCGTATCAGAGCATCCTCAAGGACAGCTCTGACCAGCGGAGGGCGAAGAAGGCGATCCAGTACAACAACTACCAGACGCAGAAGCAGAAGTAGCCCATGTAGATTCCCTGGGATGTCAGTGGGGTTTGGATCCTTCCGAAGGACCGGATGGAAGCAAAGGGAACCTTCGGAAGGACCGGTTTTGTGTCCTACTTGCCTTTCCGGATGTAGATATCACCATTGAAATTCTTGAACTGGATATCCATGCCACCGCCGTTGATGGTGCCGCGCATCCCCTTCTCGATGGTGACCTGGAACTTTCCTTTCTTTCCTCGGCTACTCTCCTCAACCTTCGCGCTCGTCTTTTCCAACTTGAGATCAAAATCACTGTAGATGTCGCCCATATCAGACCTCATCTGCAGTGTGGCCTTGATATCCGCCGGGAGCGTGACGTCGATCTGGCCGTTCATGGAACTGAAGGACATCGGCTTTTGCTGATCGACCCTTGTGAATGTGGCTATGATGTTTCCGTTCAAGGCGTGAGCTACTGCTGATCCGGATACATTTGTGAGCGTCACGTGACCGTTAGTGTTGTTGATCTCAAGGTTTCCATTTACGTTTTCGACCAAGATATCGCCGTCGTTGATCGTGCTCAATTTGGCCGAAGTGTTTGTGGGTACCTGGATACGGAGGTCAGTCGTGCGCGATCCGCCGAAATGAGATGCTCCCACTTCCACCAGATTATCCTCCTCTTCAACCCTGAGGCCTGAGCTGGTATTCGGTATCCGGCGTAACCCTCCGATTTTCTCCCGCTGGTCTTCACTCCTGGAATCTTCAAGCCGCGTCGTGGCCTCCACGATCACTTCCTTTCCTGGCGTCCCCTTCACGGAGATACTGCCGTTCAGCAGACTGACGCGAAGTGTGACCGGACGGCCGGGATCCGTCAACGGCACGGTGATCTTGTCGGTAGTCGGTTGCTGAGCGAAAACCATCAGCGGGATAGCGAGGCCGATGAGAAACATCAAATTGGCAAAACCGAAGCG
>VGWB01000195.1 GCA_016873755.1 Ignavibacteria bacterium | reverse complement strand
CAGCCGTCGATCCCTACACCCCATCCGTCCTCTACGTTCACATAGGCATCCCCATACCGCCGGGTAATGCGGTGAATCGAGACCACCGAACTCCCCGTCCCCCAATGCAGGCCGGTGACGCCCGCCAACTGATCGAAGGCTGAATGCGCATAGTTCTCAGCGGTTCGTGGCGATGTGGGGGACTCAAAAAGCGAAAACATTGCCCTGAGCGCGGCAACTCCCCGCTCAAAGTATTCACGCTTGCGGGTCATCTCGTAGTAGTTCATCAACGTCTCGGCGAAATATCCTTGTCGTGAATCGCTCCACTCCGCATCCGTGTTCTGCACACCGAATCCCCCAAATAGCTCGCACGACAACCATTGCGGACTCCATACTTGCTGGTAGAGACAAAGGTAATCGATTATCTCACATCCCCGCTCTTTGTAGAGAGGATTGCGTGTAATGGCGTACAGTTCATTGCACGCCTCCGCCGCTTGATGCATCGACAGAGTATTCTGAGGGTGCTGCTGCGTGTACCTATCAAAGAACCCAACAGGCTTGCGCGAGCAGGAGAAAAAGGTCTCGAAGTCAAACCACTTCCGCTCGGGGAGGATGGTCCCAAAGAGATACTGCATGCAGCGCTCTGCACCGTCGAGGTATTTCTTCTCCCCCACGTGCTTGTAGAATTCAGCAAGAAACAATGCTGCTCCTGCGGTCTCGGCATTTTCATCGCGCAGGGGCTCCGCCGGCCTCAGGGTTTCCGGATCGTACCACGATGGGACTACTCCGGAGGCCTGCTGTTTCGAGAGAAGGCCGTCGGCAAACGCCGACGTGAACTTCAGAATCTCAGACTTGCGCTCCGGGACGAGACTTGCCCACTGCAGCAGCCAGTAACAGGTCCACGCATTGTGAAACATCGGCAGGTACTCCCCGTTGGAGATACCTCCCCAAGCATGATCGGCAATCCAGTGACCGCCGGAGCTGTCAAGATAGAAGATTGACGGTGCAAAGCCTCCTTTCTGCGGAGCGAGAAGCGCCAGGTTGAGCACACGTTGCGATTGCTCCATAAGGTTCGCATCGCCGACATCCCGGCCATGCAGGTACATCCCGTATGCCGTCCGCAGCGAGTTGAACCAGACGTTGAACCAGCTATCGTTATCTGCCTCCTTGTGCAGCTTGTTGCTCCACGCTAAACGCGCCTGGCGTAAAAGCGTTATCGGCCTGCCCTTGTACCCGCCCTCAAGGGCAACCTGCGGGAGAAATTCATACCACGCCCTGTGGATGTACCTGGAGAACGGTTCTGACTGAGGTCCCTTTGACAGATGAATGTTCCCGGCACCTGTTTCGCGCCAGTGATACCGCACAACCTCCCGAAATCCTTGGCCAGGTTGTGCATCGCCTCGCAGGAAAAGAACATAGCCAAATGAAACTGTTGTATCTCGCAGCGTTGGCTCCAGAGAATCCGGAGCAACATAATAGACATGCGTATTGCGCAGCCGGTAGGGCTCGGGATACCAATTCCGGAGACCGAATGAGAAGAAAGGCCGATCCGCTGTTTCGACCTGCAAATCCGCCACACTCTTGATCGCCCTTCCCCTGACATCGATTGTCCGAACGTCAGGCACGAGCGCGGCAAAGTAGCCGCCTTTCTGTATCATCAGCGCCGGCGATCTGAATGTGTGATCAGCGATGACATGCTCCCGCTCAGGCCGTAGCTGCGGCGTGAATACAAAATCGAGCGGCTTATAGGCCTTATACTCCTTGCCCTCCGGAACAAAGGAGTACGTTGCGAAAAGGCCACCGAACCTCGTTTCTCCAGTTATCCGGTATGAAGTGGTGACTCTCACGAACGGCTCCCCGTCACGCAAGCCTATTCTTCTCACGAGCAACGATGACCCAACGATGGCTTTGAGTTCAACAGCACGCTCGCCCTTTACTTCCTTGACCTCTAACGCTTCGCGAAAGCCAATCAGGACATCCGCACCATCTTGGCGAAGAGCCGGATCAACCCTGGCACGGCTACCGCTCACCAGCAGAAGCTCCCAATCGTTCCCACTCCTGACAGAGTACGACTCCGTGTACCTCTCACCGTGCCGCTCGATCGTGAGCTTGATAAGCCCGTTCTCGATCTCCAGCTTCTGCGGAGGATTTTCCCCCATCGTCTGAAAGTTCAGGATGACCACGAACATAAGGGCAGGCAAATAATGTGCACCACAGCGCATGGGCTAGACCTTTACTCTCCTGAGGATCTTCCGCATATTCAGTCCAAACATTTTCTTCTTCTCCTCGAACGAGCAGTGCGAGTACGCCATCCAGCCGAATTGTGGAATCGGATCGCGCATCGGCTGGTCGGTACCGAAGAGCACCCGCTCGGCACCAACGTGCTTCACCATGAACTCGATGACACCGTAGGTCACCGACGTTAGGGTAATCTCCAGATAAACGTTTGGATTCTTCTCCGCCATCTCGATGCCGAGTCTTGCATCACGAAATGACCCGCCCGTGTGTGCAATGATGAAAGCGATGTTGGGATACTTCGGCGCGAGGTCGTTGATCTCCTTGACAACATCGGGTGATGGATGGATAAGCGCAAAGGCGTTAATGCGATTTCCGTATTCGAACCAGGGTGTCCACAGTTTGTCGTTGTAGGGAATGTTCGTGCGCGGATGGTACGGCTTCATCCCCTTCATTCTGTATCGACGGTGCACGAGTCGGCATTCCTTGGCCCAATCTTTGACGTATTGCGGCTGCAGCGTTGCGTAGCCGTGGTAGAAACCCGGGAAGCGTTTCATCGCCTCCCAGACAATTCTGTTTCCCTCCTCGTAATCTGTCCAGATTGCCAGGAACCCGCTGACGCAGAGAGCATTGATTCCCATAAGCTTTGCTCGCTCAACCATACTCGCCGCATCTCCCGCAGGCAGGTGGATAAACCCGACCCCAGCGGCCTCATCGTGCGTCATATGGGCGTGGGAATCGATGACGGTGATGTTCTTGAGGGGCTTACCTTCCTTGGCAAGCACGAGGATAGAATCCTTCGTCTTCTTGTGTCTGATTGACGGTGGATACTCCTCAAGCCTGGTCAATCGCATGATGTTACCTGCCGCGATCTTCTGCTTCTCCGTGCCACCCATCATGCAGTAGTCGACAAATGCCTTAGCCGCCCCCGGTGATTTCTCCAGTGCGCCCGTCCCGAACACGATCCGCTCGGCGCCGTACCACTCCGCCAGTATCTCCATTGCCCGGTTGCCCTGATGATTCGACAATTCCAGATGGAGGTTCTTGTGTTTCATCATTAGTGGATAGGTGAACCGCGTTGATTCCCAGCGCGAACCCTGAAGCAGCACGTTCAGATTGGGAAACTGCGTGAGCACGGCATCAAGATCTGAGAGAAGGACCTGGTTGCTCGGTTCGAGCACGTCCGGATTGTAGAGATGTCCTCCTTCCACCATCAGGAGGATCCCGCTGTGTTCAAGCTCCCGCAAGAGCTCACCGCAGAAGTCGACGGTGAACGGGTAACGATGAGCGCGCGGATACATCTTCGCAACTCGTATCCCGTAATGGCGCATCTGGTTCACCAGGTCTTTCGGCTTCAGCATTTCTCCTGTCTGATGCGGCATGACCGCCCACACACCGTGCAAACGAGAGCTTTTCTTCAGCTCCTGCAACAGCATTCGATTGCCGTACATCGGGTCGTATTCCTTCGCGACGGAGTGAGCAACGAAGGCGCCGTGGATGCCACACCATTCCATTTCTGCCAGCAGGTCTTCGGTCGCGTAGCGAGCCTCTACATCTTTCGGCCCGCGCTTGCCGACCATTGCATAGCTGTCGATGTAGATCCGATCAGTTGTCATAGCCCTGTCATCCGGGTCTGCGATTGAAACAAAGCAAGTTCCTCGCACTTTCCAGCGTTGTGAGATCTCTTTCCTCTTGGACGCGAAATTACCAGTAGAAGGGGCGTATTGTGCTACGTTCCTTCGGCTCGAGCTCCAGCGCCCGTTTCAACGCTCTGCGAGCCTTGTCGATCGTCAAATCGATGTCGGAAGGTTTGTGAGAATAACAGACGAACCAGCGAAGAACCACGAAGACCCCCTCTTTAAAGAGTTCTCGAAACCAGAGATACTCAAGCTGCTCATTAAAGCCTGCGTCGGGTGTGTTGAACTTCAAAAACGGTGCTGGCGGTAGGCCTGCTGCGTAGGCCTCAAGCGCAAGTTCCTTGGCGATCGCATCGAAGCCCTCCATCAGCCGCCGGCCCATGGCATTGATGTGTTGATGCACTTTCTCCCGCTTCATGATGTTCAACGTTGCGATGGCCGCGGCGATGGAAAGCGTCTCGCCGGCATAGGTGGTGGTCATCCTGAAGGTGTTCAGCATCTCCATGTATTGACGTTTGCCGACATAAGCTGATATCGGGTAGCCGTTTGCCATGGCCTTGGCGTAGCTTGCCAGATCGGCGTCAACGCCAAAGAGCTCCTGCGCACCCCCGATGGCCAGCCTGAATCCCGTCCACACTTCATCCAGAACCAGGAGGATTCCATACTCCCTCGTCAGCTTGCGCAGATGCTTGATGTACGTGCCGCTGGTGTCTTCGTTCATATCGTAGGGGATTGACACAACGCACGCGATCCGCTCGTTGTACTGGCGAATCAGCTTCTCTGCAGCTTCACAGTCACCCCACGGGATAATCTTCGCATAGTCCTTGAGGATCTCCGGCACACCGTTCTTTGGACTTTCATCCACGGCAAACCAATCGGGATAGCCGTGATAGCCGCTGGTCAGTATCATATCGCGACCCGTGAACGCGCGGGCAATGCGAACACTACAGAGGTTGGCATCCTCACCGGTTTTCATGAATCGGACCATCTCGGCATTTGGCACGACTTCATGTACAAGCTTGGCAAGTTCTAGTTCGCGCGGGCTCGCCATACTGAACAGAACACCCTTCTTCATCTGCTCACGAACGGCATCGTCCACTTCATCGTAGCAGTAACCAAGTGTGACGGGACCGAGGGCGAGTCTGAAGTCGATATACTCCTTCCCTTCCATATCCCAGATCCGACATCCCTTGCCACGCTCGATGAACTTTGGCATCACATGCTCAAACTGAGGATACGGCCGCTTCGCATTGGTTTGCGTACCCCATGGGATCAGCTTGAGAGCCTCTTCGAAGTGTCTGTCAGAACGTGTCATATCGCTTGCTTGACCTCATTTGGTGTTGGACACCCACTGCTAGCTCCACTCATTGCCGAGCATGAGATCCACAGGATCAGCTGATTCCCACCGTCGGCAAATCGTCGTTTGCTCTTACCGTCACCCTCCTTCTTTGTCTGTTATGATCGATCTGGACAATCCACAATTGATCTCCTACCGCAGACGCGACCACACCATGCTCTTTTGCTGTCCGTTGGGCAGTACATACTGTGAGCACCTGGTGGTCAAGCGCCTCGCTCATGCCAACGTCAACGTATGGATAGACACCGATATCCTTCGGCACATCGTGAAAGCCGGTTCTGACGGTGAGTGAATTCGGTGAAAAGAGGGAGCCCCGCAACGATGCACGCGGGCGAAGGACATGAAAGTCGGCTCCTCCAACTTCAGCTCTACCCTGGCCATCTTCATTATATACTTGAAAGCGGACTTGAACTGGTGCTTTCATCGACTTGAGCCGTACTCGATCAAACAGCAGAAGAACATCCGGCTTCAGGAAGATCACGGTGCGGCGGATGAGATCAACGTCCGGATTCACGAGTGCATACGCCTCCGTCGCGTCGCTTGTAACAACGAGCCCATGATCCGACACCTGGTATTGGAGAATTCTCGCCTCTGCCCAGGACGCGTTCGTTCCTTCGCGCCCGTCATGGTATTGATGACCTTTCCCGTCGATCAGAACCGCCGTATGCGCTTCTGTCTGTCTCAGCACCCAGTGCGGCAGCGTGTAGGAGTAGGCAGCTTTAAACGGATCGTGCAACAGTCGCTCACCGTATGCCTTGAAGATGACGCTGTTGCGGTCTGCGTGCTCGTGGTTAGCGGGGCCGCCGCTCCGCAGCGCAACGACCGAGCCTTCCTCGTCCCAACCTGTGCGCGACACGACCCAGTCGTTTTTGAAACGGACATCATGCAGCTCTCGACCTGGCATTGCCGATGGAATAGACCGATCGAACCACACGAGCCCGTAGTGCGTTCTGACCTCACCGATGGATGTCGCCACATACTGCGCTGTCGAGTCACGATGCCTCCGGGCAGCCCAGGCCGCGACGGAAACATCCCCAAGTGTGCTTGCGTCACCGAAGTTGACGCAGTCGTCACGTTTCCCGGTTGTTGGCATTGACATCTGCAGCCCATAGCGAACGGTTCCGGGATAGTTGATCAGCGAACGCTCGTCGATGCCAAGTATCCGATAGAGCACCTCTACAAAGAGCGTCAAATGCAACGCCGTATAACCCCAGTAGCTGACCCCCTCATCATAACTCCCGTCCGAGCCGAACATCGGGGCGAATGCCCTTGCGCTCTGCAACGCCAATTCCAGCCATCGCTGCGCCTGCGGATGCTTGTCATGAAGTAAACAGGCAGCGATCCCAAGGCCCGCAATAGGAATGACTTTGAGATTTGTGGAATTGAGGATAAACGGCCACCGGCTCAGGTCGAACCGGAACTTGTAATCGCTCTCCGGATCAAATCCCCATC
>VGWB01000194.1 GCA_016873755.1 Ignavibacteria bacterium | reverse complement strand
AAGCCAACTCGGCCAGAATGCCAGGTCACCAAGGAAATCACCATTAATGATGAACTCCGCATTCGCAAGAATCATCCTGTTTCCGACATCGGACTTGAATGGAAACGCGTTGAGAGTGCTCAATCCACCGAGTTCGAATATCTTCTGCGCGGGGACTGTGCCTTCTGTTGTGCCGACGCGGAGGCGAACGTTCAGGTTGTGATATCGACCCAGCGGTTGATAGCGGCGGACATCCAGAACATATTGATTGAACTTGAAGTCACCACCAAAGTCCCTGTCCGCAAACTCGGCTGTCCCAAAAATGCTCCACCCTTCCGGACCGTAAAGGGTTTTTGTCACTGTGCTCAAGCCAGCAGACGCCAGGATGCTATGCATCTTCCCTTCATCAATCGGTGGATTGAACCGGAATCTCTTGTTGCCGCCGAAGATTGACCATTCTGTCCGATTCTCCATCGATTTGTAATCATCAATGAGATATTCGGTTCGAAGCTGACCAGTCACGTAGTCCTGCTGAATGGCGTAGCCAACGTTGAAACCGACACCCGTCCGACGGAAGTAGTCCCGGTAGTCCTCATGAATCAGAATCGCTGCTGCCGTGTTCTCGCTGAGCCCGATGATCCAGTTGTCCTTTGTGTCGGTCAGATTATGGCCCTCCACACCTATCTCTATCAGCTGCCCATCATCGAATGCAAACTGCCGGCTCAGCCCAAGGTTGCCTCTCCATCCGCGGGACTTGAGTCCGTACCCAAATGAGCCATAGGTCGTGTAGCTCTTTCTTCCATCCCAATAGTACCGTTTGTCGGATCCCACCCCAAGGAATAACCCCTCGACCCGATTGTACCGGAAGACAAAGTTGTCCAGGTTCGTTGTTTCGCTTACCCAGTTCGCGTTGAGCCGCGTCGACGAGCGAGTAAACTTCTTCTCGGTCTCGCGGTAGGAGTTTGCTGTTGAACTCGTCTTGTCGATGTATCCGTCAATCCGACCCGCCTCATCTTTGATCACCTCACCGTTAATGACTTTCGCATTGCCGGTAATATGACCGCCCTGCTCAACATACAGATCACCCCCAACCACGAGTGCGTCGCCGACAATCGTCCCGACGACCGTCAGGTCGCCAGCCTTGACAACGACGTTGGCAATGACCGTATCGCCCTCCTCGATGACTGCGTTCCCCTCGTACGTCAACGTGTTGTCATCCCGGATGGGACGGGCTTGTGATTCCTGTGTTTGTCTTTTGGCACGCTTTGGTTTCACCGTATCAGCAAGCACAATACCTTCGTCAGTCTGCCTCGCGAATCCTTTACTGATCATGGCGAGCACATCTTCTACAATCGATTCAATCCAAGCACAATACCTTCGTCAGTCTGCCTCGCGAATCCTTTACTGATCATGGCGAGCACATCTTCCACAATCGATTCAATCCGTTCCCCAAGGTCTCCCTGGGTTGAACCTTCACGCTTCTTGGACTGAGCATCAACTCCAACGGTGAAGAGGAGTACACACGACGCCAGCACGAGGGTTCTAATAATCGCTTTCATTACATCACCTTTTGGATGGTTTCTTCCTGTAGAAACTACGCTGCCACTCTTGAAAAAGTTTCAATATTCGCAAGACGGGGGCAGATTCCTGACAGCTCTGCAAACAATATGTGCAATTTTTCAAACATTCGGAATTTTGCTATATTGGTGATTGTGCCGTACACGTCACCATTTAAGAGTGCTTATGCGTCTCGCTATCAACATCGACCACATTGCCACCCTCCGGAATGCCCGCGGCGGCCGCGAGCCGGATCCCATTGAAGCTGCGAAGGTGTGTGAAGCAGCCGGAGCCCGGGGCATCGTCTGTCACCTGCGTGAAGATCGCAGACACATACGCGACGAAGATGTGAGGACTCTGCGGAACATCGTCAAGACAAAACTCGATCTTGAGATGGCAGCCACAGATGAGATCATACGCATTGCCATTGACATCGGTCCCGACTTCGTTACCCTAGTTCCCGAGCATCGCCGCGAGCTAACCACCGAGGACGGACTCGACATCATCGCGAACAAGCGCCAACTCGAAGATGTCATTAATACATTCCACCAACATACCATCCCGGTGAGTCTGTTTGTCAATCCTGTTGACAGCCAACTCGAGGCCGCGAAGGAGACCGGGACCGACATGATTGAGATCCACACGGGAGAGTATTCTGAAGCCCGTACAAAACGCGATCAGCAGATGCAGCTGAAGCGCATTCGGCGTGCAGCTAAGCTCGCGAAATCCCTCGGTCTAGGCGTGAACGCCGGCCACGGACTGAACTATGTCAATGTTACCGGCGTCGCAGCGATTAGGGAAATAGACGAGCTGAGCATTGGTCATGCAGTCATCACCCGCGCGCTCCTTGTCGGTCTTGACCGCGCCGTTCGGGATATGCTTCGCCTGATGCGCAGACAACGCTGAATTTGATTTCCACCGTCCGAAATCCCCCGGAGGAACTGTGAAGCCTCGATCGCTTCTGATGATCCTCGTATTCATCTATCCTTCTGTCGCACTCGGGCAAGTATCGTACCCGGCATTTCATGAGCAGAACAATTTCCTGCTCGCATCACCCGGCGCGCTGAAATTCGGCCTCTATGGCTTCGATAACCCTGCTCTCCCCTCCCTGCTGCGCGAGCCGGATGTGAGCTTCCTGTGGAGTGACCAAACGGGTGTCTGGAGTGATTTCAATCGGTGGGGCCTTTTCGCCGCTGCACCTCACATTGGGTTCGGCATCCTTCACCAGAAGGCGGGCCTGCGGCACGTAACGGACTACCGGATATCACTCGCCACCGGGAATCGGACCATAGGCTATGGCATCGGTTATGGGTGGTCAGGCGGATACATACAGACGTTCGGACGCTCGAAGCTCGTGATGCTGGGAGCGTTGGTGCGGCCGAATGCTTTTCTCTCTTTCGGACTTGTCGGGACTATGAGCACGCAGATCCGCGGAACAAATGAAGGGGTTGTGGACGTTGCGGCGAGACCCTTTGGTGACGAAGCGCTCACGCTGTTCGGCGACTTCGCTCTGCAGAGCAAACAGTCTCTTACCGACGGGCGCTGGAGCGCTGGGGCAGCCATTGAGCCGTTGCCCGGCGTACGTGTCACAGGCCGCTACTTTGACACCAAGGGTTTCACAGTTGGCGTTCAATTCAGCCTCGGCCGCGTCGGGGTGACAACGCAAGCGCATTACGATCAAGATGGAAGATATAGCCACAACACGTATGGCCTCCGCATCGGCGCGTTTGACCGCACGCCTCTCAAGGCTCGCAGAAGCAGCTACGTCAGTATCAACATGCTGGGACCTGTGAAGTATCAGCGTTACCAGCTCATGGACAAGGCGAACACGTTGAACGACCTCATCGCCGGTATCGAAGCGGCAAAACAGGATCCTCGTGTCGCAGGTATTGCCATCAACGCTTCCGGTCTGGCAGCCGAAGGGGAGATCCTCTGGGAAGTGCGGGAGAAACTAAAAGACTTCAAGTCCGCCGGCAAGCGTGTTGTGACCTTCATCGATCTGGCCGGCATGAACCAGTATCATTTCGCGTCGATCGCCGACAAGATCGTAATGGATACCCAGGGACGCCTTCAGATCGGAGGATACGCTGCCGGACGAACATTTCTAAAAGGTACACTTGAAAAAGTCGGCATCGGTTATGACGAGTGGCGATTCTTCAAATACAAATCCGCCTACGAAAATCTATCTCGTGACACGATGTCCAACGCCGACCGCGAACAGCGCCAGAAGCTTGTCGATGACTCATACAGGCTCGCAAAGACGGATATCTGCGAAAGCCGCCATTTCACGCCAGAGCAGTTTGACAACATGGTCAACAATGAGGCCATGTATATGGCGCAGGATGCACTTGAGAAAGGTCTCGTGGATACGCTCGGAAGATGGGAGACCGTCAAGGATGTTATCACGAACCTCGAAGGCGCGGAGAAACGCTACGTAAGTGCGCAATCGCTCGAGGCATTTGTCGCGCCCACGGATAACCGATGGAGCGAGCCGCCGAAGATCGCTGTCGTCTACGCCCTTGGCGCGTGCGCGATGGATGAGGGAATCACCGCCCGGAAACTGGTTAATGATGTTCAGGCTGTCGTTAACGATCCAAGCGTCAAAGCGATTGTGCTTCGTGTGGATTCCCCCGGTGGAGATGCAATGGCCTCAGACTATATTGCGGAGGCGCTGAAGAAGGCGAAAGGAAAGAAGCCTGTTATCGTCTCGCAGGGGGCTGTCGCAGCATCGGGCGGCTACTGGCTTTCGATGTACGGGGACACGATCGTTGCCGCGCCGAACACGATCACAGGATCCATCGGTGTTATCGGTGGGTGGATCTACAACAAGGGAATCAAAGAAACACTGGGGATGTCTACCGATCACGTCAAAGCTGGTGACCACGCGGACCTCGGGTTCGGTTTCACCTTGCCATTCATCGGACTTGGCCTGCCCGACCGGAATTTGACCGATACAGAAAGAGCTCGCGTAGAATACCTCATTAAGACCATGTATCGCGAGTTCACAGAGAACGTGGCCATCGGGCGCAACAAAAGCGCTGAACATATTGAGAGCATTGCTCAGGGACGAGTGTGGTCAGGATACGACGGATCGCAGAATGGGCTCGTTGATCTTCTTGGCGGCCTTGAAACAGCAATTACCATTGCTAAAGAGAAGGCCGGCATACGGAAAGATCGGGAGGTCAACATCGTCGAACTGCCCAAGAAAGGTCTGATTGACTTCAGCCAATTCATACCGCGGCTGGTCGGTGTCGAGGTGAAGGAAAGAGACCCGCTGGTGGAGTATTTGAAATTCCTCCTCCAGCACAACGGCCAGCCCATGCCCGTGCTGCCTATTGAAGACATCGATTTCACGCGCATCTATTAGAGGAGAATTCAGAAATGAACAGGTCGCGCCTGCTTCTCATCAGTCTTTGGTTCCTGCCCCTTGTTGTGTGTTCGCAGGAAGGGTTTTCGCCTTTCACCAAAGATTTCCCGCCCGAGGAGTTCGCACAACGACGCGCGAAGGTCTACGGGGCTGTCGGCACTGGATCCCTTGCTCTTGTGCAGGGTGCCCCAAGCCAGCCGGGCTACATCCGATTTCGCCAGACAAACGAATTCTACTACCTCTGCGGCATCGAATCTCCGCACGCGTATCTTCTCCTCGATGGATCGCAGCGTCGTGCTTCCCTTTACCTTCCACACAGAAATGCAGGGCGCGAGCGAAGCGAAGGAAAAGTGCTTTCCGCCGAAAATGAGGATCTGATCAAGGAACTCTCCGGGATTGATGCCGTCTACGGCGTTGACCTTCTGTCAGAACACCTCGCTCGCTACGCCAGAAGTAGCTCCATCGGGACTCTGTTCACGCCGTTTAGCCCGGCCGAAGGGGCATCCATGAGCCGCGATCTTGCGCTGCGCGCTATCGGTGACATCGCCGCCGATCCGTTTGACGGCCGTCCGGCCCGCGAGGGACATCTCATTCAACTCCTCCGAGAACGGTTTCCACAATTTGAGATACGAGACCTTACACCTACACTTGACAACCTGCGGCTCATCAAGAGTCCGCGTGAGATCGCTCTGATCAAGAAAGCAACGATCCTCTCCGGCCTGGCTCTGATGGAAGCGATGCGGTCAACTGTGCCGGGAATGATGGAGTATGAACTGGATGCTGCGGCGAAGTATGTCTACTACCGGAACGGTGCTCAAGGTGAGGCGTACTATTCCCTCGTTGCTAGTGGTCCCAATGCCATGTTCGGGCACTATAACGCGGGCAAGAGGCAGATGCTGGACGGTGACCTTGTCTTGATGGATTTCGGTCCAGACGTTGGGTACTACATGAGCGACCTGACAAGGACCTGGCCTGTGAATGGCAAATTCAGCCAGGCACAGCGCGAGCTGTTCAGTTTCTACATCGGCTGCTATCGCGCCGTTCTCAAAGCCATCCGGCCCGGTCTCACAGCCCAGGCCATCCTGCAGGAGGCGGTGAAGCAGATGGAGCAGATCCTGGCGTCCTCGAAGTTCTCCAAACCTTCCTATGAAAAGGCCGCAAGAGATTATGTTGAGAGGTATCAACGCTCAGCAGGAAGCCCGAGGGCAACGCTTGGACACTGGGTTGGGATGGCCACGCACGATGTGGGGTACGACTCGGGTCCCCTACGTCCCGGCATGGTCTTCACCATTGAGCCCGCCTTTCGTGTCCCGGAAGAACAAATCAACATACGATTCGAGGATCTCATCGTTATCACTGAGAGGAAGGCGGAGATCCTTTCCGATTTTGTCCCAATGGATATCGATGAAATTGAGAAGCTGATGCGCGAGGAGGGATTGCTCCAGCGATACCCGCGGGCAGAGATGATCAAGTAGCAATGTCAGCAGAACCGTCATGGCTTGCACCCCACCGGAAACAATTGGTTCGCGCCATTAATGATGCGCTGCCTCTTCTTGCCATTCTGGCCATCCTTCCGCTAGTGTAGTGCGTCCAACGCTTCTTTACATTTGGACATCTTTGTTCTGAAGTCCTTCCCCGAAGGGGAAAGATATATCAACCGAGGGCAACGCCCTCGGATCATAACATACAGTATCAATCAGTTACCCTGAAAGGGTTACGTACCCAGAAGGACAATCATAACGCAATCACTGCGGAACGATGATATCTCACCCCTTCAGGGTTCGATCAATCATATGTTGAATGGGGGTCGGGACGTTGTCCCGCCCTTGAATATCC
>VGWB01000193.1 GCA_016873755.1 Ignavibacteria bacterium | reverse complement strand
ATTGCCACGGAGGCGACGGGCCTTCGAAACATAACTCCATGAAGTAGCCGTCTCCGAATCTCCATATTTGCACTCAGTACCTATGCGCACAGTGTCAAACATCCACGACCTTCCCACTCCTTCGCTTCTGCTCGATCGCGATCTTCTGGAGAGGAATCTCACGGCCATGCAGGACCGCGCAAACAAACTCGGTGTTGCGCTCCGTCCGCACATCAAGACCCACAAGTGCGTCGAAATCGCAAATCACCAGATTGACCTGGGCGCTCGCGGGATTACTGTTTCAACGTTCTACGAGGCGGAGCAGTTCTCCGCTGCAGGATTCAATGACATCACGTGGGCGTTTCCTCTTCCTCCCGTCTACGCGCCCAGGGTTGCCGAGCTGTACGAAAAATCTCGCATTCGCGTCGTGGTCGACAGCCCGGAAGCAGCCGGACACATCGACAACGTCGCGCGCGTTACCGGCCAGCGAATCCACGTGTGGCTTAAGGTTGACTGCGGTTTTCACCGGGTCGGTGTGGATCCCCATTCAGTTTTGGCTGAAGAGCTGATCCGCAATCTCAGTACGTCAACAACATTGATTTTCGACGGGATCCTCAGTCATTCCGGTCAGTCGTACAGCGCACATAATCGTGGTGAAATCCTTGCATACGCCGAGCAGGAACGTTTCGTGATGATCGAGTTCGCGGAAAGAATGCGGGACAGGGGATATAACGTGCCAATGATCAGCGTTGGGTCAACTCCAGCAATGTCCGTCGCTGAGAACCTTAAAGGCATCGACGAAGCGCGACCGGGAAACTATGTCTTCTACGACTACACACAGGCCATGCTTGGCAGCTGCAGCATTGCTGATTGCGCTCTGTCGGTTCTAGCATCCGTAGTCTCCCACCAGCCGGGTGCATCGTACTTCATAACAGATGCAGGCGCGCTTGCTCTCTCTAAAGACCCTGGCCCGACGCACATCAGAAACGACATGGACATGGGGATCATCTACGAGGACTATGAACGAAAGCGCCTGCATCCGCACCTTCACTACAGGACGCTATCACAGGAGCATGGCAAGGTTGTCACGGTCGACCCAAGATTCATCGAGGGGAAGTTCAAGGTGGGAGACAAAGTACGGATCCTTGAACACCATTCGTGCCTCACCGCAGCTAATTTCGACCGCTACTACATTGTCCAAGGAGATGAGATCGTTGACGAGTGGAAGATCTTGCGCGGAAGGATGTAGCGGTTGGCGTTGACATTCGCCTGACTCCTTTGTACCTTGGCTGCCGTTGAATCCACCTTTTGCCCCTTCTGTTACGCTCAGATGATGGAAAGTGACATCTCTCAAGGATAGAATCGTTCTTATCACTGGGGCCAGCAGTGGTATCGGCGCTGCTTGTGCTCACGCCTTTGCGCAGCTTGGCTCCCGCCTCATCATCTCGGCCCGCCGCAAGGAGCGCATTGAAGCCCTTGTTCGGGAGATCAAGGAAAAGCACAAGACGGATGTCCTCGGCGTTCAACTCGACGTGCAGAAGCAGCCGGATGTCGAGTCAGCATTCAGCACCCTCCCGAAGGAGTGGCAGGAAATCGAAGTGCTGGTGAATAACGCCGGACTGAGCCGCGGGCTTGATAAGCTCCACGAAGGGAAGATTGCGGATTGGGAGGAAATGATCGACACAAACATCAAAGGATTGCTGTACGTCAGCCGAGCGGTCATCCCAGGCATGGTCGCACGTGGCCATGGCACCGTCATCAATATCGGCTCGATCGCCGGACAGGAGGTATATCCCGGCGGGAACGTCTATTGCGCAACAAAACACGCCGTCGATGCAATCACCCGCGGCTTACGGTTCGACCTCGTTGATTCCCCCGTCCGGGTCTGCACTGTCGACCCGGGATTGGTACAGACTGAGTTTAGTATTGTCCGGTTTCGAGGGGATAGTGAACGCGCCGAGAGTGTCTACAAGAAGATTCAAGCCTTGAAGCCGGAGGATGTTGCTGAGGCAGTAGTCTTCTGCGCGACGCGCCCACCGCATGTGCAGCTTGCACAAGTCCTTATTCTTCCTACCGCTCAGGCATCCACGACGTTGGTGCACCGAAAACCGTGAGCGCTCGGCACGCTTGCGCTTCATCCGCCAGCCGCAAGTTTTTGCTGGACGCTTTCGATTTTCTGATCCATCGTTTGATCGCGATCCGTGCGTGTCCCTAATTTGACAACTGTGAAGATCCGGGGGACACCCATGGCATGGACCGCTTCGTGACATCGCTTCATCGCACCCATCACCGCGTCCCATTCCCCTTCAACGTTGGTTCCGTTTGCATGGAGTTGGATCTCCACGCCGGCCTCCCTCAACACCTTCTCACAGGCCACCACATACGGGGACAAAGAGACCCCGATGCCTATCGGAATAACGGTAAGATCAGCAATGACCTTCATGGCTGGTGTTCCTTTCCCAAATGTTCTCTTCAGTGCAAGTTCACAATTTCACAGTACAATTTCAAACAGCGGCGACCTGTTGTCGGTGACCAGGTTTGAGGAAGACATGTTTGCAATAGAAGCAACTCTTTGCTACACTTATCGGTGATAATTTGCAGTACGGATTCAACAAGCTGTATCGTTGGTACATTTCTTCTGCCGCAAGAACTACGGTTTTGTTCGGTGCCAATCAACAACAGAATCTCCGGTCGTTCAGAGGTTCTCTGACCTGGATTCAAAGCTCTAGGCATCCCTGTGGTGGATGGGCTGTTAAGCTCTCGGAAACCGAATATGGAAGATCCGCGGTGCCCCAACTATGACACCTGCCGGTTGGTACATACAGCAAACGTGGTGTCGGATTCTCAAAGAAAGGAGTTCTACCTCCGTACTTACTGTACCACAGGTAACAAGGCATGGGGTGTATGCAAACGCTACATTGCGAAGAACATCTTGGAATTTTGTGCCGATTTTGTTTTACCCGATTCACCGCTTTCACCATCTGAAATTGTTGATGAGTTTGACAAACGCTCGGACGATGGTCACTAGATAGGCAAGGACGTTCGTATGGCAACCATGGAAATCGATGGAAGAGCTTTCGAAGTAGATGGTGACGGCTTCTTAGCAGATCCATATATTTGGAACGAAGAAGTTGCTCGGTTGATCGCCAAATACGACGGTATTGCCGAAATGAGTGAGAAGCACTGGGCCATCGTGAAGTTTATCCGACAGAACTGGGAAGAAAAGGGGATGGCGCCGATGATTCGATCGATCTGCCAGGTGACCGGATTGAGGCTTAAAGAAATCTATCAGTTGTTTCCGCTTGGTCCCGCGCGCGGCGCGTGTCGCGTCGCAGGACTACCCAAGCCTGACGGCTGTGTTTAGTACAATCAAGTAAGCATGACCTGGTACCATTATCTTGCAGCGGGCGCCTTTCTTCTCTGCCTGATAAGCTTGCTGTCTCACCTCATCAGACTTGTCAGGCTTGGGGCACCGAACGATTATTCCCGACGGAGGGGCAATGTGGGATCAGCGATCGTTTTTTCGTTCCTGGGAGCCATGAGCCCAGCTAAGAAAGAATCCGCCTATCTGCATCTCCCGACGTATACAGCAGGGCTGTTGTATCACATCGGCACCTTTGTCTCAATCGCCCTCTTCTTTCTGTTGTTCTTCAATATCCAGCCTGCAGCTTGGATACGGTGGGGTGTGATCGGTCTGCTGGCGGTATCGGGACTCAGCGGCGTTGGTATACTCGTGAAGAGAACGACCGTCAAAAAACTCAGGCTTCTTTCCAGCCCCGATGACTATATCTCGAATATACTTGTAACGGTTTTCCAATTCCTCACACTCGTCCTGCTGATACAAGAAGCGTTTGCACCGTTCTATTTCCTCGGCGCCAGCCTCCTGTTGCTGTACTTTCCGCTGGGGAAGCTGAAACATGCGCTTTATTTCTTTGCCGCGCGCTATCATCTCGGTTTTTTCTATGGTTGGCGCGGCATTTGGCCCGCGAGGAAGTCGTAACCAAACGGTATGAACGGTCTCTCCGCACAAAAACTCAAAGCGCTCCAACTCCTTACTCAGCCGAAGGATAGCCAGCTCATCTCGCACGTGAACAGCTGTGTTCACTGCGGTCTTTGTGCGGAAAGCTGCATGTACTACGTCGCAACGAACGACGAGCGATTTGTTCCTGCGCTCAAAGTCGATCTTCTCTCCACCATATATCAACGCTATTCCACCGTCACGGGCAAATTCTTACCCCGTTTGGTCAAAGCACGCGAGTTGGATGATGCTACAATCCAGGAAATGGTCGATCTGTTTTTTGGCTCGTGTACATTATGCGGAAGATGCACGTTGCATTGCTCCATCGGCGTCGATATTACGTACCTCGTACGCGTGGGGAGGGCGATGCTTGCATCCATGGGATTTGTCCCGGCCACACTGCAATCTACCGTGAATGCCGCCCTCCAGACCGGCAACAACATGGCCATCCCGACCGAAGATTTCACGAGCACATTGTCATGGCTGGAAGATGAACTCAGAAATGAGGTACAGGACCCTCAGGCGTCGATACCACTCAATCAGCCCGATGTGAATGTCCTGTATACCCTCAATCCGCGCGAGCCTCGATTCTTTCCCCTCTCCATCTCCGCGATGGCAAAGATCTTCTATGCAGCCAAAGAAAGCTGGACGCTATCGACGTTCATGTACGATGTCACAAACTATGCGTATTTCTCGTGCAATCTTGAAGAGGCTGTTAAGATCGCGGAACGGTTATTCAACGAAACCACAAACCTGCGCGCCAAACGCTGCGTGCTTGCGGAATGTGGGCACGGGTCCAGGGCCTTCCGTTGGGAGGCACCGAACTACCTTCAGAAACTGTTTAGCTTTGATACCCTCACATCCGTTGAGCTTCTTGCCGAGTACATCCGCGAGGGAAGGATAAAAGTTGACAAAGATAAGAATCAAGAGACTGTAACCCTGCACGATCCTTGCAACCTTGTGAGAGAGGGTGGCATTGTCGACGAACAACGATACGTTCTGAACCACACAACAACCACGTTCGTTGAAATGACACCACACGGCCTCGATAATCTTTGCTGCGGCGGTGGTGGTGGCCAGCTATCCATGAGCGAATATGGCGATCGACGGATGAAAATCGGCGAGCTCAAAGCGGAGCAAATTCGCAAGACAGGTGCCGCAACGGTCGTCACACCATGTCACAACTGTGTTGACCAGTTGATTCAAATCAACAACAGGTTCAAACTCGGCGTAAACATCAAAACGCTTGCTGAAATCGTTGCCGATGCATTGGTCCTTGACCAACCAGCAGTGACTCCATCACCCACCCAGAAGGCGTAACGAACAATGAGCGCACTGATCTATCTTGACAACTCTGCAACATCTTTTCCCAAGCCAGAATTCGTGTACCAGTTTATGGACGGGTTTTATCGCAAGCACGGAGTCAACCCGGGCCGGTCAGGGTTTGATGCAGCGCTGGAAGCAGAAGAGATTGTAATGAAGACCCGGCGACTTCTGACAGATTTCTTCCATGCTGGGGGTGATCCTAATAGGCTGACTTTCAGCTATAACGCGAGTGATTCGCTAAACATGATCATCCAGGGTCTCGTCGAGAAAGGGGATCATGTGGTTACAACCATGTTGGAACACAATTCCGTCTTGCGACCATTGTACCACCTTGAGATGAATGGTCTCGTCGAAGTTACCCATGTCATGTTCGATGAGCACGGATATGTTCACCCTGATGATATCAAGATTGCCATCCGCAAGAACACGAAGATGGTTGTGGTGAATCACTGTTCCAACGTCATCGGCACGCTTCAGCCGATTGCAGAGATCGGTAACATCTGCAAAGAAGCTGGTGTCCTGTTTGTGGTGGATACAACCCAGAGCGCGGGAACGGTCCCAATTGACATGGTAGCAATGGGAATCGATGTCGTCGTCTTCACCGGACATAAATGCCTCATGGGTCCCACTGGCATCGGCGGCTCGTATGTAATGGATAATGTGCCAGTCAAGTATACGCGCTTTGGCGGCACAGGAGTACGCTCAGCGCAATTGACGCATCTCGAAGAATTCCCCTATCGCCTTGAATGCGGTACACTCAATTTGCTCGGCGTTGCAGGCTTGCACGCGGGCGTGAGCTGGGTGCTTGAAAACGGCATTGAGAACCTGCATGCCAAAGAGATGCGGCTGTGGGATAAGCTTCGAAAGGGGGTTGGAACCGTCGAGAATGTCGTAACGTATTGCGCTGAGAACTCGGAACGCCATAACGCAGTGCTCTGTTTCAATATCAAGAACTTGACGGCCGGTGACGTCGGCACGCTGCTCGATGTGGATTACGGTATCGCCTGTCGGACCGGCTTGCACTGTGCACCGAAAGTGCATGTCGGCTTGGGAACCGATAAGATTCACGGCACGGTACGTTTCAGCATTGGTCCTTTCAATACCGAGGAACATATCGACAAAGCGATCGAGGCTGTGAAGGAGATTGCCCAGATCAGGAAGTAGGCTGCTTCACACAAGTGGCAGCAATTTGAGGGTTGGGAATCGACCGGGACGGACGTTTGTGATTCACAAATGATGGGAAATGCAACGAGAAGGAACCAGTATGTCGGTCGTTAGAGCAGCATCTGATAGCTCTCAGCATGGAGACCTTAAGGAACACTTCGGTCGGTTCCGCCAACACATCATCGGACACCACCATCCTCTCCACACACCTTATGGAGTGAAGGAATTGGTCTACGCAGACTGGGTCGCCAGTGGGCGTCTGTATCGATCCATTGA
>VGWB01000192.1 GCA_016873755.1 Ignavibacteria bacterium | reverse complement strand
CTGCCTTTTCTGAACCTCCGCTTCTGACCATTCTCGTTCCCACGGTCTCCGTGGTTACGCAAACGTCGGGCGCTCCGCTAACCTCACCCTTCGACTCCGTTCGTCCCGACCAATGTCCGGCCTCACTTCGCTCAGGGCAGAGCCCCCTCTTTCAGAATCAGAGGGAGTATTGGACCGAGAGAGAGTCGCTCAAGTGAGATTCCGAACAGAAGCGTTTCGGAATGACCATGTGGCGTGCTTGTGCTTGGCCAAGGAATTTCACTGTTGGGACAACTGACAGCTAGCGCGGACGTCACGGGAGCTCACATTCTTATTTTTGATTTTCCCAAACTTCTTTGTATATTTACGCTGTTTTTCGCAAGAGCGCCTCCGCCTACTTCAGCGTGAAGAAAACGAGAATGAACACGACGGCCGTTGCCGCTCCTCCAAAGGAGAGCCCCTCCCGCCTGCTCGGTCTCCAACGGGAGACACTCCTCAGCTGGTATGACGACATGCTGCTCGCCCGGCGTTTCGAAGAGAAGGCAGCTCAGCTGTACGGCATGGGGAAGATTATCGGTTTCTGCCATCTCTACGTCGGCCAGGAAGCTGTATCAACCGGAGCTATCAAGGGAGCCATCAACCCGGATGACTATGTGATCACGGCCTATCGCGATCACGCCCAGGCAATCTCTAAGGGCATCGAGCCAAAAGCCATTATGGCTGAGCTCCTCGGCAAGCATACCGGAACCACCAAGGGGAAGGGCGGGTCGATGCATATCTTCGACCGGGAGAAGAACTTCCTCGGCGGCCATGCCATCGTCGGAGGACATATCCCCCTCGCTGCGGGCGTCGGATTTGCCATCAAGTACCGGGACGAGAAGGAAGTCTGCCTCTGCTTCATGGGTGATGGGGCCACGAACATCGGAACATTCCATGAGGGTCTCAACCTCGTCGGCCTCTGGAGGCTGCCGGTCATCTACATCATCGAGAACAACAAGTACAGCATGGGGACTTCTATCCAGCGCTCGTCGGCTATTGAGGAGCTTTACAGGAAAGGGATCGCCTATAACATGCGAAGCGAAGTTGTGGACGGGATGAATGTCCTTGAGGTTTATCAGAAGGTTAAAGCCGCCGCTGACCGCGCCCGCGCGACCTACGAACCGTCTCTCCTCGAGATCGAAACCTACCGCTTCCGCGGCCACTCCATGTCAGATCCGATCTCCGGACACTATCGATCAAAAGAGGAGGTCGAGAAGCGAAAGTTGTCCGATCCCATCGTGATGTTCTCCGAAACGCTCAAGGAGGAAGGAGTCGTCACGGAGGAATACTTCGAGGAGGCTGAGAGGCGCATCAAGAAAATTGTGGCTGAATCCGTCGAGTTTGCGGAGAACAGTCCCGAGCCCCCGCTCGATGAGTTGTGGAAGGACATCTACATCGAACCCCCGGGAGCTTAGGCAATGGCTATCGTCAGTCTACGCGAGGCAATTAATCAGGCAATCGATGAGGAGATGGCCCGCGATGATCGCGTTTTCCTGATGGGCGAGGAGGTGGCCAACTACCAGGGCGCGTACAAAGTGAGCCAGGGTCTGCTCCAAAAATGGGGACCGAAACGGATCGTAGACACTCCCATCGCAGAAGCCGGATTCGCCGGGGTTGGGATCGGGGCCGCAATGGTCGGACTCCGCCCCGTTATCGAGTTCATGACCTGGAACTTCTCGCTCGTTGCATACGACCAGATCGCCAACAACGCGGCGAAGATGCTCTCGATGTCGGGCGGACACTTCAACGTGCCGATCGTGTTCCGTGGACCCGGCGGCTCTGCGCACGGTCTTGCCGCTACGCATTCACAAGCCCTTGAGTCTATTTACGCGCACATACCGGGACTGAAGGTTGTGATGCCTTCCACGTGCAAAGATGCCAAGGGATTGCTCAAGACTTCCATCCGGGATGACAATCCGGTGGTGTTCATCGAAAGCGAGGTTATGTACGGGGACAAGGGTGAAATCCCTGACGGGGAGTACACGATCCCGCTGGGCGTCGGAGAGGTGAAGAAGGAGGGGAAGGATCTCACCATCGTTTCCTGGTCGAAGATCCTTGCGCACGTTGTCTTGAAGGGCGTCGATGTGCTCGAGCAGGAGTTGAGTATCAGCATTGAGGTTATCGATCCGCGCACCATCAAGCCGATGGATTATGACTTGATCGTGAAGTCTGTGAAGAAAACCAACCGGCTGGTGATTGTGGAGGAGGGTTGGCCGTTTGCCGGTGTGGGAGCGCAGATCTCGCACGAGGTCACCGCCCGCGCATTCGATTATCTCGACGCTCCGGTCGAGCGAGTGACGCAGGAAGATGTGCCTTTGCCGTACGCCAAGAGTCTGGAGAAGCATTCGCTGCCGAACATCCAAAAGATTCGTCAGGCGGTGAAGAAGGTGATGTATTTGGAGAGTTGATTTCTCAGCTCCTTTCAAAGTAGCGCCAGGACCGGATCGCCAGGTATGAGCGCTGTTTGCTTGAATCCCTCAGTGGAAATGAGGAAGGAAATCACTGCTTGGGGCGACGAATGAGAACCGGCCTTATCGATTGATTTGGATACCCGGTGTAGGACGGGAAGGCTTTCCGTCCTACTGCATTCCCGAGGGTAGAATAGCTGACCTATGGAGTGAGTGGCTCAAGGTAGTCCTTATGGCGACGAAAGTACTTATGCCGAAGCTCAGCGATACCATGGAAGAAGGTGTCATTCTGAAATGGCTTCGGAAAGAGGGCGAAAAAGTTAAACAAGGCGATATTCTGGTCGAAATCGAGTCCGACAAGGCCGATATGGAGCTGGAGGCCTACGATAGCGGCCTTCTTCGCAAGATCGTCGTCCCAGAGGGGGGAAAAGCCCCCATAGGAGCCCTAATAGCGATTATCGGCGGCGAGACCGAGGATATCACCCCCATGCTCTCGGAAGCCCCGCCAGGAGCCCTGGCGAAGAAAATGGAGACCTCAGCGGCCCCGACCCCGACGATATCAGGCAAGCCGGCGCTTGCCGCGGCGGTCCAGCCTACTGACGGCAAGACCAAAGCCTCACCGATAGCCCGTCGCCTGGCCCTGCAGAACAAGATCGACCTGAGCCGGGTGCCGGGAAGCGGTCCGCAGGGACGGGTGATCAAGCGCGACATCGAAGGAGTCATATCAGGAGAGATCCCGGCCGCCGGTCCCGCACCCCGCGCGATTGTGCCCGGGACGGCCGAGGACGTCGAACTCTCGGGGATTCGCAAGACCATTGCCAAGCGGATGACAGAAAGCAAGCTCGTCGCGCCGCACTTCTATGTCACCATCGAGATCGACATGGAACCAGCGATGGCATTCCGCGACCAAATCGACAATGTTACGGGTTTGAAGCTGAGCTTCACAGACATCATCATCAAGGCGGCGTCCGCGGCACTGATGAAGCATCCTCAGGTGAATGCGACGTATCTCGGCGACAAGATGCGGCAGTATCACTTCACACACATCGGCGTCGCCGTTGCGCTTGACGAGGGTCTCGTCACTCCTATTCTGCGCAACTGCGAGCAGAAGAGCATCACGCAGATCAACTCCGAGCTGCGGGACCTTGCCGACCGCGCGCGGGCGCGAAAGCTCAAGCCGGAAGAGTACACGGGCGCGACGTTCACCATCAGCAATCTCGGCATGTTCGGCGTGGATGATTTCGTTGCGATCATCAATCCTCCGGAGGGCGCAATCCTGGCCATCGGATCAATCGCGGAAAAGGCAGTCGTAAAAAGTGGACAGATCGTCGTTGGCCACGCGATGAAAGCAACGCTTTCTTCCGATCATCGGGTCATCGACGGTGCAGTCGCAGCGCGCTTCTTGCAGGACTTCAAGAAGATTCTCGAAAATCCAGCTGCGTTGGTTGTCTAAGGACATCGCCGATTGTCCGTGCAGAGGTCGTCTGAGAACCCGGCTGCCGTCGGGTTCTGTTGTTTGTGAGATGAATTAGCCGTTCGGCCCAACTTGAGATTCCGAACTGAAGCGGCTCGGATCGACAGGGTGGTGAATCTGTGCCTTCGCCAAAGGCGGTCACTGTCGTCCCGGCAAGCTTCAGGTCGGGACCTCCCCGCTAGACGCTGAGCAGAGCCATCTCAGCGCGACGTTTGATTTTTCCATCGCAAATGAAAAGATCGATCCGCCAGCGCATTGCAGACGAACTCACGGGAGCGGCGCTTCCGTTCGTCGCATTCTGCATCGCTCTGAACCTGACCGTTGGACAGATCACTGCGCTGCTGAAAATCCCGCTCTACCTCGACTCGATCGGTACGGTGCTGGCTGCTGTTCTCGTCGGGCCTTGGTCGGCGGTCATCTGCGGGAGCTTTGCCAACATCCTCGCCTCGGCCTTCGGCAATCCGTCGATGATGTTCTTCATTCCTGTTGTCATCGTCATCGGGGCGTTCACCGGCTACCTGGCGAGAAGAGGCTGGTTCAAGCGATGGTACCTCGTGGCAATCGGCGGGGTTCTCCAGGGAGTGCTCGCGGCGATCGTGTCGGCACCAATCTCTGCGTACCTCTTCAGCGGTGTGATGCTGTCCGGAACGGACTTCCTCGTCCTTTACTTCCGGGCAATGGGCAATTCCCTGCTCGACAGCGTTTTCTATCAAGGCCTCACATCCGATCCGGCCGACAAGCTGATCACGTATCTTCTGGTCTTCTTCCTCGTACGCGGCCTGCCGAAGAGACTCCTTGGCCAACTGCGCGGCGCGTCGAACATCCAGCAGGGCCAAGCCGCGGCCTAGTATGCGACTCGACCTTTCATCCAAGCTCGCGTTGGTGCTCCTCCTCTGGCTGTGCGCATTCCTGCTTGACTGGTCGATCAACCTGATTCTCATCACACTCCTGATCCTTGTCAGGTATCTCCTCCCTGGCTACCGGCCTCAGTCTGCGCGTGCGAGCAAGTCGTTCAACAAATTCCTGTTCTACGGTGGCACAATCGTTTTCCTGTTCGCGGGCATCAACGCGCTCTTCCTGCGAGGAGGCGATGTCGTTCTTACGATCGCGACCCTTGATTTCCACGAAGAAGGATTGATGTTCGGCATCAGGACCGCCGTCCGGTTGCTTCTTCTCTCCATTTCCATCTTGCTCTTCTTTGCGTCGACACCGCTGCGGGACTTCATCCGGTTTCTTCAGCAGAAAGGACTTCCGCCCCAGCTCGTCCTCGTTCTCCTGTTGACGCTCCATTTCCTTGACCAGCTTCCCGCCCGAATCCATCAGGTGTTTGTTGCACAGGAGGCCCGTGGCGCGCCTGTCCGCGCGGGCATCTTCTCAAGGTCACAAGCGCTGTTTTCGGTCGTTTCACCGCTGGTCCTTTCCTCCATCATCGAGAGCATTGACCGCGGAACCGCGTTGGAGGTAAGGGGTTTCCTCCACAAACCTGTGCCAATGCCGGCTGCCGCCCATGAGCAGCGGAGCCGGAACTTGCTCACGGCTGCTGTTATTTTGTTGTCCGTCGCCATAATCATCTATTCCGTCCTCAGATGGCTGCTCGTCTAGAGATACAAGGATTGTCCGTTCGCTACTCAGCCGGAGCAACTCCTGCCCTCAACGAGGTCTCAGTCGGAATGGCTGCAGGATCTTGTTGTGCAGTTCTCGGCCCCACCGGCGCGGGGAAGACTACGCTCCTACACGTTCTTTCGGGCGTCCTCGGAAGACATCACTCTCAGGTCGTTGCCTCGGGATCCATTACCATCGCGGATGCGAAATTCTCTCCCCTTCCGAAGATCATCCAGTTCCCTCTGGTAGGTCTCGCGCTCCAGGATCCAAGCGTCCAGATCTCCGGCATCCGGGACACGGTCTACGACGAGGTGCAGTTTACCCTTGATAATCTTGAGCTTCCCTCACACGAGATAAGACAAAGAATCCCGCCCTTGCTGAAACGGCTTGGGATCGATCACCTTTCACACCGCAATCCGACAACCCTCTCGGGAGGCGAGACACAGCGAGTTGCGCTTGCGACGATACTCGCCGCGCAGCCAAGCGTCCTGCTGCTCGATGAGCCCACTACTGCTCTGGATCTGACTGCCAGAGTCAAGCTCCACCGGATCCTGAAGTCACTACGGGAGAAAACAACCGTCGTCGTCACCGACACGCATGTCGATTTCGCTCTCGGAGTGGCTCATCAGATCGTCGTGCTCGATCAGGGGAGAGTGATTTTTGATGGGACGCCGCGGGAATTTCTGGCCGCGCTGGAGAATTTCGAATCCGTCCTGCCAGCAGCAAGCTGGCGCAGAGTAAGGACTCTCATCAAGACAGCGAAGGAACAGCCTGGGTCGCCACACCAACGCCTTGCCGGACGATTGGGAATAGTATGAGTGCAGAATTTCAAAACGTCACCTTTGCCTACCAGCCCGGGTTGCCGGTGTTAAGGGATGTCTCGTTCCGCGTGTCGGCCGGCGAGTTCCTCTTGATCGTTGGGCAAAACGGGGCGGGCAAGAGCACGCTGCTGAAGTTGCTCAACGGAATTCTGAAGCCGTCATCCGGACGTGTTGTCGTCGCGGGGCTGGATACATCCTTCACCACTACGTCAATTATGGCCACGCAGGTCTGCGTGACATTCCAAAATCCTGCAGACCAGCTTTTCGCTTCCACCGTGCGAGCTGAGGTTGAATTCGCTCCCCGCAACCTCAGGCGCCCTGATCGGGAAACTCTCGTCGAAGAAGCGCTAACGTTGTGTGAGCTCCGAACCCTTGCTCATTCTCATCCCTATGACTTACCTCCAGCCCAGCGAAAGCTGCTCACCACCGCCAGCGCGATTGCCTCGGGCTCCCCTT
>VGWB01000191.1 GCA_016873755.1 Ignavibacteria bacterium | reverse complement strand
GGGGTATGTGAAGAAATGAAATTGGCGGACCCTGAATCGAACTCGACAGCCCTCATCGAAAATAACCATCGGGCGGCTGTCGGATTGTGAAAGCATGTTCAAAAGTCTAAGGATCAATTGACCATGAATACTCTCTTCAAACTTGCAGCCCTCCCCCTATTCGTGCTAGCCATCGGCAACGCTGCCGTAGCACAGACCACGTTCTACGTAAACGTCGTTATCGGGCTGGATGGCTACGACGGTTTATCTCCCACACCCAACCCTCCTGCCAACGGACCGAAGCAGACGATTTCGAACGCAATTCTTGCGTCGAGTCCTGGCGACAACATCATCGTGGACTACGGGAACGGTATCCTCTACCCCGAGACTGTGATCGCCGACAAAAAACTCACATTTGGTGTGTCAAGTTACAATGGGACGGGTGCTCCGCTCATCTATGGCCTCAATGTCAACATCGCAGCCGGACCTCCAAATAACACTGCCACATTTACCGGCGAGTGGAGATTCCAATTGGGAATAGCTGTGTTATCAGGCACAGTCACGCTCACCGGGAATGTGACGGCCGGTCTTTTCTCCGTCTCGGGTCCGAATGGCAGACTCGACCTCGGGCACGGTCTAACACATCAGGTGAACGGTCACGTAACCATTACAGGCGGGACACTTGATGGCGGCTCCAGTAATGTAGGCGTGACCCGCGACTTTGTGGTGGCGGGCGGAACCTTTGCACCGTCGACAGGAACTGTCATTCTGAACGGCAGCGCGGATGAGACTATAGGTGCATCTCCCCTGTTATTCCACAATCTAACTCTCAGCAAACCAGCCGGAACGGTTGTGCTCAACGCGCCTGTGGCGGTGAATGGAACGTTGAACCTTGGCACGAACAAGATCTCGACAGGGCCATCCACACTCAGTATCGTCTCTGGCGGAACCGTCGCGAGTACAACTGGCTACGTGATCGGCAATTTGCAGAAGAGCATAAGCAGTACGGGAAGCGTTCAGTTTGAGATCGGAGACGGTTCGTACTCCACCCCTGTAACTGTGAATGTCGCGTCGCTCACGACACCCGGGACCGTAACGGCGCGGAGCATAACGGGCGATCACCCAAACATCGACTATTCCGGTATTAATCCTATCAAGAGTGTTAACCGGAACTGGAGCCTAATTGGAAGCAGCATCAATGCTGTCTATGATGCCACATTTACGTTTGACGCCCTTGACAAAGACCCTTCAGCGACGTATTCCAACTTCATTGTTGCGAAGTATGATGGTGCGACATGGACTCGGCCAACGGTTGGAGCGAAGAACCCGACAAGCACGCAGGCCACGGGCTTAACCAGTTTCAGTGAATTTGCCCTTGGTGAACCGCGAAGCGCGCCAATCACCTTCACCGTCATCAATACCAACGACGCTGGTCCCGGGTCAATGCGACAAGCAATGATAGATGCGGCTTCGATACCTGGACTTGACTTGATCCACTTCAACATACCCGGTCCGTCTTATACCATTCAACCAACAACTCCTCTTCCGACGATTACCGATCCGGTTATCATTGACGGGACCACTCAACCCGGCTTCTCTGGCAAGCCGATCATTGAACTCAGCGGAATGAGCGCAGGAACGGGCGCGCACGGACTCGACATCCAGGCAAGCGGGTGCACCGTCCGGGGCCTCGTCATCAACAACTTCTCAACAGGGCATGGCATTCACATCGGCGGGTCGGGTTCAAGAGGAAATTCGATTCGCGGCAACTATATGGGCATCGACGCGTCGGGCCAGCTACCGCGGCCGAACCAGAGGGGCATTCAGATTGAGAACTCCTCTGGGAATACCATCGGTGGCTTGTTTCCCGCGGGCCGCAACGTCATATCGGGAGGACACGAGATCGCAATCAACATCATTGCCGGCTCGGACAGCAATATCGTGGTCGGAAATTTTGTCGGCACCAATTTCGAAGGCACCGCTGCGCTCCCCAACAACAACGGTATCTGGATTCAGAATTCGTCCCATAATAGAGTCGGTGCCTCCATGGCGGGCGCCCGCAACATTGTTTCCGGAAACAACGGCAATGGTATCTGGATCGACCTTTCCGGGACGGGAAACAGCGTAAGGGGAAACTACGTGGGCGTTGCTGCTGACGGGGACACTCCGTTGGGGAACAAGCATTTCGGCATCAAGATCAGCGGATGCGCCGGAAACATGATCGGCGGTCCAAATCCCGGTGACGGCAACGTGGTTTCTGCAAATGGTTCACTGAGCCCCCCTCGACACGGGATCTACATTGAGCATGAGAACTCGGGCACCGGCAATCTTGTGCAGGGTAATGTTGTTGGCACCGACGCGACCGGGATGTTGGCACGCGGAAATATCAATTTTGGAATCTGCGCTCTGAATGCTTCGCACGTCAGGATTATCAACAATCTCGTTTCCGCCAACCGATACGGGGTCGTCCTCTGGGGCGATGACGCCGGAGCCGGGGCAAACAACAACATCGTGCAAGGCAATTTGATCGGTACAAAAGCCAACGGAACCGAAAGACTGGGCAACGAGCTGGGCCTGTACGTCCGGAAGGGTCACTACAACATCATTGGGGGAACTTCATCCGCGGCGCGCAATATTATCTCCGGAAATACACACTATGGCCTGGCAATCGGTAGGGCACAATCATCCAACAATTTGGTCCAGGGCAACTATATCGGCCTCGACATCAATGGAAGTACCACACCTCTTGGCAACGGATACGATCATCCGACCTCGCTAGGGTTTGGCGTCGATGTCTTCGACGCGACGGGAAACATCATCGGCGGCTCTGATCCAGGCGCAGCGAATGTGATCTCCGGAAATATCGGGTACGGCATCCTTATCGACAAAGATGCAGAAACCACCACGGCTAATGTTGTTCAAGGGAACCTTATCGGCACCGATCCCACTGGCATGACCGCGGTCGGAAATACATTTGGGATAACCATCAAGGATGCTTCCGGAAACCTTATCGGCGGTGTAAACACTTCGAACCGGAACATCATTTCGGGTAACACCGATGACGGAATTAATATACTTGGCTCTAGCGCGACCGGCAATACCATTGCAGGCAACTACATCGGCATCGCTGCCGACGGCACTACTGCGCTGGGGAATGGAGATGACGGCATCAACATAGAGTCTCCGAATAACATTATTGGTGGAGCCATCGCCGGAGCAGGGAACATCATTTCAGCAAACCAGAGCACTGGTGTTGTAATCGTGGGAAGCGGTGTGGCGGACAACAAGGTCCTGGGCAACTATATTGGGACAAGTGCCTCAGGAGCTGTTAGTCGAGGCAACGGTGAGGGGGGAATTTTCATTGGAAACGGCGCATCGAATAACATCATCGGCGGTGCGACTCAGTTCGAGCGAAATGTGATCTCGGGTAATACCGGCCGGGGCGTTATGATCGCGAGCCCAGCACCTCTCGTTTCCGCTGGAAACAGAATTATGGGCAACTACATCGGAACAAGTGCAGGCGGAGATGGCGCAGTCGGCAACAGCGCTGAGGGTGTGTTCGTTGGAAGCGGGACAACTTTGACCACGCTTGGCATCGGAAATGTTATATCGGGCAACTCCTCGCTTGGCATCAGGATTCAGCAAAGCAACGGCAACCTCGTCAAGGGAAATCTCGTAGGGACCGACGCATCTGGTATGAACCGTCTGGCAAATGGTGAGTCGGGTATATGGGTTCAAGACTCGGACGACAATATCGTAGGGGGAAGCGAATCCGGAGCACGCAACATATTCTCTGGCAACGCTTGGTCGGGTGTTGTTCTGATCGGTGACTCGAAGCGTAACAAAGTCCGAGGGAACTACATAGGTGTAGGTGCAGATGGCGCGACTCCCCTTGGTGGTCTAGCCGGCGTGTACATGCTCCAATCCGCGTCGGACAACACTGTCGGGGGCACAAACGCTGCCGAACGAAACGTCATCTCGGGCCACAACAACGGCGTTGTGTTGAGGAAGGGTGCTCACGCAAACAGAGTCCTCGGCAACTTCATCGGAACTGATGTCAAGGGCACCAATTCTGTTCCGAATGGGAACGGTGTCTTGATTGAGCGTGGAGCCTCCACAGATCCTTGCCCATTCGACAACATCATCGGGCCAAACAATACCATCTCAGGAAACACTGATTGTGGTGTGCTCGTAAGGGACCCCTTGTCGGCAAACAACTCGATACTTTCCAACTCGATCTATTCGAATGGAGGCTTGGGGATCGACTTAGGTGGAGACGGTGTGACCGCAAATGATGTAAATGACACAGACACCGGTCCAAACAGTCTGCAAAACCACCCTAGCCTCTCTTCTGTGCAGTTCGCCTCGGGGTCTGTCAGCATCAGCGGAGCGCTCAACAGCATCGCGAACACAGAATTCACACTTCAGTTCTTCTCCAATCAGCTTGCAGATCCAACCGGCTATGGCGAAGGCCAAAAGTTGCTCGGAACGGAGACTGTGGTGACCAACGGTTCGGGGGACGCAAGCTTCGACGTGACATACTCAATCGGTACCTACGCCGGCCAGGTCATCACCGCCACCGCGACCGATCCGGACGGCAATACGTCGGAATTCTCGAAGGCGATCGGAGGAACGGTGGGTCAGGTTGTTGCCGCAGGGGACTTCCCAATGACGTTCCAGATCAACAGTCTCGGTGTTCCCACGATTTCCGGTGACAGTGAACTGAATGCAATCCGGAACGCGTTTGCGGCGTGGGAAAACATCCCGACATCCAAGATCGATTTCACAGATGGAGGTCTCACATCAGCCCGGTACGCCTCGGCGACAGACGGAATCAACCTGGTGACGTTTCAGGATGACCAATTCCCGTTCGCACCGGGTGTGCTCGCTGTCGCTGCGAAGACAATCGATGTCACCGAAGGTGATGCCAACGGGCACATCGTGGATGCAGATGTCGTATTCAATCCGGCATGGATAGACCATCCGAAGTATCCGATCGGGACCGATCCGGCGAAGAGCTACTTCGATATCCAAAGCATCGCAACACATGAGATTGGCCACGTGGTCGGGCTGGTACATAGTGGCGTAGTGAATTCTACGATGTTCTTCGTTCTCCAGAAAGGCACGGATGCGCGGACGCTCCGCACCGACGATATTGCGTGGGCAAGCTATCGTTACCAGGAGGCAAACTACGGCACTTCGTTTGGGTCAATCTCCGGTACGGTCACAGACGGGTATAATCCGGGGGCCCCCGTTGCAGGTGCCTTGCTCATCGCGTCGAACGTCACAACCGGCGACTCGATTCACGCCTATAGCGACGCGGCAGGTCATTATCTGATACCCGGGCTGCCCGCTGGCGACTATAAGGTCTCTCTCCAGCCACTCGATGGGGATGTCGAAGGTTATCCTCTGAAGCCTTCGAACATCAGTGCCTATATCTACGCGATCACCAAAAATATCGATTATCCTCACGAATTCTACAGCGGCTCGGACGAGAGCGACACAGATGATCCATCGCTATCTGTTCCAGTCTCTGTTGCAGTCGGGACAGAGACCCCCCAGGTGAATCTTGTTACTAACAGAGACAATGTTCCCCCAACGATCGTCGCAATCTCTCCACAGGATGGCTCGACGGGGGTCAAGGTGACATCGGATATCATCCTGAAGTTCTCTGAGCCAATCATTCCCGCAGCTCTCGAAGGCGCTTTCACTTTGTCGAAGATGGGGGATCCAACCGCTGTGGCAGGAAAGTTCACCTATTTGAACAAGAATCAGAACGCGCTGTTCACACCCGGCTCCCCGTTGGCATTCAACACAGCGTACACCGCGAAAATAACAGAAGCGCTGACCGATGTCCACGGAGTGGCGCTCGCCAGCGTTTTCAGCAGCAGCTTCACGACTGAGGCTACGGATCTGATTGCGCCTGTTCTCACACAGATTGACCCGCCGGAGGGCGAGGACAGCGTCTTCGTGACGACGAAGATAACGATGGTCTTCTCGGAGCCGATCGATCCGAATTCACTCACCGTGTCCACGGACTTCCAGGCCGGAAGCTTCTCATTGAGCAGCGCTCAGGGCAAGGTCGATGGCACACTGGAGTTCAATGAGAGCAAGACGACGGTTATGTTCACTCCACGGAGATCGCTGCTCGAGAACGTACCCTACACTGTGGCTCTCACGAGTGGCGTTACGGACATCGCGGGGAATCCGATCGTCCCTTTCACGAGCACGTTCACGACAATTCCTGAATCGGCTCCGCAAGTGCTCACGTGGGGTCCGGCGAACAACGCTACCGGCATCAGCGTGAACACCTCCGTTTTTGTCGACTTCAGCGAGCCGATGGATACGGCAAGCATCCGGGCCCATACAACGCTGAAGTCAGCGAGCAACGTGCCGGTGGAGACAGAGCTTGAGTTCCTCTATGAGAACTCGAGGGTTGTCTTGCGTCCCTTGCTTCCGCTGAGCTTCTCAACGTCGTACACGCTTGTTCTGACGACGGATATTACGGACGCGTCAGGAGTCCACTTGGTGACAGGAATGACATCGAACTTCACGACGGGCGCAGCGCCGTCGAAGCCGTCGATTGCCACCATAGAACCTCCAAAGGCCATTATCGGTGTCGAGGTTGTGATTGCCGGAGAGGGATTCGATCCGAGTCCAGCCAACAATGTTGTCCTATTCAACAACGTAAGCGCTCCCGTGATTGCGGCGTCACTGACAGGCATTACCACGAAGGTGCCGCAGGGGTTGCTGAATCTCACCAATCCCTTATGTACAGTGACTGTCACGGTCAACGGCGTGACGAGCAACGGCTATCCATTTGAAGTA
>VGWB01000190.1 GCA_016873755.1 Ignavibacteria bacterium | reverse complement strand
CGTCTTGACCTTCGGAATACCCATGCCCATCAGCACGGTGGCAACCATGCCGCCCGTGATTAAGACCGTCACGCTCCCAGCCCCCGTGAGCGCCCCCGGTATCAACAGCAGAACCGTCAGGAGGATGAGCAGGATCACCCGCTGCCGGTGGAACCGCTTGAACATGCCACGGACAACGAACGCGACGCCTCCGGACTCCTTCAGGATGTTCATAAAGAGCGTCGCAGTTACAAAAATGAGATTGATGTCGAGGTACGTCATCGCGCCTTCGGCGATGTGCCGCGCGGGTAGTCCAAAACCGCCCGCGAGACTTCCCGCAAGGGCCGCGATGAACATCGAGAGCTCTGTCGAGAGCTTCAGGAATTTCGCTCCCGCGTAGACGACGACCATCACGCCAAGAACAATCGCTGTATAGGATGTAAGATCCATGCTTCCTGTGCCGAGAGAGTTCTTTTCACCTTCGATGAACTCAATGCGTTGCGCAAGACATCATCAAATCCCCCTTTCCCCCTTTACGAAAGGGGGGAGGTAGTTCGCGTTGGTGGAGTTGATCAAGCGTGACCGTTTTGATGCTTTTGACTATCGAGAGCTTCGAGTGGTTCACGCGCTGTGATAACACAATTCTCCCTGGATGACTTGACTCCGAAGTTACCATCCACTCCCCCTTCTTCAAAAGGGGTTAGGGGGATTTCTCCGGGAGGAGCCCCCAAATCTCCACCACAATTCCGTCCAGATTCTGAAACACTTCGCTCGACGGATATCTTAATACTCGAAACCCTAGGCTCGTCAAATACTGATCTTTTGCCTTGTCTTTCTTCTTCCCTTTCTCCTCGTAGTGTTGGCTTCCATCAAGTTCGATAATGAGCTTCGCCGAAGCGCAGAAGAAATCAACGACATAACTACCTACGGGTTTCTGCCTATAGAATTGATGCCCTTTCAGTTGCTTACGTCGAATCCTGGACCAAAGGAGTCTTTCCGCATCTGTCATGTTCTTTCGCAGAGTGCGCGCAGTGTATTTGAGTCTTCTGTCGTAATGAAGCATCAAATCCCCCTAGCTCGCATTCGTGGAGCCTTTTGATCGTGACCGCTCTGATGCGTTTGTTCATCGAGAACTCCAACAGTTGCACAATCACGTAGACGACGACCATCACGCCGAGGACGATGCCGGCGTACGGAGTAAGGTCCATGGTTACTTCTGATAGAGGTTCTTCAGGACGTCAGACAGCTCCATGTTCTTCTCGAACGTCACCATCGGTATCTTCTTCCCTGTTGAGATCGCGGTGAACCGCTTGTCCTCATCCCCATCGCTTCGGACGATGAGCAGATCAGAAACCGGACAGACCGCATCGATCGAGAGCTCATCGGAATTGTCGCCTGGAGCAGCGCCCTGTGCCCGCCGCTCCATGCCTTCGACGTGCGCTCCTACGACCTTGATGCCCTGCTTCTTCGCTTCTGCGATGATCTCCTTCACCCGTTTGATTTCATCGTCGATCGAGACCTGCGCGGCTCCCATGCCTTTCAGACTCGCCCCGGTCACAATGATGACCGACTTGTAGGGTTTCCCCTCTTTCTGTTTCGCGGTGAGCTCGCCAACGCGTGCCTGAGGGTTATAAACATGATCAATCTTCATCTTCGAAAAGAAGACCTTGACCTTCAGTGGCCCTGGACTCTGACCGCATGATGTGAGGAGCACAGGCTCTCCGAGCTTGACCGCTTGATTCTGTGCAAGCAGTGAAAAGTGAGCCATAAGAAAAATGCAGAGGAGCAGAATGATTGTCGAGATACGCTTCATGTTCGTCTCCTTCAATACGGTTTTGGGAAAAACGCTTTCCTGTGGAGAAAGATCGTCAGAACCAAGAGTGTAAAATACGCGAGTGCGATGATCCCGGTGCCCGTGTCCAGTCCTGAGCGCCCGATCGTGATTCCATACCCGACGCGGGGCAGCGGAACCGGATCCCACGGGAGAGCATACTTCAGCGCAAGACCTTTGACGTGGAGGAGATGGATGACTGGAATATGCTGTTCAGCCATTGCAAAAACAACCCCAAACGTTTCCTTTGCCGACGGGAGTACAATTGACCTGTTGAGCCCCGGCTCAAGTTTGAGAACTAACGGATTCGTCCCGAGGTCAGCGTAACTTCCCCCAATATTGACAAATGCTTTGATCCTCCTCTTACCTGATGCCCCGCTATAGATCGCCATGCGCTCCGCGACGTTCCGTTGCAGGTCGGGTTCAAAGAGAAAGGGAATGCCCGAGTCCCCTATCTTTCTCATGAGCAGCTCTCGTATCTCTGCCTCGTACGTGCTTCCGATATCTCTGGCGCCCCCAAGAGAGACAGCGACGGGATCGATGTCGACAACTCCCTGGTTCTTGAGCACCTGAATGATGTCAAGCGCTGTGAAATCCGTGCCTGTCGCGCCGTAAGACGACGAACCGAGCGAGAGGATCATCAGAGGGTGGACATCGAGTGCCCGTGAAGCGGCAAGGGTAGCAACCACGAGTGCCGGAAAGGAACCCGAACATCCTACGCCAATTGTATCACCTGCAGTGACGCCGGCTTCTTGCAGAAGTTGAACCGCGACGCCTGCCATATTCGGATTTGTTGTCGTACGCTTCGCTTCCAGGGATCCCAGCGTCGTTGTGATCTCGGTGTACTCCTCACCGATAAGTCCTGTTTGATTCGGATCGACCGCAGCGTTAAAGGGGATACCTTCGGAGTTGAAATGCTGACGAATAACAGCAATCGCACGCTCCATGATTCGCGCTGCTTCCATCCTGGCATGATCACCGTACGGATCTCCCGCGGGGGACGCAACCCGCAACGTGAAAAATGCGGCGAGACTGATGATCCCGCAGAGAAGCAGAGCCCGGTCTTTCGGCGAGCGGAATAGTCCTTTCAAGCGGATGAACCACCGGATGCGCATTTCTTAGATTGCAGCTTTGAGGATCAGACCGAGAAAATAGACCGCAACAGTAACCGTAATTAGCGCAGCGGTTGTCGAGAGAACACCTTGCTTCTGGAAGTTGTTTGCTATAAGCCCCGGGATAACCCAGCCGATGACACGAAACTCGAGCGATACCGGATAGAGAAGGGGAAAAAGCTGGATCCAGTAATAGGCCCAGAGCGCACCCACCAGGACCATGAAAACGAACATCCGCCGCCCGAACAGGATCACATATCGCGTGGCCAGCTTGTAGCACAGGAGTGTCAGCAGAGCCGCCGCGAGCGTCCCCAGGAGACGAGACGGCTGATTCACGAAGAGCACCAGATAGCTCGGAACAATGATGCCCCCCGGATAGGTGCCGGTTACACCGATAAAGACGAGCGAGGCAATCAGTGCGACGAAGGCCAGTTCATATTCCATACTCTTCACCCACACGTTGCCAATATTCGACGAGCATTTTCCCAACGCCGCCAATGTTGCCGAATCCAAGAAGTACTCCTCGGTCTTCCATCCCCGCGGCGATGTTCACCGTTATCTCTTCTGCATCCACTGACCGAAGGACATCGACATTCTTCAAGGATCGCCGAACTGCGCGTGCGTGATCACCGACTACATGAACGCGCCGGAAGTGTGCGGACATTCCGTTCTTCAATGCAGCAACCCACTGGAGAGTTCTATCCCCGCGGTCGCCGCGGAGGCTCAGAAGTCCCGTTATTCCTGCCGAACCATTTGGGACCATGCTCCGGATTTTCTCGATCACCTTGAGTGTTGATTCTGGATCGTTCGCAGCGAAAGCGTTGGCAAGAAGAATCTCTTTGTCACCGACGCGGCATTTCCAGACTTTGAATTTCCCGATATCATAGATTGCCTTCAGCATTCCCCGCACAATCGTTTCATCATCAATGCCCTGGTCAGTCGCTACGGCAGCCACGAGATCCAGGTTCTCTGCGAACTCCCGGTTCCTGAGTTCAGGGTGCCGGCTGGCGAGCACATCGGCTCTTCCCGGGGGAACCGCCACAATCTTGCATTGTTCCGAATTCGTCAGATGTTGAGTGACATTTCGCCGAAGTTCTTCTGGGATGTATGCTCGCGCTCCGGGCGGGATATCGATGGCGAGGACGCGACCGATTTCATCTTCAGTCTCACCCATGGCATCCATGTGATCCCGCCGGATATTGGTGAGAACGACAGTGTTGGGTTTCAGGATACGATGAGATTCTATGTAGTGGTTTTCCTCCCTGATGCTCATGATCTCCACGATCAGGCAGTTTACCCCGGCGCCGACGGCTTTTTTCAGCACTTCCTTTTGTTCGATAACCGATGCGACGCCGCGCCGCGGGATATCCTGAATGGAGCCGTCAGGCAGCACAAATTGGGCCTGTGATCCGGTGGTTTTCGCCAGGACTCTGTGACCTCCTTCCCGCAAGACAGAAGCGAGAAGGCGGGCAACACTCGACTTGCCCCGCGTCCCGGTCACAGCAACCACAAGAGGAATACGATCTCTATGCCCACGGAGAGCCCGGGCCTCGTAGACAAGATACAGCATGAAAGCCGCCAGCGCGAAAAGGAGGATGACCAATGTCATCACCGAGGGGTGAGAAGGATAACGACCTATAATCTATCCAATTATTCCGGGGAAGCAAGGGCCCGAGGCTGATATTACCAAGAAGTCATTCTCAGTCCCGAGGCTTTCCACAGAATGACGTTCTCCTTCTTTCTGGTCAACCTCGCTACCCCAGATGTGCCATTCCCAAAACCGGCAAGGCGTTTCCTTCCCTCGCTGAAGACCTCTTGTCGAAGCGAGCATTGGTCGTCCGGAGCCATCGTGGCAAGCTTGTGGAGACAAAGCAGCAAGGGAAGCACACCTCGTGTTCCGCAACAGCAGGATCGAACACACATCTCTTGACCTTCTCTGAGGCAATCAATAGCTTGTACGAGTAAGACCCACCCTCAGCACGAAAGGAGGAGGCCTATGGTTCTCGCGTCAGAGGTGAAAGAAGGTGCAGCGCTCCACCTCGACGGCAAGCTGTACAAAGTGCTCGAAGTTGTCCGCCACGCTGGAAGCGGACAAATGCACGGGTTCATCGAACTGAAATTGAAGGACATCCGCTTCGGACATTTCTCGGACAAGAAGTTCAAGCAAACTGACAAGCTTGAAGAAGTTGAGCTCACCAAACGCCAAATGGACTACATCTACTCAGATGCTGATGCGTGCTACTTCATGGACCCAAACTCCTTCGAACAAGTCGGCGTGCCGAAAGAGTCGGTAGGGCACATAGAGAGGTTTCTGAAAGAAGGAATGAAGATGAGCGTCGAGTTGCTCGGTGAGGAGGCCGTGTCGGTCCAGTTCCCGAAGATCGTCGAACTGACGATCGCATCAACAGGAGCAGGGATCCGGGATGGCCAGGACAACACTATGAAGCCCGCAACGCTCGAGAACGGCATCGAAATCCTCGTGCCGCAGTTTATCGAGACAGGAGACAAGGTGCGCGTCGATACGGAGAAGGTGAAGTATGTCGAACGCGTGACGACAAAGAGAATCTGACAGCACCTCTAGGTTTACCACCACAAACATGAATCTCTGCGCCCCTGAAGCATCTGGCCCAGTTGGGCAAACCACTGACTCGGCTGACGACCCAACTCTTCTGTGAACCGGCTGGGCAAGTGCTCAGCCGGTTTTGTTTTTGCCTTGGAATTTCCTCTTTGCTGAAGAAAGTGCGAGGGGATGAAGATGGTTTGCGATTTGAGCTGTCTTGAGGGAAATTACTCGAGGATCTGCTCGACGTAGCGCGCGATCGCCGGCGAAGCTGTCAATCCAGGGGAGTCAATGCCAATCAGGTTCACAAATCCCTCCAAACCCCTTTCCTTCTCGTGAGCGATAACAAAGTCCTTCGGCGCCTCACCAAGTCGCTGCAGCTTTGGACGAATACCGCTCATGTCGGGTGCGATGTCCTCGTCGCTGATCCCGGGAAGAATGCGGCGGATGGATTCACCGAACGCGTGGCGTTTCGACTCCGCTACGCTGTAATCGAGACGTGCATCAGGAAGGTATTCCACATCCGGCCCGAATTTCAATCGCCCCCCCAAATCAAGCACCGCGTGAACGCCAAGCCCTTCATTTCGCGGGACCGGATATATAAGACGTGAGACAAGCCTTGACTTCGACGGGCTGACAGCGAAATACGATCCCTTCGCGAAAGCGAGCCGGTACCCGACCTTGTCGATATCGATGCCGACCATCGCAGCGACCCGGTCGCTCCGCAGTCCGGCTGCGTTGATCACCTTCTCGCTCGAAAACGACCACCGCAGCCCCAGCTCGTCGATGGTTATCGTATACCCGTTCCTCGCCGGCTCGATGCCGATAACCTCACAGCGATGCTGAATGGTGGCGCCGTTGTTCTTCGCTGCATGGTAAAAGAAATCCATCAGCTCATGCGCACTCACGATGCCGGTCAGCGGCGAGAAGATGGAGCCAACGGTGTTGATGTTGGGTTCGAGCTTCAATGTTGGTTCCCTGTCGAGTATTTCGAGCTTGACGCCGTTTCGAAGTCCGTTTTGATAGACCTCGTTGAGCTTCTCAAGCTCGTTCTCGCTCGTCGCCGTGATCAGCTTCGTGATCTGCTTGTGTGAGAGGCCGTGCTTTTGGCAGAGACTGTAGAGCTCATCCCGCCCTTCCACGCATAATTTGGCCCTCAGCGATCCCGGCGTGTAGTAAATGCCTGCATGAATGACCTCGCTGTTACGACTGGACGTTTCCATCCCGTATTTCTCGTTTTTCTCCACGACCAGCACACTGGGATGCCGTTCAGAGAGCCTTGCTGCAATCGCCAGTCCTATGACGCCAGCGCCGATGACAGTTATCTCGAAATCAGCCATAACAGCCGGAAAAAT
>VGWB01000189.1 GCA_016873755.1 Ignavibacteria bacterium | reverse complement strand
CAAGCGATTTCCAGCGTATCACGCTCGGTGGCAGGCCGTTTTACGAAAAGGTTCTCCAGGCCGCGGTGAGTTGGAATGCGAAGAAGAACATTGGCCTGGTGGTCGGTGCAACTCATCCTGAGGAACTTCGGCCGATCCGGAAGCTTGCGCCCGATATGCCTATCTTGATCCCGGGCATTGGCAAGCAGGGAGGCGATCTCGAATCCGCTGTCCGCTACGGATGTAACAAGAAGGGTGAGCTTGCCATTATTAACGCCAGCCGAAGTGTTATCTACGCATCCGGCGGTAAAGACTTCGCTTCAGCTGCACGAAAAGAAGCAACCAGGCTACGCAACCAGATCCTCGCGTATCAAGAGCAGTACTTTGCTTAACTGCTCAGCGCGCCGCCCATCCTGCGGTGCACATCCGTCCCCCCATATCTTCACTACTTATGGATCACGTCCAATGGCCCAACGCCGATTCAACATTCACGAGCGCTTCCTCCGGCACATCTGGAGCAACCAGTACCTCCGTCGATCCGACCTAAAAACGACCGACGGCCACGCTGTGCAAGTCATTAACGTCGGCACGCTGAACATCGACGGCGGACCTGATTTCCGGAACGCCACGATTATGATTGGTGCCATCACGTACTGTGGCGATGTTGAAATTCATAGGACGGCCATCGGGTGGCTCCACCACCAGCATCAGGATGATCCCCGCTACAACAAGGTCATCCTTCACGTTGTTCTCGAACGCACGAACGACCTTGTCCCCACAACCGTGTTCAGCGGCAGACAGGTTCCTGTTTTGATCCTGGAGCCCTTTCTGGCTGAGTCGATCCGAAGCCTGTGGCAAAAAGCCGTCCTTGATGAGCGGGCCCGCTTGACGGAGTCCATCAAATGTTTCCGCCTCAATCGGGATGTTGGTCCTAACCTGTTGAAGAGCTGGATCCGGAAGCTTGCGGTTGAGCGTCTTGAACTCAAGCTGCGTCGATTCGACGAGCGGCTCCGTGAACTGGCGCTGGTTGCTGTACTATCCGTACGCGAGCGCGGCCGGCCGTACGGTACCGTGCGAATTCAGGGCAACGCCGACGACATTCCGCCACCTCATCGTGAGCTCACGCAGAAGGATCTTAGCCGAAGAGAAATCTGGGAACAGGTGCTGTACGAGGGACTCATGGAGTGCCTTGGTTACAGCAAGAACCAGGAGAGCTTTGTGCGGCTGGCTCGCGCTGTGACCCTGCAGGAGTTGCGCCGCCGGCAGGTTCATAACGACTCGTTGAGGACCCAGGCCTTTCTCTTTGGTGCGGCGGGTCTTCTGCCAAAGATCCGTTCGCTGAGGGAGAAACCATCAAAGGTTTTCGTCCGACGTCTTGCCAAAGAATGGAGAGAGCTCAAGAAAACGTACCGTTCAGCCATACTGCACTCAGCCGATTGGCAGTTCTTTCCCACGCGACCCTTCAATTTTCCTACGCTCCGCTTAGCCGCAGCAAGTGTTCTTGTCGAACGGATCCTCGCTGAAGATCTCTTCCGAAGGATTATCGAACATGTGAAATCCCCAAGGGAGCTTCCCGAAAAGCTCACTGACTTGTACGCTCTCCTCTCGTTAGAACCGCTCGAGTTTTGGTCCAACCATTATCGTTTTGATCAACCAACCACCAAATCCGTGCGCGCTCTCGGCGCCGAGCGAATCAACGACATGATGGTCAATACCATCATTCCGTTATGTCTGCTCTATGCCAGAATTTTCAGGGACAAGGAGGTGCGAGAACAGGCTCTGACGATTTACGATTCCCTTCCGCCGGCAGTTGAGAATTCGATAACACGACTGATGAACCGACAGTTGCTCAAAGGGAGGATGGCGCTCGATTCCGTCAGCGCCCAACAGGGGGTGATTCAACTCTACAAATTCTACTGCAGCGAGGATCGGTGCCTCGAGTGTGAGGTGGGAAGACTGGTTTTCACCTGACCTCTCGTTGACCTTCCGAAGGTTCGTTAGTCTCCGCGCAGGACCTTCGGAAGGTTAGGCTGTCACGTCTTCTGCTGTTTCTTCTTCGCCGCAGGAAACAAGACGTTGTTGAGGATCAGGCGGTAACCTGGTGAGTTCTTGTGTAATGTGAGATCGGTTGGGGGATCGCCCACCGCGTGCTGGTAGTCCTCGGGATCATGACCACTGTACCAGGTGAATGTACCCCGACCGTGGTTCCCATGAATATACCTGACCTCCTCCGTCCCTTCCCGCTGGGCAAGGATGACTACTGTGCGCTTGATGAGCGACTTGCGGAACGCCGTAGTTTGCCCCATGAATCCTTTGACGATCGCGACGTGGTCTTGCGTAAGCATGGTGGGAACGGGGTCGTACTTTGCCGAGAATTCGAAGAGTGTGAAGTAGTCTGTGCTGGGGTCGCGAATCGGCGGCGGGTCGCTCTGAGGAATATCAATGTCAGAGTACTCATATCGTAAGGGATTCATATCAAGGGTGAAGTTCTCAAACGCAAGTGTCAAACCATAGTCCAGCTTCTTCTCGGCGTCCCGATCGGGTGGATCGCCGTCGTACATCACATCACAGATATCAACGTTTTCAGCAGCCAGCGCAATATCGTAGCTGTCTGTCGCCGAACACATGGCGAACATGAATCCTCCTCCGGCGATATAATCTCTGATGGTGCGGGCAACGTTCTTCTTCGCGTTGGAGACCTTTTTGAAGCCCAGCCGCCTTGCCTCCTTTTCATAGAGGAGTTGTTGTTCTATGTACCACTGCGCATGCCGGTAGTTTGCGTAGAACTTCCCGTATTGCCCGGTGAAATCCTCGTGGTGCAGATGTAACCAGTCGTACTCCGCCAGCTTTCCCGATAGAACTTCTTCGTCCCACACTTTCGTGTACGGGATCTCTGCGTATTCCAACGCAAGGGTCACAGCATCATCCCACGGCTTGAAGTTCGGCGGCACATACACTGCGATCTTCGGCGCCTTTTCCAGTCGGACAACATCCATATTGTTATCGTCACTTTGCACTTGTGCATAGATAGCGGATGCCGCGTTAACGCCCAATGTTTCAAAGGATACTCCACGAACCCTGCATTCCCTTGCGACAACATCGCTATAGTCCGTCATGAACGAGCCGCCTCGGTAGTTCAGCAGCCAATCCACCTCGGCGTTGTGCTGAAGAGCCCAAAACGCGACCCCGTAGGATTTCAAGTGATCCGTCTGTTGCAGATCCATCGGGATGAGAAGCTTCGACTGCGGGAAAACGCTCGCCACCAGCGTTCCGACTAGGCCGATCAACGTCGCCACCGTATTGAGAGGTATCATTAGCAGGTTGTTGACAACTGGTAATCAAAGTCAGTCTGGGCGACGTCTGCGCCGCAGGCGCATGAGCCTATGGCTCAGAACCCTGCACTTTGTATCAAATAGCACACTTCGACTTCGCCCAGTGTGACTATGTTTTTGGTTTTTCAACACCCTGTTAGAGCAGGTCTCCCCTTAGAACGCGAGTCCGCTTCCGCGCTTCTTCGCGGTACAGAGACGTGGGGTATTTTATCAGAAGCTGCTCGTATGCTTCCACGGCTTTCTGCTTGTCGCGTAGCCTCGTTTCATAGATCTCGGCAATCCGCATTTGCGCTCGATCCTTGAGGATACTCATCGGCATATCACTAACAATTTGCCCAAAGACTTTCAGCGCATCGCTGTTTTGATTCAATAGCAGATGGAGCTCGCCGGTTTTCATCATGGCATCATCAAGGAGGAGGGCCGTTGAGTACTGCTGTATCAACTCCTGAAAGCGCGCAAGCGCTTCAGAGTACTTCTTCTGCCGCATCAAGAGATCGGCTTTCGCGAACGCTCTGAGACCCGCTGGTGCCGCTGTTGCGTTTTCCTGGATGAAATAGAGAAGCTGGAGGGCGTCATTCGCGAGGTCGGTGTTTACATTTGCTGTGATTGCCCGCAGCTTGGCCAATGCTGAATCAAAGTCAGCTTCAAAGAAGTCAAGCTCCGCGAGATGAAACAACACCCGGTCACGGTACAATTCGGGTGATGCCGCGAGGAGCCTACGATACTCCATCCGAGCCTCGGCAAGGTCGTTTTGAGCAACGCGCACCTCGGCAGTGGATACGGTTGCTTCGTTAACCAGGGCAGCGTTGAATGGCAGCTTCCGTAACCGGTCAAAGGCAGCAGCTGCTCCGTCGAGGTCGAAGAAGCGTTGAAACCGAATGATTCCAATCCGGTACAGTGCCTGCATAGCCATTTCGGAGTTGGGATAATCCGTAACTAAAGACTCGTAGAGCTGAACAGCCCCCTCAAAACCCGGACGCACCTCGGAAACGGGGAGATCTTCAGGCTTCGCGATGAGGGGACGCTGTGTCGCAAGACCGATCTGAATCGCGGTATCACGCTCGAAGCTGAGTTCCTCAATAGCCCGGGCATATCCAAACCGTGCTTGAGCAATCACCGGTAGCGCTGGCTGCTTTCCGATAACCTCTTGAAAAGCCCTGGCTGCGACAAAGGGTGCTTTCTCCTGCATCGCCCTCTGGCCAAACTGCAGCAACTCCGATCCGTTTGCGTTACTCAACTTGTCAATGGTTTGATACTCGATCAGGGCAGATGGGAGGTCTTTTCCCTCCATGAACAGCCAGGCAAGCAGCGAGTGCAACGGTATGTCGGTCGGAGCCTTGCGAATCTCCTTCCGCACGACGTTGAGCGCAGCCCGCAGCCCTTCCTCACGCCCGGTCAGGAAACCAAGTCGGGCTTCTATGTATGACCGCTGCTGCGGCCGCAGCCGGAGCATCCTCACATATTCTGCAGTTGCCAACTCATATTGATGAAGGGCACTGTAGAGCGATGCCAGCTCTTCTATGAACACCTCTTCATTAGCAAGAGCTCGCCGAGCACCACGATAGATCTCCGCTGCCTGTTCATATTGCCGGTGCTCAATCATTTGCGACGCAATGAGCCGGTAAAGGTTGGGATTGCGAGGATCGCTGCTTAATACAACCCTCCAGAGAGAATCGGCTTTTCCCGGTTCACCTATCTGGTAGTACAGACCACCAAGAACCGATAGAAGGTTTTCATCTCGAGGTTGAAGCATGAGCCGACGTTCCACAAGCGCGATCGCTTTCCCGTACTGCTTGAGCTGTATGTAGCAGCGGCGGACGCCGTCGAAGAATACAAAGTTGTGAGGATCTGTTTCGTGGAGAGATGCGTAGATAGAAGACGCACGCTCCCAGTCGCCGACCTGCTCGAAGCTCTGCGCAAGACGCAGTCTTGTGGTGAGATCAACGTCTTGTGCACTTGCGAGCGCTCCTAAAACCATCGCAAGCAGTGTAGCTCGCCGCAGAGTGCAAGTAGCGCTTGTCAGGTATCTCGGGTGAGACATCGTTCCGCTTTCTTTTTGATCAAACACCAACGAAATATATGAAAATGGTCGGCGTAATCAAAGATCGAACCGGTTGCCCAATTCAGCACAGCTCTGCACCCGCGCGTTCCTGTAGTTTTCTAATTCTGTAGGACGCGTTGTAGTAGCTGTGCACCTGAGCGTTCCGCTTTCCTTGACATGCCCTGCTTAATTGCTTACCTTGCCAGTAAGACGATGTGTGCAGCCCCGAGAAATATTGCGATCCTTGGATCGACGGGCTCCATTGGACAGAGTAGCCTTGAGGTGATGAGGAATTTCCCCGGTCAGTTCCGACCCGCATACCTCGCGACAAACACAAACATCGAGCTGCTGCAGAAACAAATAATCGAATTCAAGCCAAAGGGCGTTGCTGTTCTCGATCGAAGTCGAGCCTCTGCGCTAAGAGCCGCGGTTGCCGGTCACATTGAGATTCTCAGCGGCAATGAGGGCTTGGAAGAGATCGTTTCCCGGGATGATGTTGACGTCGTCATCAGCGCCCTTGTGGGGTTCGCCGGATTGAAACCAACAATCGCGGCGATCACGCGCGGGAAGACCATCGCACTGGCGAACAAGGAAACGTTGGTCGTTGCCGGCGAGCTGATGACATCGCTTATAAAGGAGTGCGGGGCTCAGCTCATACCTGTTGACAGCGAGCACAGTGCTATCCTCCAGTGTTTACTGGGCGAAGACCCGGATCAGATCGCGCGGCTCATCCTTACTGCCTCGGGGGGACCGTTTCTCAACACGCCGAGAGAGGCGTTTTCGTCCATAACTGTAGAAGCGGCACTGAACCACCCGAACTGGAAGATGGGTAACAAGATTACCATCGATTCGGCCACATTAATGAACAAGGGGCTTGAGGTTATCGAGGCACACTGGCTGTTCGACCTTCCGCCTGAACGCATCGAAGTAGTGATTCATCCCCAATCGATTATCCATTCCATGGTGGAGTTCGTTGATGGCTCGGTGAAGGCTCAGATGGGCTTGCCCGATATGAAGCTTCCCATCCAATTTGCGCTTACCTACCCTCGGCGGTCCCCGATGGACGGTGCCCGGATCGACTTTCCGAAGCTTCGATCAATGACCTTTTTTGAGCCGGATCGGGCAAAATTCCGCTGCCTTCAGCTGGCTTTTGATGCTCTCTCCCTGGGTGGTACGGCCCCGACTGTTCTCAATGCTGCAAATGAAGTGGCTGTAGGAGCGTTTCTCAAGGGAAGGATCCGCTTTGACAGGATACCGGCGATCATTGACCGGGCACTGTCGGAACACTCCATCCGGCTATCGCCCGGGCTCCAGGATATTGTCGAGGCCGACCGGCATACCCGTAGTTTTGTCGGAACTCTTTGCTGAGCATGTTTGTATTGATCAGAGGCTAGTATTCAGCATACACTATACTGAAATTGCCAAGACCGATAAGCTCATGGCTTTCCTCCCAACCATACTTTATTTCCTCATAACGATTGGTATCCTCGTCTTGGTTCACGA
>VGWB01000188.1 GCA_016873755.1 Ignavibacteria bacterium | reverse complement strand
GTACGCGTACTCGCTCTTGCCACCGACGAGTTTCCCTTTTGAAGACGTCGGAGCATCGGTTTTCTCTCCAAGTACATCACGCGGGAGAGTCTTGAGTTCGGCGTAGGGGAGATTGAATGCAAGGGGTAGCGTCCAGGCAGAGATATCATAGAACAGACTGTCTGCAAACGTTGTCCGGCGCTCGAAGAGGGATGTGATGAGACGATACTGCTTCTGGTTCGTCGGTACGACATAAGCGCTTCCAGGATCAAATGCGGTGTCATGGGCGCGAATTTGCTTTGCCAGTTTGTACACCTCGATCTGATGCCGGCGCAGGATATCGAGCAAGTGAGACGTTCGGTCGGGGTCGGAGGACGAGCCGAAGATGTATCCCTTCACTGGCGATTGTTCTGCCTCCCGCAAGGCGGACAAGAAGAACTCCCGCTGGTGTGCAAGCAGTTCTTTCCTCAATTCGCGTGCTGCCCTTAGAGTGGAAAGCGAGGTTGTGAACTGGTTGCGAATGGTGAAAGGGAACTTCACGTCCCCATGGATGCTTTCCTGCACGTGGCCGCGAGAGCTCGCTTGCTCAAAAAGAATGCCAATGGATCCAGTGATATCTGGATAAGAAGATCCTTTGCCGATGTAGAAGTCGTCGAATCCTTCCTGCGTGTAGTACAACGAGCCGATCCTATCGAGCGCTTGAGCATGGTGTTGTGCGATCGCCCTCGTCAGCTCGTCAACCCTCTTGGGCGCGAGGGGATTGTTCCTGGTCGGTACGCCGGGCTGGAAGAAGAACGTTGCACCCGTCCCCATTTCGTGATGGTCAGTCAGTACATTGGGCATCCACTCGTAGTATTTCACCAGGCGGCCACGACTCTCCGGATGCTGAAGGGGCATCCAGTCACGGTTCAGGTCGAACCAGTAATGATTGCTGCGCCCGCTCGGCCACGGTTCGTTGTGTTCCCGGTTGTTAGGGTCAGGGACAAGATTTTTGCCCCGGTGCGTGTTTGCCCACTGCGCAAATCGTGCAAGGCCATCGGGGTTGATCATCGGATCGAGCAGGATGACGGTTTCCTTGAGGAGCCCTTCGATCTCAGTGCCCTGTTCCGAGGCGAGATGGTAGGCGACGAGGACTGAAGCGTTGCTGCCGCTCGGCTCGTTGCCGTGGACGCTGTAGCCCATCCATACAACGACCGGAAGAATATCCAGCGAAAGACGAGTCGAGGTCAAAGGATTGCATAACCCCTGGTGCTGCTCCTTGATTGCCCGAATGTTCCGGTGATTCTCCGGTGAAGTGATAGTCAGCAGGATGAGGGGACGTCCTTCGTAGGTTCGCCCATACTCTTCCATCGTTATCCGATCAGATGCCTGGTCAAGCGCAGTCAGATAGGCGGCGATCTGATCCGGACGCAGGTGCCAGCCGCCGACGGGGAATCCGAAGAATGATTCCGGGGAAGGGATGGCTGTCTGTGCCAAAATGAGATTCGGGAGAAGGGCTAGAAGCGCCAAGGACTTCTTCATGTTTACTCCAGAGATCTGGTGTGGGAGGAATCGATCGTCACGGTCGGACGGGAAGTCATCAATATGAATATATCAAAAAAGGGGCGAGAATCCATTGGCAAATTCCCTGTGCGCCGGTGAAGGCGGGTCTGTGACCTGCATCTTTGATTTTCAACTTGGAAATAGATAGCTTACTAGAAAGAGCGGAAAAAAGGGATGATCGGAAAGAAAAGCACTCAAGCAAGTTCAAGCAAAGAACGGATCGCGGAGCACCTTCGGGCCGCCGACCAGTTTGTTAAGGAAGGGAGATATGACGATGCCCTTCAGCAAATCGAGCAGGCGCTGAGGCTTGAGCCAAGGAACCTGTACGCGCGATCGTTTCTTGAGCGGGTGCGGTCTCTTGCAGAAAGGGCGCAGAAAGACCCCCGCCAGCGTCTAGCAGCGGCCGCGCAGGAAGAAGCCAAGCTCCGGCAGATCGGCCTGTTGCTGAAGGCTGCCGAACAGTTGGTCCAAGCCAAGAAGTACACCCTCGCTCAACAACAGGTGCAGAAGGTGTACGAGATCGATCCGCATAACTACTACGCCCAGTCATTTGCTGATCGCATTCAGAACCTGATGAGGGAGGAGAAGAAAACTGCGCCGGTGACTGAAGAACGTCAACCCGCCACTCCGCTCGCGCAGCAGCCAGAGCCTGCTGCTCAGGAGTCGGCGGCAGGTGATCGTGCCAGTCTGGCAATGTATCGGGAGTTGTTGAAAGAAATGTGGTTCGATGGGAAGATCACAAGCGAGGAAGCGAAGGAACTGAAAAAGATCCGTCAGATTTTCAAGATCTCACAGAAAGAGCACGAGGACCTGGAAAAGCAGGTTCACGTCGACGCCTATGTCGAAGCCCTGCGTATTGCTTGGACCGATGGCACCGTGTCGGAGAACGGGAGCGAAGTTCTCCGGATGATGCGCGAGAAGTACAATATCAGCATGGAAGAGCACGTGAGCGCGGAGGCGAAGATCCTTTGGGCTAAAGCTGCTCCCCCGGGGAAAGCTGCGATCCTCCTGGTCGATGACGACAAAGCGTTCCTGCTCTCTCTGGCGGCGACGCTGAGGAGCTACGGGTACGACGTAACGACCACTGAATCCGTTGAAGAGGCCCTGGCATCGCTTGAGCAGAAAGTGCCGTCCTTGATCCTGGCTGACCTCCTGTTCCCTGAAGGGCAATTGAATGGTATTGATTTCTATCAGCGCGTGCGCGACAATCCAAAATTGAAGGACTTGCCGTTCCTGCTGATTAGCGGTGTGAGCGACGAGTTTGTGATCCGTGCAGGTGTGCGGATGGGCGTTGACAGCTTTATTCAGAAGCCGTTCGACCTTGAACTCCTTCTTGCCACAATCGACGGGAAACTCAAAGCGTGAACTCATCCCCGACCGACTGAGTCGGGCAAATCAAGCCGTTGGTCGCGGCGCCGGCGGCCTCGCATCATTGCCGGTCAGCCAGACTGCACTTTTCTTCGTAGAACCTCTCTCATCTTCTCCAAAGCCTTCGCCCGGTGGCTGATAGTGTTCTTCTCCTCGGCGGTGAGTTCAGCGTAGGTTTTCGTGAAGCCGTCCGGGATAAAAATCGGATCGTAGCCGAAGCCGTAGGTTCCCCGCGGGACTTCACCAAGCCTCCCGGCACATATTCCTTCGGTGCTCTCCTCGAAAGCGTCGCCGAGCAGCGTCAAAAGGGCGCGGAACTGCGCCCTCCGCCGACGCGGTGGAACACCTCGCATTTCCTTCAAAAGCTTTTCGTTGTTCTCATCGTCTGTAGCACCTTCGCCGGCGTACCGCGCTGACCACACACCCGGACGTTTGTTGAGGTAGAAAACCTCCAGACCGGAATCATCTGCGAGGGATAGTAACTTCGTATGCTGATAGACGGTGTGGGCCTTTCGCCGGGAATTCTCCTGAAAGGTAGATCCGTCCTCGATCAGGTCGGGGATGCCGGGGAAATCATTCAGAGTGAGGAACTCAAGCTTGAGGTCCTTCAGGATGGATTGAATCTCTTTGATCTTGTTCACGTTCCGGGTAGCCAGGACGAGCTTCGTCATGGTAGCTTCTCACTTCGTTCTCGTGGGAACACTTTGTAGGTGATGTCGATGAGCGCGCCAACCGTCGTAGTGGTGATTCAAACGGCAAAGACCGGGTCACCAAGGCTGAGTGCGTAGAGTGCGAGACCAAAACTGCCCACAGAAGAAAGAACAAGGAACACGAGGCTAACAAGGCAGCGACCACGTCGGATGGTTTCGACGGTTTGAGGGATCCAGCAGAGGGCGAGCGCTACCAGGCCCACACAGTCGATCCACTGTACGCCATCCGCCCTTAGTACCGCACTTTAGTTTCAAGCTTTTCCCACGCGCGGAATGCGGTAAGAGCTTCATCTCGCATCAACTGGATCATGGGGATTCTTCGGTCGGCAAGAGGGCGGGGCAACTCCTCGTAGAGAAACCGGTCGTCAAATCCGGCCGATGCGGCATCATCTCGTGTGTTCGCGTAGTAAATCGCTTTCGGTCGTGCCCAATAGATGGCCCCGAGGCACATCGGGCATGGCTCGCACGATGTGTAGATGATGCAGTCATCGAGTCGGAACGTGCCGAGCGTGTGGCAGGCCTCGCGAATCGCCACAATCTCCGCGTGTGCCGTCGGATCATTCGTTGACGTGACAAGGTTCGTCCCTCGGGCGATGACCACGTTATCCCTGACAACGACAGTGCCGAAGGGGCCACCTTTGCCGTCGCGTATATTCCTGTGCGAAAGCTCAATGGCCTCTCGCATGAAGCGCATGTGTTGCTTCTCGCTCATGGCGTCCTCAACCCAGCAGCTCCTCCATCGCTTCGTTGATCGAGTACACGCCGACGATCTGGATACCATCGTGGGGCCTGAGGCTCTTCAGATTGTTGTGGGGCACAACGATCCTCTTGAACCCGAGCTTTGCTGCTTCCTGCACGCGCTTTTCAATCTGGCCAACGGTCCTTATCTCTCCGCCGAGGCCGATTTCCCCCACTGCAACGGAGGAGGAATCCACAGACACGTCGCGCAAGCTTGATGCAATCGATACAGCTATACCGAGGTCGATCGCTGGCTCATCGATCTTGACGCCTCCGGCAATGTTCACGAAGACATCATAGCTCCCGAGATGGAGACCGACCCGCTTTTCCAGCACCGCGAGCAGCAGGGAAAGCCGGCGGTAGTCAAAGCCGGTGGTATTGCGCTGTGGGACCCCGTAGCTCGTCGGGGTGACGAGAGCCTGAACCTCAATCAGGATGGGACGTGAACCCTCGATGCTTGAGACGACCGTCGAGCCCGACGTCCCGTATCGGCGTTCGGAAAGAAACGCCTCTGAAGGATTCTTCACCTCCCGCAACCCGGTGTCGTGCATTTCGAAGATGCCGATCTCATTCGTCGAGCCGTACCGGTTCTTGAGAGCGCGGAGGATACGATATGCGTAATGCGCTTCACCTTCGAACTGCAGGACGGTGTCAACCATATGTTCAATGACGCGCGGACCTGCGATCATCCCTTCCTTGGTAACATGGCCGATGACGAAAACCGGGATATTCTCCGTCTTTGCAAACCGGAGAAGCAGGGCGGTGGATTCACGAACCTGACTTACGCTCCCCGGTGCACTTTCGAGGCCGGGGCGATACATCGTCTGGATGGAGTCAACGATGATAAGGTCGGGGATGCCTCGCTCGATGACATCGAGGATCAAATCGAGGTTGGTCTCGGCAAGAAGGAGGATGCTTTTGGTTTCCTTCGCCTGGAGGCGCTCGGCCCGCAGCTTGATTTGTTGAACGGACTCTTCGCCGGTAATGTACAGCACGACGAGCCCCTTCATCTCAAGAGCCATCTGCATCATGAGCGTCGATTTTCCGATGCCGGGGTCGCCACCGAGCAGGATCAGGGAACCCGGGACGAGCCCGCCGCCAAGCACACGGTCAAACTCGTCGATGTTCGTCTTGATGCGCGGGGCGTCGATCGTCTCCAGGCGCTCCATGGGGATGGGCTCGATTCTGGAGGCAGCTCCGGCAGGCTTCTTGGAGACCCTTAAAGGCGAAGGTGCCTCCTCGACGAACGTGTTCCACTCCGAGCAGTTCGGACACTTGCCCACCCAGCGGGGCGAGACATAACCGCATGACTGACATACGTATTTTGTCTGGATCTTTGCCATCGGTGACAACACAGAGAAGGGCGGTCTCTGTACCGCCCTTGAAGAACCTCATCCTTCGTCAATATAGTAAGGTCGCAGTTGAGATTCAACAGACGTCAAATGATTGGAAAGCAAGCAGCACGTTGGCTTCTTCCGTTCATGATCCGATCGGGATGGTGCAAAAACAAAAAACCCCCGAATGATCTCAGGGGTTTCTTGTATTCCGTTGCGGAATTGATCCTATAACCTTCCCCAGCGTTCTCTCGCTTTCTTCACCAAGTCACTCGTCGGATAGTCCTTCACAACTTTCTCGTACGTCTCCTTGGCTTTTGCCTTGTCACCGATAATCTCGTAGCATTGAGCCATCATAAACAGAGCATCGGCTTTCTTCTCAGAGATTTTGTATTGAAGTACCGCTTCAAATTCTTTTTCAGCCTCTGCGTAGCTCTTCTTCCCGAAATACGACTCGCCGATCCAGTAGTGGCAATTGTCTGCTAGATCTTCGGCAACGTTGCTTTCCAGCAACGCCCGGAACACTTGGATCGCGTCATCGTACCGTTTCTCGCCAAATGCCTTCATCCCATCCTCGTACGATGTCCCGACAGGCGGAACCTTCGGCGTCACGGCCTTTTCAGCTTGTGCTCGCTCAGCGAGGAGCTTTGCCTCAAGCCCTGAGAGGCGTGCACTGAGCGTGGTGTTGTCCTGTTCCAGCTTGGTGATCTTTTGTTTCAGGTTGGTGTTCTCAGCCTCCAGGGCCGTGAGCTTCTGCTGATCTACTGGCGGTGCCGGAGGGGTAATCTCAGGCTTCCGATCTCCCACCAAGTTTGCCAGCGCTTCCTGATCCTGCTCTTGGCGCGTTGCTTCACTCGATTCGCAACCAACCCAGGCGAGAACGCCGGTCAGAAGCACGAGGAAGCACAGCGCATTCATCCAGCTCGGTCTCCCCCTCGACGTTACGAGACTCATAAGGCCTCCAAGCTATGGCATTTGGGCGGACGATTAAAAACGCTGTGGAAATGTATCAAACCACTCCCTGAAAGTCAAGGCTTCACAAGACAATACATTCTTGGAACTATTTAAAGTCAACTTTGAGGGTAAGTGAACTTTGACCCGGAAACTCTTACGGCCGGGAATCAGCTCGCCTATTCCGTGACATGCCTGTGGACAAAATCCACCAACCAGTCAACGATGGATTGAACAACGGCGTCGGGAACCCCGTC
>VGWB01000187.1 GCA_016873755.1 Ignavibacteria bacterium | reverse complement strand
GAAAAAGCTTTCGTCGTCTACGATGACTGCGATCTCAGCTCCCGGCGAGTGATCGACGTTCAGCGCAAAGGTACCGAGTTCCTGGAACTCCTTGAGCATCAGCCGGAACGCTGGCTCCGATGCGACATCGATGTGTCCCTGATTGACAAGCCACCACAACCCTTGCCCACGAATTACATTGTACGCGAGGTTCCGCCGAAGAAATGCTACTGACTCGGACAAGCTCATGGCCCTGCCGTGAAATGGACTCGACCGCATGGTGTGCGTGCGCGTGTCATCCTCGTAGAGATAGACCTTGTTGTGGAGACGGAGAGATTCGGTCAGAAGCATCCCGGAACCGTCGCCCCCGATTCCGCGGAACCCGTAGCTGTACGGGCTAACCAGAAAATCTACATACGGCGAGTTCAGAACCTTGACAAATCCCAAATGCCCGCTGCGTTGGTACGTGGAGTATTCGCTGCTCTCGCCTTCGGAAAAGAAACCCGCGTTCCAGGTCAGGTCCATGAGATAGCCGTAGAAGGCGCCCGCCAGCGATCTCCCCTCGGTCGCTTCTTTGACAGTCCGGCAATAGTCGATGACCAGGTCACTACAAAGATCGGCCAGACAGCGGTAGTAGTCAATGACGTTCCGCTCGAGACGAGGATCGCGAAACGTCCAATGTGTGGTGCGAAACTGCTCAACGTCGGACGGCACCTCAACCGAGTCGAATGTGGTGGTGGAATCGCCCCAAGCCGCCCGAAGCGCCAGGACGTCATCCTTATACTTCTCCTGTACCCAGGATCGAAAATGGCGCCGCATCGGAGCGCTGTAGTCGCCGGTCCAGTAGCTCATGCTCACCTTCCCCTTCACCCACTCTCCCGTGTGCCCAGCACCTACTTGATAGGCAATGATTTTCTCAGCGATTCCAATTTTCTTGAGGTGGGCAATGTACGCGCGCAAGAACTCCTTTGCTTGTTCGCGCCACACCGTTGAGGCGAAGGACTGTCTGTCCTTGGTCCCATCGGACACGATCTCAACCTCCTCAGGGTAAAGGTCGAGCCACCAGCTGTACGGTCGTTCGAGGTAAACACGAAGATGAAACCGTGCCTTTGGATCCTCCTTGAGTATCTGATTGAATCGATCCTCCACCGTGGAAAAATCGAAGTGACTCGGGCGTCCTTCTCCAGGCCCGCTCCACTCGGCGCCGCCGACATCAAAGGCATAAAGATGGATACCGGTATAGTCGGCATTGTCACGGCCAAGACCCGCGTTGCGCCAGCCATCCTTTTCTGGCGGTGAGCACCACCACACCCCATAGAAGGTCGGGTTTCCATCAAGAAACACGGTGGGCGTTCCGTTGTGGGGTTTGATCTCTGCGATAGGTTGTCTTTTAGACCTGACGGCCTGGCAAAGCCCTTCCGTCTGCCACGTTCCAAGAAGCGTGACGATCAGTAGGAAGAGAGATTTCTCAAATGCCATTTTAGCTCCGCCTTGTTTTCAGACTACAAGGTAGAAGTCGGACTTCTACTACTGAAAATAGCAACCCGGCTGGGTCAATGCCTCCTGCACTCGAAGATACCGACTGACTCTTGAGAAGAATGGCTGTCATATTCAAACCGCATTGAAAATATCCGTGTTGCTCACGATGCCGATGATCTCCTTGCCATCGAAAACGGGTGCCCGGCGGATGCCCGCTTGATGGAAGAGACGGGCGCAGTACTTCAGCGCCAGACCGGGGGAAACCATCACCAACGGCTTGGTCATGATTTCGAAGACTTTGACCTCCTTCGGGTTCTTTCCGGGGTCGATGATTTTGTTCACGACGTCTTTGCGCGTCATGATTCCCCATGCGTCCTCTTTCGCTCTACGATTCACCAGCAGGCTTGAGACCTTCTTGTCCCTCATCAGCTTGATGGCTTCGGCGACGGTATCCTTGCCGTCAATCGACACGATGCTCTTTTTCATAATGCTCCCGACCGTCGCGAACCGAACGTCCTTCAGCGCTTTCTTTGCCATGGCGGTACTCCTTTCTGTGAGTCGAGTACTTCTTCCTGACGTGACCCAGCCGGAGTCACTCAGTAAGTGTGGATGATTGATTGAGTCATTGTCATTTGTTCGTTGGCTCGTTCAATTGTTGGACCGTCTCAACATCAACTCATGTAGAAGTCGGACTTCTATACTTGCAGATGTCAGGATGTTGAAGGACTGAGGCCGCCTGCGCTTCGTGGACGAAACGCCCCTTGGCTTCGGGGTCGAGCGTCAACTCAGGAGGAAGAAACTTCAATGCGACTGCGCGGTCGAGTTTGAGATCCTGAGCCTTGTACACGATGCCCATGCCACCACCGCCAATTTTTTCAACAATCTTGTAATGAGAGATAGTCTGGCCGATCATGGAATTCGCCTCCGCTAAGAAAATGGCGGATCCTCAAAACGGCAGCCACTCACAAACATCGTTCGTGGGCCGTTTTGGGACATTCCTCCGCCGCCGATCTTGTCAAGGACTTTGTAGTGGGATATTGTTGCCCCGATCATATGCACCTCCTTCGGTGGGGAATCGGGACTTACGGCAACGGTGGGAATTTCTGCCTCACAAAGCTACTGTAGTTCAGGCTGAAAGGCAACTCTGCGAAATCCGCCTACCAGCGAGCTGGCAACGCCTTGGAACCGGTTCACACTTGTTTCTAGAAGTGGGAATCCCATACCGTATCGACAGCAGCGTCTGGCAATTGAGCCTTTTCGACACGATCTCTTCTTCTGGATCGATGGAGTCGATCTCCCACAACACGTTCCGGCAGATACGGAGAATCGGAAACACAGACGAACACATATCCCGCCGGAGTTCTGTACGGGATGCCACAAGGCAGAAAGGTTCCAGCGAAGTGGCACGGACGTCTTGGCAGACCGCACTGACTCTCCGACTTTCTGTGGCAGGTTTGTGACACGATGGGCCATGGCCTTGTACACCCATCTCCATTCCATGCAGAGTTCTGATCAGAATCATGCACCATTGAGGAGATCCGCGATCCACTGTCACAGGCTCCTCACTCACTCGGTCGAGCATGCTGTTACTGGGAACCGTCCGTCGGTGTACCGGAATGCGACGTGCCAATCTCGCTGATTTTTGCGCTGGCCCGCGTGTCTCTTGACAATACGAATGACGAAAGATAAATTAGGCTGTCAAGAAGGAGGGTAGTGACCTCAATATCCTCGTGAACCTCCTAATTCCGTGTCCTGCGGATGATGGAGCGTCTTCCGTTAGAGCGAACCTCCGGAATCTTGATTTCCGTGGCAGTGTTGCAGGTCCGTCCCAGGACGCCATCTTCTGCAGTGCTTCTCTTTTCCGGCGAAACACAGCCGCCAACTTTCGCACTCCATACCTGTATTTTATGAGGGGACCTGTGCAGTAGGGCATTGCGCTCCAACGAGAACGATTGACCCATCGAGCAGAGAAGGATTTCCTCTATGAGAAACATCGCCAGGATTTGCTCTCTCGCGTTTTTTGTCTTCCTTACTATCACATCCACAACGCTGCTGTTCACCCAACAAACTCCTCGCTGTGTCGCGCTGATGACCGAGGTTCGAGGGGATGTCTTTGTGCAGCCCGCACAGCAACGGGAGCTGAAGAAAGCGCTCTGGGGGACGCAGCTCTATCACGGCGATGTCATCAAGACGTCCGGCTCGGGTCAGGCAACGCTTCTCTTCTCCAACAACAATCTTATCGAGGTCGGACCCGGGAGCACTCTGACGATCTCAGAACGACCCGCGACCCTTGCGAAGAAATCGCGAACGTTGAGCGGTCTCCATTCAGAAAATCTTGTTGATCTCTCCGGGCTCACCTTGCGGACCACGAGTGCCGGAGAGATCGTTGCCCTTGCCGGTCTACGCTCAGTGACCGTCCCCAAGTCCGTCGAGCCGACCTCGCCGAGGAATTCCAGGGTTCGATCGGTCGCGCCGACATTCTCGTGGCAGTCAGGCTCCGGGGTGCGGAAATACCGTGTGAGAGTTTTCGACAACAAGGGATTGCTCTGGGCTCGGGAGACAGAAAGAACGATGCTGGAATACCCATCCGATGAGAAACCGTTGCGCGCTGGCGAGACATACTTTTGGAAGGTAGAAGGACTGGGGCTTGTAGAATCATCTTCGTCCGAAAGTTTCGGATTCAGTGTTCTCTCCTCAGATGAGCTCGCCGAACTCGAAAGCCAGGAACGCGCAGTGACCGAGGCGTTCCGCGATGAGTTAACCGGTACCACGTGCAACTTCCTGCTTGGTACGCTCTACCAGAAGTACGGTGTACTCCACGAAGCCATCACGAAGTTTGAAGCTGTTGCCCAAAACCACGCCGACGCACCGAAAGCGCATGAGGTCCTTGGAAAGCTGTATAACGATCTCGGCTTCAAAGACAAAGCCATCAGCGCACTTCAAAAGGCTCTCGATCTTAGTCAACAAAAGTAGCTTTGCTGAGATAGCTCCCCTGCTCGCCTGCAGCTCAGCGAAACAGCACCGTTGAAACATGCCTCCACCCTCGTCGGGAGGTCCATCCATGCGTACCACGCCGCGCGTTCCGCGCTTCTCACTCTCTTTCCTCATTCTTTCAATTTCTTTGACGCTGCAACTCACGCACAGCCAATCCCAGATCTCGCAACAGCAGCGCGCATTCAACGACAAAGCACTAACTGCTTACGCGCAGAAGGATGATTCTTTGCTGAGATTGCTGATCAAGGATAATCGGCTGTTGGCAAAGCCGCTGGTAGAGCAGCTTGTCACCTCAAGCATCAGCGCCGAATTGCAGAGTGACAACACGAAGGCCCAGCGGGATCGCGCATGCGCCGCAACGATTGCCCAAGCACATCAGTCGACCTTCGGCGAGCAGAGTCTCGTCCTCGCGGTAGACGAGCTTGCCGGCTGGACAATGGACCAGAAGATAAAGAAGCTCAGGGCGGATAGTCTGAATGAAAAAGGGACACAACTGCGAGGGAAGAAAGAGTCACGCGCCGAAGCCCTCGCGTGCTACAATGAAGCGTTGGCCCTGTACACTCAGATTGGCGACCAGCGCGGAGAGGCGGCGGTTCTCGGCGGATTGGGCGCGCTCCATTTCCTCAATCAAGAGTACAATCAATCGTTATCGGTTTACGAGAAAGCGCTCGCTGCCCGCATCCGCGTCAATGATCGCGAGCTTATCGGGAACACGTACAATGACATTGGATTTTCCCTCTACTGGAATTATTTCAAGGACTACCCTCAGGCGCTGAAGTATCTGCTTCAGGCCGAAGCAATCAGGCAAGAGATTGGGGATCTCTCAAACCTTGCACGCACGCAGGGACGGATCGGTACGACGTACGAGGACCTTGGCCAGCTCCCGCAGGCGCTCGAGTACCAGAGGAAAGCAGCGGACCTTCACCGGCAAGTTGGGGACAAAGACCGGTACGCAACGGCGCTCTACGACTGCGGGCGCGTTCAGCGGAGCCTTGGCAAGTACACAGACGCCTTGACATCCTACCAGGAAGCCCTGGCGATTCGACAGCAACTCGGTGACAAGCGAAGGGTCGCGGATGTACTGAATGTCCTCGGCATCACGTACAAGGATCTCGGAGAGTACGAGCTGGCATACCAACACTATGAGGATATGCTGAAGCTCAAGGAGGAAGCGAAAGATACAAGGGGCGTAGCGCAGGGGTCGATGAACATCGGTGTCCTTTTGCGGAACCTTGATCGGCCCGAGGAGGCAGCAGAGTCTTTCAGGAAATCCCTTCTCTCCTTCCAGACTCTCAAAGATACCTCGGGCATCGTGAGCACTTTGGGCAACCTAGGCCTCGCGTATTTTGATCTGGGGAAGTATGACAGTGCAGAGACAACAACGCGCGAGGCGTTAGCGATTGCACATCGTCAGAAGAACAAGATCCTCGAAATAAAGAACCTCATCAACTTGGGGAACACATTGAACTTCGAGAACCGGCTCGATGAGGGACTCTCCATCTATCAACAGGCGCTGGCTCTCTCTCGCCAGACAGATGCGCCTGGCCTCGTGTGGCCATCCATCCTGGGGATCGGGGAAAACCAGGAGCGACGGAAGAACTACTCAGCGGCGTATGAGCAGTACGCACAGGCTCTTCAGACGATCGAGGGAATACGGGGTGCCATTCAAAGCACACAGTACAAAGAGAGCTTCGTTGCAACACAGCGCTACGTATACGAGGCCGCTGTCCACGTCCTCACGCTGCTGCATGGACAGAAGCCGAAGGGGGGATATGACCGCCTCGCCTTTGAATATGCCGAGCGGGGGAAGGCGAGAGCATTCCTCGATCTCATGGCGGAGGCCCTCGCAGGCATCCGAGAAGGCATCGATCCATCGCTCCTCAAACAGCAGGAGGAGTTGATCGCCCAGATTTCAAAAACTGAAACTGCGATCCAGCAAGAAGCTTCCCGCACACCCGCTGGCGGCGAGACGATGATTTCGCTGAAAACCCGATTATCTGATCTCGAGAATCAATTCAACGCGCTCAAGAAAGAGATTCGTCGTGCCAACCCCCGCTATGCGGAGCTCCAGTATCCTGAACCAGCATCGCTGCGGTCCGTGCAAACCACACTTGCGAAGGACAAGACGGTGGTTCTCGAATATCTCGTCGGCGACAGCAGTTCATCGCTTTGGGTGATTTCGAGGAACCGCCACAGGTGCTTCCGGCTGCCGGATCGGAAGACGCTCGAGGAGCAGGTGACCATCGCTCGCTTCGCACTGCAAAGCCCACAGGTCGAAAGTTGGTCTGCTTTGACGAAAGCCGGACACACGCTGTACAAACACCTTGTGGCACCGGCGGCCCGAATGATCGCGGGGGCAGACCGGCTCCTGATCATTCCGGATGACGTGCTCCATCTCTTGCCGTTTGAGGTGCTGATGACGAAGCCGAT
>VGWB01000186.1 GCA_016873755.1 Ignavibacteria bacterium | reverse complement strand
AAGAGAAGAAAGCGTGGCCGACGGGGCAAAGTTGCAAGTCGCAAGGAGAGAAAACCTGTTCTCGTTGGACTCTTCCAGTCAGGTACAGAACTACGGGCGAAATACAAAGGGGCTGAACATACTGCTACAGTTGATGCCGAGGGGAGAATCCATTCGCGCGGCAAGATTTTCAACTCACCTTCAATGGCTGCCATTGAGATCGTAGGCCATTCGAAAGATGGGTGGTTGTTTTGGAGATTCAAGAATGAGAAGGGGGAGTGGGTCCTGCTTGATCAGCTGAGAAAGGGACCTTGATCAACCCATCACCCTCCTCACCGACCTCGCCGCCTGCAGGACGGAGGAGCGCATCTACAAAGGCACCGCCATTTGCATTCCATCCAACCCACCTCTAGATTCCAGAGGGCTGCGGATGGAAATGTGGAGGTAGGGGACTCGGAATGAGTCTCAACACGATGGCGTTTGCCTCATCGCCCCTCGCCGGCTGTCGGTTACACAGCTTCTGTTGGACAGGCCATAGACAGTGTCTTCGTGACTCGAAAACACTGGTGAGCATCGGCATTGACTTTGTGCCACCTAAGGTGTTAATATTCAACAAAAGTTGCGCCGTTACGATCATGTCTGAACCCACTCCCAATACCAAGCAGAAAGCGGATTCGCTCCACGATGCGTATGAGGAGTTCGTCGCGAAGGCGGAAGAGCAGCATCCAGGAATAACCGAGCTTCTCAGCCTCTACGGTGAGCTGCAAAAAGGTCTTGAACAAAGCCAAGCTTACCTCCGCCTCTTTGACACGACATACACATCGAGCGCCAGCAACTCGACGCGCTAAGGCTTGTCCATATACCCACCTGGGGACAACTTCTTCAAGAGCTTAAGAAAGGTCAAGAGGAGACAAAGCAGCCCCCTTTTGATGCTGTTCGGCGCAAATACCTTTCCGAACTCTCGACGCACACCAAGCGCAACACTATCCTCTACGCAACCAAATGGACGCAGGCAGCTGGCGTGGGGCCGGAGGACTTGAGCATCAACGAGGAAGATGTCCAGGGTTTGATGGAAGTCATCTTCGAGATGAAGACAAAGGAACTTGATCTCATCCTGCACAGTCCTGGTGGTTCGCCCGAAGCAACTGAAGCGGTCGTCAGTTACCTTAGGTCCAAATTCAACGACATTCGAGTGATCATTCCGCACGCGGCTATGTCGGCGGCAACGATGCTCGCGTGTGCGGCGAATCGCATTGTGATGAGCAAGCATTCATTCTTGGGCCCAATCGATCCGCAATTCATACTGCAGACGCCGTTGGGAATTCAAGCCGTACCGGCGCAGGCAATTCTGGACCAATTCAAGAGAGCCCAGGAAGAGTGCAAAGACCCAAAAGCGCTTAGCTCCTGGCTGCCCATACTGAGCCAATATGGCCCTGCTCTTCTCGTGCAGTGCGACAACGCGATCGAGCTCTCGCAACAGTTAGTTGCCGCGTGGCTCAAGAAGTACATGTTTGCGGGGCAAGCCAGCGAACCCGCTGCGAAAATTGCCGCGGATTTGTCACGTCATGGTATGTACAAGAGTCACGGGAGGCATATATCTATTGAGGAGGCGAAGAATTTGGGTCTGGTTGTCGACGCACTTGAAGTCGACCACAGCTTTCAGGAGAGAGTTCTCTCAGTTTTCCATGCAGCGATGCATACCTTTGCTGCTACACCCGCCGTCAAGATCATTGAAAACAACCTTGGCCGCGCCTACATCAAGATGCAACAGCGGATCCTCATCCCTAAGCAACCCCAGGCTCCTCCCTCCACATAACTGTCGATGACCGGACGGGTCTCATCGATTGACCCCCTCGCTGGCTGCCGGTGCTGATGACCAATGCGCTTCAATCCCTCCGAGAATTGGGGGCTAGAGCCCCTTGAATCCCAACTCATCAGTTGCTACAGACCTCCAATCGCGACCTGCCCGTCAAAACGAAGTAAAGCCGAGGAGCTCGGGGCAAAGCCATCCGAGGTTTGCCACACCCGTTGCCGTTGATCGGCATCCCTCGGGGGTAGGGGGCGAATATGAACTCTCCACGAGAATCCGCGGAAATACAGCGCCTTGAAAATTCGGTTGACATCACCGAATTTTCAAGGTATCTTGAGACGTGCTCAAACGTCAAAAAGAGATTCGGATCCTTCAATCACTCCTGAGCAGATACCCGATCGTCGGCCTCGTCGGCGCGCGCCAAGTCGGCAAAACCACGCTCGCACGCATGTTGAGGAGCGAGATCAAGGAGAAATCATCGTACTTCGATCTCGAAGACCCGGGTGACCTGGCAAGACTCGCCGATCCGATGCTGGCTCTCAAGGGACTGCAAGGACTGGTCATTCTTGACGAGGTTCAGCGGAAACCCGACCTCTTCCCTGTTCTCCGCGTTCTGGCGGACCGTCCCAAACGTACAGCCAAATTCCTCATCCTCGGCAGTGCATCACCCGACATGGTCCACAGATCGGCTGAGACGCTTGCGGGTCGAATTGCCTACCACGAGCTGCCCGGATTTTCCGTGGAAGAAGTCGGCGAGCAGCACTCCCAGAAACTCTGGGTGAGAGGGGGCTTCCCGCCCGCCTACTTGGCTTCGACGTACGCCGCGAGCTTCGACTGGCGCCTCGAGTTTATTCGCACATTTCTTGAGCGGGACTTGCCCCAGCTTGGTGTGATGATTCGGTCAACATCCCTTCGTCGGTTCTGGTCAATGCTCGCCCACTACCACGGTCAGGTCTGGAATTCCTCGGAGTTCGCCCGGTCGTTCGGTGTTGCCGACACGACGGCCAGGAACTACCTAGATCTCTTGACCAGCGCGCTGGTTGTCCGACAGCTCTTGCCGTGGAGCGAGAACGTAGCAAAACGCCAGGTCAAATCTCCCAAGGTTTATGTTGCCGACAGCGGCTTGCTCCACGCGCTGCTTGGTCTGCGGACAGTGGCGGAGATCGAAAGTCACCCAAAACTTGGTGCATCCTGGGAGGGATTCGTCATATCGCAAGTCGTGCGGCACATAGGAGCTCGACCGGAAGAATGTTTCTTCTGGGCGACGCACGGTGGTGCAGAGCTGGATCTGCTGGTCGTTAGAGGTCAACGTCGCTTCGGTTTTGAGATCAAGCGCACAGTTGAACCGAGACTCACGTCTTCAATGAGAAGTGGGTTGACCGATCTGAGGCTGAACCACCTCTACATCGTCCATTCTGGCGAGAAAGGGTTTCCAGTTGCGAAAGCTGCTACTGCCATTCCCTTTCTCCACCTGATGGATGAGCTTCGGCCGCTTTGACCCGCCGCCGTTTGACTACGGAAGCGAAAGAAATTAAGAAGCGAAGACGGAGTCTTATGCTGCTCTCGCCGGCTGCCGGTCCGGTTCCTCTTCCACTTGTTGGCGAACACCCTTCTGGAGGTGATAACCTCATGCCCAACGAAAAACCCGGTTTGCAGAAAGCAGTTCTATTTTCTCTGTTTGCCACCTCGTATACGCCACTCTTTGTACTCGTCATTGCCAAGCAACTCTCGCAGAACATTCCTGAGTTCGATGCAAGCCTCCAGGGCTGGCGCTATCTCGCGACTCTCACGACGCACTTCGGTTTGTCGGTCGTGTTCGGACTCGTGGCCGTCCTGGGTTGCGGCGGATTGTGGATCTTTCTCAGGAACATTCGAGAGCGCGCGGAGACAAACGCCTTTAAGGTCAAGCTCAAATCCGCAAGCAACCGAAGCGGCGAGGCAATCAGCTACATCGGCACGTACATCCTTCCGCTCGTCCTCGAGCAGTACAAGGATTGGTACGAGACACTCGCCATGCTCTTTCTGCTGCTTGTGATGTACCGCATCTACGTCAACTCTTCTCTGCTCCTTATCAATCCCCTTCTCAGTATTTGGTACAGCCTGTATGACATAACGTTCGCTGAAAAGGGGACCTCCAATAACAAGTCCGGAATGCTTATCATCCGGTCACAGCAGATCGACGATGGTGACGAGATCCGGATCTATCCTCTCGGCAATAAACTCTACTTCGGAGTCGACCATGGCCAAACAACTTCAAGTCCCCGAACTGACAGACGCCATTCAGAATAGCCAAGCAGGAAGCCTTCGCCTCTACCTGGTATCACGTGCGCTGAAACCAGACGTCCCGAAGACAAAGAAGACGCTGCACAAATACCTCTTTAACCTTCACCGCATCGACATCGATCCAGCCCTACAGGGAATGTTTTTGAAGACGATCCTCGAGCTGGGTCGTACTCTTTCGGCGGAGTATGACAGGATTGCGAAGTACAAACCCATAGACGTTGACTCGCGGAAGATCCACACGTATCAGATGACCAACAGGGAGATGGCGTTCGCCGATGTGATCTACAACCAGATCAATCGCGGCGTCGACATGCCGACGATCAATGATCTCGACGGGTACTTGCGCGGCGCCGAACTATGGGCCTACTGCATTGAGATGCAGGCAGGCGACAACAACCGGTACCTCTCATTCACGAGGTTGAATCGCGGGAAGGTTGCCGTGGACGAGAGAACTCAGCGAGGGACCAGTCTTGCCAAGAAGTTCTTCAGGACTCGGTTTAACACAAACACGGCCAAACTTGAGCTGCTCGACGGAACCACAGTCAACTTCGACGAGAGGGTTGACTGCCTCTATCTGTTCGCGAAAGATACGTTCTACATCTTCGACAAGAAGCACTTCGAGCAGATCGTGGCGATCGAGGAAGAATTCCGCAAAGTGGCAGACAGCGTCATGAAACTGGCTGTCGATGCCGAGATCGTTGGCGATCTCACACCAGTGCAAGATATACTCGACAACGACACGGCCGTCCATAAGAAGCTCTACCAACTTGGTTCCGTGCTCAAGGAGGAGAAGATCGGTCCGGTGCGACTCAGGAAAATGCAGGCGGTCGCGAAATCGTACAAGCTCCCGCTGCGAGTGAAGGGCGGCAAGGTGCAGATCGGTGATCGGAATGAGTTGGTCACTTTCATTCGCCTGCTCGATGACTACTTCCTCAAGAGTCCGCAAACGGGCTACAAGTACGGCGCGCCGGTAAAGGAGCGTTTAAACGTGTGAGCCTCTCGCTGCCCTCGCCGGCTGGCGTAGCTGTCGATTCTCCTTCAGCAGCGAGAGTATCGAGTTTCCTGTATCGCCCCTCCCCGTGCCTCCCAATACCTTCCATCCGTCCGCTCGTAAGCCGCTGTCTTCAAGTCGCTCCACCCCTGCAGTTCCTTCAATTTACAGCCCCGTTCTCACTCATCGCCGTGTCGCGTTGACTCTATTCGCCAATTATATTGAAGCCCTTCCTCTGAACTTTTTCACCCTCCGCCAATTGACAAAACCAGCGTTGCTCACTATCTTGTGCTTCAACGAACAAACTTTGAAGCGATACAATGGCCTATACAAGATACAAACGAGCAATGAAGAAACTCGCAGGCACAAAGCCAACGCCACGCGAGACTGAGGTATGGAAGTTGACTGCTGCCGGACTCACTGACAAACAGATCGGGCGCGCGATGCACATCAGTCATCGGACGGTTAGATCGCTGATGGACAGGCTGAGGGTCCGGCTTGGCGTGCGGTCGAAAATTCAGCTTGCGCTCCGCTGGGTGAAGCGGAACGCACAGTGAAAATGAAATGGCTTCTCCCAAATCGTCACCGGTTCACGCTTTAGTACGCTGCGGGTGTCTTCAAGAACTTCAAACGCTGAGGTGTAACCATCCGGCGGAAAGGTGCACGCGCGTCTTGCGTAAGCGACCACTGTGATCTAGCTCACCGTCAGAATCTACCTCTAGCATTTGCACCCGCAAAGAGGGTCAATCCGGAATTTTCCTCAAGTTTCCAGATTTTCAAAAATACCGAGTTTCCGGTATTGTGTCTGTTGTTGAGTAGAGGTACCGTTTTCATGTAGAATCGGTGAAGTCGTCTGCAAGTCCTCAATTCTCGTTCAAGCCCCGGTTCATTTGCCGCTTGACAAGAGGCTTGAAGAGCGCAAGTGCGAGGAGAGAAGTCGTGCAACAATTATCAGTGATCTTTGGATCTAGCCATCCCGCAGGAACCACGCGATTACTGGTCAACGCGATCCTCGCTCTTCTGCTTGTTCTCTTCCCTCTCCGTGCGGCAGCGCAAGACCACAGCAGCGTGTCGCAGATCGTGACCGTCGAGGTAAAGCCCATCATCAAGATTGCAGTCACCGGCAGTCCTCGTCCGCTTGTTATTAGTGACGTTACGCGTGGCGCAAGGACGTTGTCTGTGAGCGACAACAGTACACGCTACAGCATGGTGACGAACCTCGATGATATGAAGATCGTTGCATCAATCAGCGATCCAATGCCCGAGGGCACACGGTTATTCATCAGTCTGGAGAGCACAACGGGAAACACGAACGGCTCCGTAGATCTCTCGCAAGCTCAAACGCCGGTGAACCTTGTAACCGGAATAAGTCGTGGGTGCGACATTGATCAGACGATAACGTACACCTTCACTGCCGATCAGTCCGTATTCTCGGTCGACCGGCAGTCACGATCAATTACCCTCACATTGACGAATTAACCCAGAACCGTCCCGTGTCTCCCAATAGATTCCAGCCGGCATCGGCTCCATCAACGCGCCGTGCTCCTTTCCGTGGTTCTAGCAACAATTCCTGATATCCCGCATCGGCTATTCACCGCACAAAAGTACTCCGTACTATAGCCTACAAAAGTACTCCGTAGTAGAAGTACCACGAGTTTACCTGTTTTCCCGGGAAGCCTGGAGAATTGAGTTCATTGCCGCAGGAAATTCCACCGGTGGCGTCAGGAGCCCGCCCCCGCCCGGCTGCGCCCGCCAAACCGAGTTTGTCAGGCTGGCCGTTCGGACGGGCGAACGACTGGTCGTTCAGTCGGGCGGGTTGCCTCCTGACGCTAACAGGGAAGAAGCTATTGACTGAAGACTGACTCTTTTGGAGTAGGTAAACTCGTG
>VGWB01000185.1 GCA_016873755.1 Ignavibacteria bacterium | reverse complement strand
GATCGGGTCATTCATCTTCCTGGGTAGTACCGGCGTCGGCAAGACGGAGCTTGCCCGGGCATTGGCGGAGTTCCTGTTCAACGACGAGACGGCAATGGTGCGGATCGATATGAGCGAGTACATGGAGAAGTTCTCCGTGTCCCGGCTCATCGGCGCTCCTCCGGGGTATGTCGGCTACGAGGAAGGCGGACAGCTGACCGAGGCCATCCGGCGGAAGCCCTATTCAGTCGTGCTTCTGGATGAAATCGAGAAAGCTCACCCCGAGGTGTTCAATCTGCTCCTTCAACTGCTAGACGAAGGTCGTTTGACAGACAGCAAGGGGAGGACGGTGAACTTCAAGAACACGATCGTGATCATGACGTCGAACCTTGGGTCACATCTCATCCAGGAGAAGCTCCAGTTCTTAAATGACCGCAATCGTGATGACATTATGGATGAGCTGCGCGTGAGGTTGTTGGAGATGCTGAAGCAGGCGATTCGTCCGGAATTTCTCAATAGGATTGATGAGATCATTCTGTTCAAGCCGCTGACCATGACCGATATTCAGCAGATCGTTCAGCTGCAGCTGCGTCATGTTCAACAGCTGGTCGTCGCAAGAAACATTACCCTGCACTTCTCCGGGGAGCTCCAGGAATGGCTCGCCAAGGCGGGGTTTGATCCTGCATTCGGTGCCCGCCCGTTGAAGCGAGCGATTCAGAAACATGTCATTAACAAGTTATCGGAACATATCCTCTCTGGCACTATCGCCGATGGAGACACGGTGGCAGTGGGCATGGATGAACGAGGGGCCGTGGAATTCCTCACCAAGGCAAAGGCCGAAGTCGTCCAGTGACCCGGCGCCTCTCTGTCTCAGTCCCCCTTTCTGAACGAGTCAGGGGGACTTTCTTTTGTGGGCCTTCCGAATTCTCCGTATCTTGCCTGCGGAATGAAACTCTCTTCTCTTCTTGGTCATGCCAGCGAGCTTTTCCAGCTTATCCGTGCTTCAGGCAAGCCTGCCGATAGTCTAATCGATTCATTTTTCCGATCTCACAAGTATCTGGGCTCGCATGATCGCCGCTTTATATCAGAGACGGTATATGGCACGCTCAGGCATCTTCGTCGATGCGACACCGTGCTCCGGCGTGTCATGAGCAGCCGCCCCTACGCTGTTTCTCCTGAGGAGGGTTATATGCTCCTTCTTGCGGCGTACCTTCTGCTTGTGGAGAAGCAAACGCACGTGACGAGGGGAGATCTTCTCCCGCACATGAGATCGTCACGGCTCAAGGACGAACTGGCTGATGTTCTCAACGAGACCGTGACTGAAGAGGAGAGTGCGGAGAATGATCCCGAGGAGGGAATCGGTGTGCGGCATTCGTTCCCGGATTGGATTGTGAAGCGGCTCCTGCAGGAGTATGGCGAAGGAGAAACTGAGAAGCTTTGCGCAAGCCTGAACACGCAAGCCCCATTGATCCTCAGGGTGAACACCCTCAAGACCACCATCGAAGAATGTCGACGCCAGCTTCATGCCGAGGGTGTGGAAACGAGACGGACGCGGCTTTCGCCTGTCGGATTGGAGGTGCCGAAGCGGATCAACATCTTTCGGCTTCGAGCATTTCAGCAAGGTATGTTCGAAGTGCAGGACGAAGGGAGTCAGTTGGTGTCGACGCTCATAGATCCCAAGCCGACGGCAAAGCTAATGGATGTGTGTGCAGGGGCTGGGGGGAAAACGCTGCACTTCGCGGCGCTGATGGCGAATCGGGGCGAAATCGTAGCGGCCGATGTCTCCACATACCGGCTTGATCAGCTCCGGAAGCGCGCCCGCCGGGCTGGCGTGTCGAACGTCCGCGCCAGGGCAGTCAAAGATCTCTCCGATCTCAACGACCTGTTTGCCGGGTACTTCGACATTGTCTTCGTCGATGCGCCGTGTACTGGACTCGGCACGATTCGTCGCAATCCCGGTTTGAAATGGACAGTGACGGAAGAATCAGTTCACGAACTCTCGGTCAAGCAACGGAGCATTCTCGAGGCCAGCGCACCTCTTGTGAAGCCGGGTGGTGCGCTCGTTTACGCCACCTGCACGCTGCTCCGAGAGGAAAATGAAGACGTTGTTGATGCCTTTCTCTCAAACCATGTTGAGTTCATCCTCGTTAACCCGGGATTCCGGCTTTCGCAACTTGGGATTCATCGGGAGGAGTCGGTGAGATACGTGAAGTTGTTGCCGCATCGGGAGGGAACGGACGGCTTCTTCTGCGCTCTTCTGCAGAAGTCGAGATGAAATGTGTCCACCCTGAACGGCGGAGTCGGGCAGGGTTCGGACTGGCGAACGACTGGTCGTTCAGTCGGGCGGGTTGCTTCCTGACGCTAATAGGGAAGAAGCTGTTGATTGCGCTGTCAGGACGCCCGCCTGCCCCATAGACCTCTCTGAGGCGGGCAGGAAAGTCCTGACACCACGGGGAACAATTGATAGGTAAACTCATGTGTTGCGTTGCTTGTCCCGAGATCTTTTCATAAAATATTTTTTGGACCATTCCTTAACATTTCCAAAAAAACGAGAAATGCCCACTCGACGTTTTCAACGTGCGCTGGCTGCCGGTCTTGCCTTCGCGATCCTCGTCGGGGTCATCGGGTGTGCCAAAGAGCTGTCCGAGCAAGAGATCCTGGAAAAGGCAATCGACCATCAAAGGAATCGAGAGTACGACGACGCCCTGGCCTCGTTTCAGATGCTTGTTGACCGCTTCCCAAAAAGCCCGAACGCTCCCGAGGCGCTGTATGCGATGGGTCTGATCTACCAGGACCACAAGAGGGATTTCGTCAAGGCTGACACGGTCTTCAAGAGGCTCGTGGATAGCTATCCTGACGATCCCACAGCCTCAGGCGCGGCTTATCTTCGGGCAGTGCTCCTTTGGAGAGATTTGAAGAGACCGAATGAAGCGCAGAAGGCGTACGAGGAGTTCCTGAAACGCTACCCTAACGCTGCGATGGCAAGTTCGGGAAGAGCGGAGCTTGACAGCCTGATGATGGAAGGTCGCAAGAAAAAGTGAAGACTGCCGTGCAAGAAGGTCTCAAATATCTTCAGCCAAGCGTTGTGGCGCAGCTCTCCAACATGGAGCTGCGCGCCCGGCTCGTTGTCGAGGGCTTCATCACGGGTTTGCATAAGAGCCCGTATCACGGATTCAGTGTGGAGTTCACCGAGCACCGACAGTATATGCCCGGAGATGAGATCAAGCACATCGATTGGAAGGCGTACGGCAAGACCGACCGATACTATGTGAAAGAATTCGAAGAGGAAACAAACCTCAAATCCTACCTCCTCCTGGATGCCAGCAAGTCGATGGACTACCGCTCCGAGAACAATCTGCGGAAGGTTGAATATGCATCGTACATCGCAGCGGCCCTCGCGTACCTCATGGTGGAGCAACGCGACGCCGTGGGGTTGACGATCTATGACGAGTCGGTCCGCACGCTCCTGCCGCCGAGGGCAACGAAGCTTTACCTCAAGCAGATCCTCCGTGAGCTCGAGAGCCTCCAACCCGCTAACAAGACCGGAACCGCCCGGTCGTTGCACGAGGTTGCGGAGCGTATCAAGAGAAGGGGACTGGTGGTTGTCCTGAGCGACCTGTTCGACGACCCGAAGGAAGTGACGACGGCTCTCAAGCATTTCCGTCACAAGGGGAACGAAGTGATTGTCATGCAGGTTCTCGATCCGATGGAGCGGTCTTTTGCCTTCGGGACGGATGCTCTCTTCCGCGATATGGAGACACAGGAGGAGCTTCTGACCCAACCGTGGCACATCCAGAAGGCGTATCGGGAATCCTTTCAACAGTTCCTGGACCACTACAAGCGCGAGTGTCGCGAGAACGCGATCGACTACGTCCTGCTGGACACCAGCATCCCATTCGACAAGGCGCTCTTCGAGTATCTGAACAAGCGAAAGAGAATCCACTAGATGCCTGACGAGAAGCTCATAGTCAAAGGGGCGCGGGTACACAATCTCAAGAACATCGATGTAGAGATGCCACGTGACAGGCTGATTGTGATCACGGGCCTCTCCGGTTCCGGGAAATCGAGCCTGGCGTTCGACACAATCTATGCCGAGGGGCAGCGCCGGTATGTAGAGAGCCTCTCCGCGTATGCCCGGCAGTTCCTCGGTTTGATGGAACGGCCGGATGTTGACTACATAGAAGGTCTGAGCCCATCGATTTCTATCGAGCAGAAGACCGTCAGCACCAACCCCCGGTCGACGGTCGGAACCGTGACCGAGATCTACGACTTCCTCCGCTTGTTATTCGCCCGTGTGGGTGCTCAATTCTGCTACAACTGTGGCCGCAAGGTGCAGCGCCAGACCGTAGATCAGATTATCGATGCTGTTCTTCAGTATCCCCTTGGTGCAAAGCTCCAGATTCTCGCTCCTGTCGTGAAGGGACGCAAGGGGCACTATCGTGAGCTCTTCGAGCAGATCCTCAAAGACGGCTTTGTTCGAGGCCGCGTTGACGGAGTGGTGAAGGAGATCAAAGAGGGTATGAAGGTGGATCGCTACAAGATCCACAACATTGAAATCGTGGTTGACCGCATCACGCTGAAAAAAGAAGCTCGGTCACGCATAGCCGAGTCCGTCGAAGTCGCGCTCCGTTATGGCGACGGTGTCCTGACTGTCAATGATGGAGAGAGCGATCACCTCTTTAGCAGCCACTACGCCTGTCATGCATGTGGTATCAGCTATGATGAGCCTGCACCGAATTCGTTCTCGTTCAACTCGCCCGCTGGGTCGTGCCGCGAATGTGAGGGTTTGGGGGAGAAGAAGGCCTTCGATCTCCGCCTGATCGTCCCCGACGAGAGTCTGAGCATTAGCCAAGAGGGTCTGGCTCCTTTGGGTAAGCCGCGGACGACCTGGATGTTCAGTCAGATACGGGCCGTCGCCAAGCGGTACGGTTTTGACTTCGACACACCTCTGGATAAGATACCGCCCGAGGCGAAGCAGGTCTTGCTCTACGGTGCTGGCAGTGAGAAATTCGATGTGGAATACTTACAGAGTAGCGGAAGGAGGGTGATCTACAAGCATCGCTTCGGCGGCGTGATCGATATGCTGAACCGATTCTACGAGGAGTCAAGTTCAAATAATATCCGCGAGTGGGTCGAGTCCTTCATGACGACGGCGAAGTGTGAGTCGTGCAAGGGCGGCCGCCTGCGCAAGGAAAGCCTTTCCGTCAAGCTCGAAGATGCCGGAACCGGAAAGCTCTTCTCCATCCGTGACATCGTTTCTCTTTCGATCCGCTCAGCCCGTAACTTCTTTGGTGCTCTGTCCCTGACCCCACGGCAGATGGAGATTGGCCGTCAAATCCTGAAGGAAATCACGCAGCGCCTGGATTTCATGCTCAACGTCGGTCTCGACTATCTCACGCTTGACCGCCCAGCGCGCACCCTATCAGGCGGAGAGGGGCAGCGTATCCGGCTAGCCACCCAGATCGGTACCCAGCTCGTGGGTGTTCTCTACATCCTCGACGAGCCGAGCATCGGATTGCACCAGCGGGACAACATCAAGCTCATCAACTCCCTGAAATCGCTTCGTGATCTTGGGAATACGATCATCGTTGTTGAGCACGACAAGGAGACGATCCGGAGTGCCGACTACGTGATCGATCTCGGGCCGGGAGCGGGAGAGCACGGCGGCCATGTCGTGACGTACGGGAAGCCGAATCAACTAAGAGTTGAAAATGAGAAGTTGAAAATTGCGGGGAACGGCTTTGACGGGATCTCGCACACAGCGCTCTATCTTAAAGGGAAGAAGAAGATTGACGTTCCGTCGAAGAGAAGGGAAGGGAGCGGCAAGTGGCTGACGCTAACGGGAGCAGCAGGGAACAACCTCCAAAACATGACCGTGAGGATACCGCTTGGCCGGTTTGTCTGCGTCACCGGGGTGAGTGGGTCCGGGAAATCGACGCTGATCAACGAAACGCTCTATCCGATCCTCTCCACCAAGTTCTACCGGTCGAGGATGGTTGCGCTTCCGTACAAATCCATCAAGGGTCTTGAGCACATCGACAAGGTTATTGATATCGATCAGTCTCCTATCGGTCGGACGCCTCGCTCAAATCCGTCAACCTACACTGGGGTCTTCACCCTCATTCGCGATCTGTACACACAATTGCCGGAGGCAAAGATACGCGGCTACAAGGCCGGCAGATTCAGCTTCAACGTGAAAGGGGGGCGGTGCGAAGAGTGCGAGGGGGATGGTGTTCGCAAGATCGAAATGAACTTCCTGCCCGATGTGTATGTCAGGTGTGACGTCTGCAAAGGAAAACGGTACAATCGGGAAACGCTTGAGGTTCACTACAAGGGGAAGTCGATCGCAGATGTCCTCGACATGACTGTTGAGGATGCCATCGCGCTCTTCAGTGAACTCCCGAGGATACAACGGTATCTGCAGACCTTGCACGACGTAGGCTTGGGCTACATTCGCCTCGGACAGCAGGCTACGACTCTCTCCGGCGGAGAAGCCCAACGGGTGAAGCTCTCAACAGAGTTGTCGAAGGTAGGTACCGGGAGGACTCTCTATATTCTCGACGAGCCGACCACCGGTCTGCATTTTGAAGATATTCGGATGCTTCTCGCCGTGCTCAACAAACTGGCGGACAGGGGAAATACGGTCATCGTGATAGAGCACAACCTCGATGTCATCAAGACGGCTGACTGGATCATCGATCTCGGTCCCGAGGGGGGTGATGATGGCGGAAGGATCGTTGCGGAAGGGACGCCGGAGGAGGTTGCTAGGATTCCAGCCTCGTATACCGGCAAGTTTCTCAGGAAGGAACTCGGTCCTTAAGATCTACAGGCATCCCTGTCCGTTGAGCATTTCCCTTCCCGATCAGCGCGATACCCACGCAGTCCCCTTCACAAAGAACCTCCACCTTTTCTCTCTTCCGTTGTTGACGCCGATTCGTGCCGATCGTCCGACTTTTGATTCTGGAACTCGCACACCGTTTAGGAT
>VGWB01000184.1 GCA_016873755.1 Ignavibacteria bacterium | reverse complement strand
CCTACCGGGGGAAACATTATGGCCCCGGTGGGGGAATCATTCTGGCCCTGCATGGGGGAAACATTTTGGCCCTGACGGGGGAATGGTTTTGGCCCTCGACATCAACTCTGTTAACGCCTCTGCAGGAGCGCCCAGCCTGTCAGGTGAATCTTCCCCCGGAAGCCAGCTGCACTTCTGATCTTCAAGGTCAGCAAACGAACCGACGGGGCTGGATATTGCCCTATGATACAGCGAGCTGTTGCCTCAGTGGTCGTTGGCTGTCGTTTCGAGGATGGACACACGGCGGGTAGAGACAAGGAGGGGGAGGATAATAGGCGGAAGCGGCGTGGTGCGGAACCTCATTTCTCTCGTCGTGGTTCAGGGATCTCTCGAGGTAGACGGTTAGTCGTCATCCCGTTTTGGAATTACCATTTTGAAAAGGATTGGATGATGATCGGAGTAGTATTGCCTGAACCGTTCGTGATCATACGGGTCACCAGGATACGGTTCGTTTGAGGTCCATGAACTTCTCATTGCATCAATCAAATCGACAACATGAACATCAAACCGTGTGTCAATCTCATTTCTTGTATAGGTAGTGTTGTACATGACATGATCATACGGTCGTCCAGCATTTGGGGTCATCAGCGTATTCGTCTTGCGACATTCATCATTAAGGGATAGATATCCGTTGGGGGTAGCTTGGGCCAATTCTGTCTGATCTTCGATGTTCATATCCCCCAGAACGATGAAATCCTTCTCTGTTTCGTCATGGGCATCTATCCACGCGAAAATAGTTGCCAGCTCATGCTTGCGCCTGGCCTTGTTGGCATTCGTCTCTCCCGGCATCAGGTGTACGGAAATCAGAACAAAATCGAGTTTGCCGTTAGAACTGCGAAAGGCGAATGCATAGGGAACTCTCTCGTAGTCGTCATTATTCGAGCGGTCCTGTGCCAAGAATCCAGAAGGGAGATCGTTTGCAGGTGTTACTGCGTTGGGTTTGAAGAAGGTGACCCACCATTCTGTTGATGTGCCACTAGTGTGGATCTCATCTCCCGTGCCCGTATCTTCGTCTGAGAGTAAATACTTGAAACCACGGTTTTTCATGGCCTCGAAAAAGGCCGCCGATTCCTCATCTGCCGAAAAAGACTCCCCATTTGGATAGGTACCGTCAGCCGGGGGCGCAACAAGCTCCTGGATAACGACGATATGATAATCCTTTAGAATGCCTGCCAAAGCCTCATTGTCCTTCTTTTTGAAGTGACCGAGAAACTGAATGTTGAAGGAGCAAATAAGGAGTGTGTCGGTTCGCTCTCCTCGGAGAGTTTGGTTTGACGCGGGCTTAGGGGAGTTGTCTCGGCCGTTCCCGCAGCCGAGTGTGAAGAAAGTGAAGACAAGAAGAAAGGCAAGGGAGTTTTTCATAGGACTCAGATTCGATAGGAAAGTCAGTTAATTGGTTCAGCCGTTTACCAGCTGTGGCGGTATCGCGCTTCTGATAGCTGATTGAATGTATTGGGGGACACGGGAAGGCGCAATACCGGAAACCAGGTATCCTTTGAAGAGCACAAGTCGGGCGTTCCTCACGCCTTGTTGAGCGTTTCTCCGCGCGATACCCCTGAGTTCTCCGGCTGAGATTTTGTCCTATGTTAAGATGCTGGTTGCAGTTACCCTTCAGTTCTTGATACTATCTGATCAATAAGAGCTTCTTGGTGTCAACGAAGTCCCCAGCTTGAATCCTGTAGAAATATATTCCTGAAGGTAACTGGGGAACCCATTGAATCTGATAGTATCCAGGCTGCATCTCACGATCAACCAGCGTCGCTACTGTCTGTCCCAACACGTTGAAGACCTGCAGGAGAACGTGTGATGCTTCTGGAAGCTGATAGTAAATCGTTGTCGACGGGTTAAAAGGATTCGGGAAGTTTTGAGACAGACCAAACCCAGTTGGGATTTCTCGTTGGTGGTTGACCAGCGCAATCTTGGAGCCCTTCCCAAGACTCTGCGGACGCTGTAACAGATCATCAAGATCATGGACGATTCGCAGAAGAGTCATCCGCGCAGGCTCATCCGTCACCCAGAGATTCTGACCGGAGTCACCCTGCGGAGTCAGGTGGTTAATGATATCCCCCTGCAGCTTCTGCAAAGCAGCCTTGATGTTTCCGGAGATGTAGAGTGAGTTCGACGAAGCGAACTTAGCCGCGAGCTCGGCTCTCCGCTGCTCTGCCGGTTTTTTGAACGCGCCATCCGGCAGAGACTGTATGAACTGGATCGCTTCCTCATAGCGTTGTGCGATGCTTTTCTTCTTCGCACCGGCGACGATAGGTGTCAGATGGTATGCAAAAGCATATACATACCCCTCGAACTGCACATTGTTAATGACCCCGTTCGTGGTGTCCACACCGGTAGTCGAAGGACCTCTGCCCTGATCATCGGGACCGGAATCAGCATACAGGACCCATTGGTTGGTGAGGCCTCTCCAATAATAAAGTCCCTGGAGATCGCTCTCAACGACTCCAGCCTGCAGCAGGTCGTTTCTCGCATAGTAGATGCGGATCTGGATGGGCCACTGAACCGTCCCTTGCACCTGAACATCCAGATATTTCCCCACACCGCCAATCGACGGCGTAGTGATTGACTCCGCACCCGGCGGCTCCGCAACGTAGGAAGCTGCCTCGACGGTTGCGCCTCCGGTGCCGCCTGTGATCGTCAACTGCGCTCCTGAATTGCCAAGGTCATCGACAGTGCTTGTTTCTCCTTCAGCTGCTGTAGTGGACGCAACATTCTCGAGAGCACCTCCAAATATCTCTCCTGAATTGAACATTGACTTGATGAGATCGGCTTCGTCCCGGAGAACCGTGATACTGTTGAGGTTACTCGTCCCCTGTCCCACAATAATCGCAGCGATCATCTCCTTGCTCTGGCTGGGTTCAAGGTCGAATGGTCCGGTGGAGAGCAGAAATCGTTGATCGACCGGAGGGGTATCAATCCATCCGCTTCCGTTGACAGGATCTCCGTTCAAGGCAAAAGTTGTGCTGAGCCCCGTCGTAGGATCAATGTATGGGCTCCCATCGCCCCACCGTCCCTGCATGAAGTTATAGGCTTGTTGGAAGGTACTAGGATCGCCTCCAGGATACGGAGCAGCATTTGTGAAATACGCAAAGGCCTGGATGGGCTTGGTGAAAAAGGCGCCTTTCAATATGCTATATCCAGCGGCTGGCGGTGGACTACCATACACTGCGTCGGCATCCGATCCATTGTAGATGAATCCCAGGTTTCGCGAAGTGTCAACACCGGCAAGATCATCAAAAGCAAAACCTAGGTCTGGATCACTCCAGAGCGCAACGTACGTGTTGTTCCATGTTGTGCTACTCTTGTTAATCACTCTAAATCGTAGAAAAACCGTATTGTCACGCGCGTCCGGTTGGTCAAACCCAAACATCGTCTGCTGCACCTCAGCACCCAGAGGTTGGGACCGAGGCCAAGAGGCATTCTTGGATGCATCCAAATCATTGTAGACGCAAAAAAGTGTTTGATCTCCCAGGATTTGCGGCGAACCCTCCGTATTCACCGGCGCGCCCAGTCCTGCGGGCCAAGTGGCGAAATCAGGATTGCTTGAAGCGTTGTCTCCCAGCCGTATCTTGTACACGCGGTATGTTGAGTCAAGTGGATCCACCGCTGATCTGTTAACAATCGGTCCTGCTTGAAACTCGGATCGATATCGAGCTGAGGCTGTACGGATGTCGGCCCCGACTTTTGCACCAATCCAGATTCCCGACGAATAGATGGCAGTTTTCCCGGTGCCCCTCGGCCACTCAAAGCCAGGAGCTTGGAAAGGATCACATGCGAATCTCCCGTCACGTACGACCCACATTCCAATGTTGTTCGCATCAAATCTCTGTGCAACCGGAATGGCAATTACCTTTGCCGGCACATCAACATTCGAAGATGCATTTGTATGAAGCCGGATGGCACCATTGACTGATCCCGACTGTCGGGCAGAAATTCTCACAAGAAAATCGGTTGACTCACCGGGTTCAACGAAAAAGACACGTGCTATATCGACCCGAATATTGTCAGTTGCGGGACCTATCGCTCCAATGAGCGGAGACGTGCTAGCGTTAGTAACCGTTAGCATACTTCCGGGGTATGAGGCAACTTCGGCGATCCCGAAATCAAGCAAAGCCGGTTGATGTGTAAAGGATGGGATACCATAGGAAGTCAACGGATTGAACCGCACAAGCGAGTTGAGAGATTGAATCGGGATATCATTCCTGTTGACAGTCTGGTCTGGTACCAACAGCAAAGATGCCGCATTCATTTTCCAATAGCCAACTAGTCCAGACTCATTGCCGGCTAATTCCCTATTCATGTTGTCACGTATTGCCTCTTCTGAACGGAGCGCATTCCATATTCGCACTTCGTCAATGGCTCCGTAGAACCGTCTCCCGATCACCAATCCAACACTGTTTGTTCCAAGACCGATGCTAGCCGGGGCTTCTCCACTCAAGGCACCGTCTACGTAGATCCGGATCTTCGAACCGTCATATGTTCCAGCGACGTGGGTCCAGCGAAATCGGGGCAAGGCATTGGATGAAAAAATACACTGCCTGCTTCCTTTAGCCCCTGTCGATACGGAGAAACCAACACGGTACTCACCGTTCACCACTGATGCGATAAGTCCATAGATCTCTTCCGGATCAAAAAAATAAGCAGTATGACTCGTAACAAGTTTGGCTTCTAAATCGTGCTCAAAATCGACTGGATACACCCAGGCTTCAACGGTGAGTGGTGCAGCTACAATATTCAGGGCAGCCGGATTTGACGCAGGGGTGGGTGGTGCCGTGAAATTGTAATACAAGCCGATCCTGCTCAGAAGCGCGGACATGTTGGGTGGCGACCCTGCCTTAACAAACATCTGCACAAAGTTCGAATTGATGGCAAAACATCCGACGTATGCCGTGTCACCCGTTGGACTGAACGCTATTGCCCGCGGTCGGCCATCAATCGTTCCAGGAGTCTGGTACCATCCGATGGTGTCAGCAATGTTGCCATTTGCCAGGTCGATTCCGTACCACGTTTGGATGGGGTAAGGCCACGAAGGCTTGTTAAGCGTGGAGCCTGTACTTACCCAGAGAAAACCTGTTTTGGGATGCCACGTCATCGACTCAATAGCCAATCCTTCAAGCAAGCTGTCCACCTTCGAGTAAACACCTGTCGGCCCATCAGGACTGTAGAAACGATAGAGCTTTGCCCGGGTGAACTCTGGCCAGTACACGTTCTTCCCATCTCGCGAGGCTGCTATCGTCCTTGAGTAGCCCGTCGAAGCGGTTGTTACATTCCCCACGAAGCTGAATCCAGGATTGAATATCTGTATTGCATTGTTTGGATAGACTCGCCCCACGAACACGTTGCCGTCTTGGTCACTCGCCGGCGCGGTGAGCGCAGGATTTGTAACGAATCCTTGCGGCACCACCTTGTTCATCCCCTCACCTGTCCGGTAATCTATTCGATAAAGCGCGTTATCCGTTGTGTAGAGAACATTGCCATTGGGATCTGTCGAAAGGCCACGCGAAGCAAGATACAGGGTGTCCGTCACACCATTCGCCGTAAGGAACTTGATCGGAGAGAACGAGGCTGGTTCCCCGTTGGGGTAATAGACGTAGAGGGCACGAGTCGTACGATAACCGTTCGGTGTCAGCACGCTATCAGTCGGACCGTAGAGCGCAATCCAGACCTTGCCTTCGGGATCGACTGCCAAACCATGAACTCCGTTCCCTCCTTTAACTGTCAGGTTGGTGAAATTCTTCACGAACGCCCAGGTTGTAGATGTCGGTGGCAAGATGAGCGGAGCGGTCGTGAAACTCCATAGTTACTGAGTATTGTCCGTAGCCCGCTTCGTTCTTTGCCCTTACCCTCCAATAGTACTTCGTCCCGTGCGCGAGCGAACCCAATTGACGAGACGTCGATGTTAGCGTCGAATCATTGACAACCATTGTCAAGAAGGAAGGACTCGAGGAGACCTGGAGATGATACTTCACCGCCCCAGAAACCTGGCTCCAAGTTAGAAGGGGTGCCGTCGATAGATTAGAGGCTCCGTCTGCAGGCGAAATGAGCGTTGGTGCTGGAGGCAGGGTTAGTAGCACACTCCTCCATACGCCGCGTCCAAGAGTCCCGGCAAAGAGATTCAAGCCGCTCACGGCAAAGGCCATGACAGTCGTGTTCGTCAAGCCCGTATTCGCTGCGCTCCAGCTTGTGCCGTTGTCGGTCGAAAGAAAGACACCACCGCCCAGTGTTCCGGCAAAGAGATTTGTGCCGCCGACGGCAAGAGCCCAAACAGAAGTATTGGTCAAGCCGGTATTGACCTGTGTCCAGCTTGTGCCATTGTCGGTCGAAAGAAAGACACCACCGCCCCTTGTCCCGGCAAAGACATTTCCGCTGGCACTGACGGCTAGCGAAAGAACATCTCCACCGTAGGGCCCGTTGGTCTGTTGCCAGTAGTCTTGCGCGTAAAGCGTGTCTGAAAGAAACAGGAAGCAGAACACACTGAGGAGAAAAGACAAACCCACTAGGACCCTTATGGTGTGGTCCACGAAAAGCAATCCAAACGCTCTTCCGGTTGAAGCCCTCCGAAATATTGAGGAGGATGAGATACAGTTTTCGTCTTTCATAACGTACCTCGCTAGAAGATGAGAAGTGTTGTACGGCCACTCATGGTGGAAGCGTTGTTGGCAAGGGAGGAACAGGGCGAACGCATTGAGTTGGTAAGCTCAGCGTCCAATCGCTGCAAGAACACAAAAACGCCCTTCATCGCCTTATTGCGAATCAGATCGTTTTCAACCCCGCATTCCACGGGTCAGATTCGATTTTCAAACGCGGGCACGGTGCACGGAAGAAATCTAAACCAGTGTGCTGCCAATGTCAATCCGTACTTCTACCACGAGTTTACCTATCCTTTTTTCCATAAATCCAAGGCAACGACAAAGGCGCAGGCGAGTTGCAGCGCCTCCAGCACTCGATAGTAGATGAACGCCGCATCAGGATCCAACTCTGACTG
>VGWB01000183.1 GCA_016873755.1 Ignavibacteria bacterium | reverse complement strand
AGGGACTCTTTGATGTCGTCCCGTTTCCCCCGAAAGGTGGCATCACACTCCGCTGCCGCCGATGATACTCGCAACAAAGAACAGGAGCGCCACCGATCCTTTGACGAACGGGCAAATCTTCATTGGCATCACCGATGTCTGCGCGCCGGTGAAAAGCGAAAGGACCGCAAGCGCGATGAGCATGATGGCGCACGCTCGGAAGACATACAACGACGCAACGCCCTGTGTTCCCACGGCGACGGTAACGACCAGAACCAGCGCGCCGACGAAGCAGAGTGTAAGCCCCTCGGCAATCCACTCCATCGTTATGATCAGCTTGTTGTCACTCGAAAGCTGTCCGAATCCCCTGACGACAGCTTTCGTTGGAACGATATGAGCGAGACCCCAGAGGATAATGACACCGGAGCCGACATACAGCATGATCTCGCTGGTCATGGTTTTTCCCTCCAGAGGTGTAGATCTTCATCCGTAAAGATGCAAGGATTTGGATGGATTTGCAAGAAAGGTTCTTGCCGGGAAGGGGGCACGTTTTTCCCCAGTCGAAACTGGTCCGCGTGATCCAGAGGGAGAAGATTCACTTGAGACCCGTCGGGTCACTCACATGCATGTTTCTCCCCCAGAGACCCTGCAGGGAAACCGTTTCCGGGAGTCTCGTCCCGTTTTGTTTCGGTGCCAGGAGTATCTGGCCGCGACGGTGCGATTCGTGCGAGATGAGATAGCCCATCCACCGCACAGCGTTCTTCCGAAACGCTCGTGGTGCCGCTTTGCCCTTGAAGGCGTCCTCCTTTGCACCTGGAAGGCTCGGTCGTTTCCCGGTAAGGTGATACTGAAACCGTCCCAGCCGGACACGATTCATATGTACGAGTTGTTCGACAACGGTTTGCCCTCTCGAGCCGCGGGGGACCGCTTTGAAACCAGATGTCGGTATTTTGTCGATCAAGAGCAGATTGATTTCGTTCTGGACGCGCCGCGTGTTGAGAACTTGCTCGATGATAGTTTGGTCGGTCGTAGCTTCTCCGACGTTGACCGGAAGAGATGGTACGCGTTGGTCAGCAAAAGGATACTTGATTCCGTCAGCTGGGCTGCCGGGCGGCCAGGGCTGAAGTGCGTGCTCCTGCAAGGCATGAGAAGTAGGTCCGTTCGCGAATCCGCGCCAGCACGTGAGCTCGAGTGAATGTCAGACGAAGATTCAAAACATACATTCAGGAATGAACGAACGTCGTGCTCTCGTCTGCCATCTGCATGCGCACGCTGGCGCGGATGTGAACCACTGACTTAGTCCGAGGGTAAAGACGTTAGGACTGGTTGGCCAGGTAGTTCTCGAGACCCATTTGCTCGATCTGCGACCGCTGCATCTCCGCCCAGTCGACGTGTCCCTCCTCCATTGTCAGAATCTTCGTGAGCAAGTCGGCCGTTGCTTCATCTGTAACTTCACGCGCCAACGCAATTGCCTCATTGTACGCCTTGACCGCTGCGAGCTCGGCCTCCTGATCGTTGCTCACCATATCCACAACGCTTTTTCCGATCTTCATGGGCTTGAGTTTGTGTACGACCGGGGAGCCTTCCAAGAAGAGGATCCGTTGAATCAGCCACTCGGCGTGATGCATTTCATCCTTTGCCTGTTTCTCGATTGCCTCGTGCAGCTTCCCGTAACCCCAGTTTGCACACATTTCCGAGTGAACCATGTATTGGCTGATGGCTGTGAGCTCGTCCGCGAGCAAATCGTTCAGCCGTGCAATGAGCTTCTCGTTTCCTTTCATGTATCGATCTCCTTTGTTGGAAGAGTGTTCTGGTGGCGCGGTTTTCGTGCGTCGTCGATGCTGTCCCCGAGCGACCCGTCAGCGGGAAGCAGAGGCCTCAACTCTGCGCGTGTGCAAATATACATTTTTATCCCAGAATGTCAGAGAAAAAAGAGGAGAAAGAGCGCGCATCGCTGAGGCAACACGCAAGCCACGGTTGCTGGGTCCAGCATTCCATTCTTCCTGCAGCTAGCTGGCCTGAGCGACACCAATTCCGCAAAAAACCGGATGAATCGTATCGCCCTTTGCAAGCCGCCGGCGCCCTTAATTCGTTAGCGCCGAAAACCGTCTCGACTTCTCCGCCGCCTGACGCAGAGCGAGGATCTCGCATTCTTCTTCGCAACTCTTCCATTCTTCGAGGCCCATCCAAAAGAGTGTCAAAACAATCAGGGCGAACGTCAAGAAGAGAATGATAGAGACCAGCACTGACAATCGAATGAAAGCATAGAACGCGAGAAAGAGTACGATGAACAGAATGCCTCCGCGGAGCAGGAGATAGTGACGGAGAACAAAACGCAGCTTGCCTCGTTTTCTGAGAGTAAGCCAATGCTCGAGATGTCGTTTATGGGCTTTCGCTTCGACGCGACGCCAGAGGAAGACGAGCAGCAGTATGGCGATTGGAGGAATGAACCGACCGATCAAACCTGAGTGCTCACTCGAGAAGGAATCCAAAAGGAGATTCACACAAACAAGACCAAACAGCAAGGCCAGCAGGATGTATCGTTTGGCCATCTTCATCAGCGTGCATCCTGACCACTGCTGCGTGTATCTTCCTCTATAAGAGAAAGACAACCGTCTTCAAGACGGTACAGAAGGGGAGTGACCAGTATCTTCGGGTACCGCAGGCGAAGTCGTTTGACTTCACTCAAGACAAAGTCGATTTCGTTGCCGATTTCGAACATTGGAGCAAAGTGATAGAAATGTTCTTCCGCCTGTTGTGGTTGCCACCCCGCGGCCTTGACCAGTCCTTCTACGAATTGACCTTTGCGCGCGATGAGGTTGACCATACCGCATTGGTTATGTCCGATTAGAGCGATGCAACGGACTCCGCCAACGGCAATCGCGTAGGAGACTTTGAATTCACTGTATCTCAGGTTAGCACCACCAGCACGAATGATGAATGCGAAATTGTCAGGAATATGAAGATGCTTCCGATTGTCCATGCACATTCCGATCAGCAACTCGGCCTTGGTGTAGGTGGCAAAAGGGCGTTTGAGATTGTGATATTCCAGCAGAAGCCCGATTGGCGTCTCCCGATATTGAGGGGGGATGTCCTCCTTGGATGTTATCGCCAGCAATCTGTTCATACGGTTCTCGTTCTCTTGTAGCGGCAGCGCCTGCTCCAACGCGCTTGGATTCTGCAATCCTCAGCGTGTCCTCAAGATAAGGGCTTCCTCTTCCTGATGTGTTTCATTGCTTTCTTGATCATTCGCCCAAACTGCTTGTCCTTCTTACGTCGTTCCACATAGGACATTTGGTGGAATTCAGATTCCTTCATCAACTTTGTGTAACTCTGGTATCGGTCTTCACTTAGATCCCCGCTTTGAACCGCCGTCAGGATTGCGCAACCGACTTCCGTGGTGTGCGTGCAATCGTTGAACCGGCAATTCTTGGAGAGCTCATGAATATCAGAGAAGCTGTCGTCGATACTGGCGCCAACGGCGATCATGCCCAGTTCCCTCATGCCCGGCGTGTCGATCAGCAGCGCTCCGCTCTCAAGAACTGTCAACTGCCGGCGAGCTGTCGTGTGTCTACCTCTGCCGTCCTTTTCACGCACAGGATTTGTCTCAAATTCCTCGCGACCGAGGAGATGATTCAGGAGCGTGGTTTTGCCCACACCTGATGACCCGAGCAGACAATACGTCTTTCCCTTTTCCATTGCCTGTTTTACTTTTTCCAGTCCGGCAGCAGTCTTGTTGCTGAACGCGATGACTCTCGCGTTGATGCGGGCATTCCTGATTTCTGAAATTCTCTTCTCCAGGTCCTCAGTATTCACGAGATCGCTTTTGCTGAGGAGGACGATCGGCTCGACTTGACCTTCATTTGCCATGACAAGATACCGTTCCATCCGGCGCAGGTTGAAATTGAAATCGCACGACTGCATGATGAAGGCGATGTCGATATTGGACGCGATCATCTGGTAGTCAACGCTGTTTCCGGCAGATTTCCGTCGCAAGAAGGTTCTTCTTGGGAGTACTCCATGAATGATCGCGAGCCCGCCATCATCGTAGTACTGGACGAATACCCAGTCCCCAACGCAGGGGAGATCCTGGCCGGACTCGGCTGAGAAGAGGAGCTTCCCCGTAGGCTCCGCTTGGACTTCATTCTTCTCGTTCCTGACCAGGTATCGGTCCCTGTCGACTCTCGTGACTCGTGCGACGCCGCAATCCAGTCTCGGCAACTTCTCTCGCTTCAATTGAAACCAACGATCAAATCCGAGGTCTGCTAGTTCCATTTGCCATTCTCGGTGCACTCAGTGAGTGACTAGTGTCGAGTCCCGGAGATTTCTCTAGGAAGTCATCGACACTCACTTATTCGAATTCATCTTGTTTTGTGCGGCTTTGGTCGGTAGACTTATTCTCAGCCACAGGTCGTCAGACTCCGACGGATTCTGTCGAGCTCCCCCGCCAGAACGCGTAGCGGGCTGGTAAGCCTTCGGCTTAAAGGTACTTATGGGCCGAGACACCAGGGGACGCCGAGCCAATATATTCAATCTTCCGCGAAGGCGAGGCATTGGACGACCTCAATAGATCATCCTGTCAAATGCAGGAGCGCCCGTCCCGACTTCTTCGGGACGAGGTCTCAAGGCACATGATTCCCTCACTCAAGTAGCTGTTGCGTTACGAAATCGGTCGTTGTTACGAACGCGAATCCGAAAGCGAGATTGAGCAAACTCGCCAGATGCATCTCCTCGTTTATGCTTCCAGTCCCGTCAGCGAGGAAGAAGACCCTGTAATCCCGATAATAAGCATCACGAGCAGTGGATTCACAGCACATATTGGTCATAATGCCGGAGATAACGATGTCCTCTATTCTGAGACACCGCAGCACAGTCTCCAAATCTGTATTATAAAATGCCGAATAGCGGTGCTTGAGAATGACTTTCTCATTGGGCAGCGGAGCAATGTCGCTATGTACTTCGCTTTCCGGACTCCCTTCAAGGCACATTCCTTCCCACCACCACTCCATGATACCGGCGTCAAGACAGTCAGGGTGATGAACATGCTGCGTGTAGATCACGGGACGGCCTGCCTCTCGAAAAGAAGAGATGAGTCGCCTCAATGTTGGAAGAATTGCTAGTCCCCCACAAGTAAACGTCGGAGAAGCCGGATTCAAGAAGAATCGCTGCATATCAATGACGAGGAGAGCGGCTTTTTCTCTGCTAAGTTCCATCCGATGCTGGTTTATGGGCGCGATACGCTCAAGCCAAAGTCGCGTCCTTGCTTCAAGAGATTCTGATGTCACGTATGGTCCCATGATGATCCTACTTTTGTTATGTGCAGTGCGCCGCAAATGAAAACTTGATTTTGTCAGAATTTGGTACTAATCTGTTCATAGATTCTTTGAATGGAGCGTCTCGTGCCAATCATCAAATCGATCTCAAGCCTGCGCAACCGAACCAGAGAGATTGCTACGATCTGTCACGACCAAGATGAGCCCGTGTATCTGACGACCAATGGTGAAGGCGATCTAGTCGTGATGAGCATCGAGCACTATGAGCGACTGAAAGCTCAGCGTTGCTCAAGCTCAGTCGGCAGCGGGGAAGAAGGGCATCGCCCATAGACAGATGATAACCAAACTCCGATGCCGAATCAATGCCCGATAAATACACAGTCCGGTATCTTCCCGTTGCGGATGCTGATCTTGGCGAGATTTTCGCCTTCATTGCGCGAGACAGCCCGAATCGTGCGTTGTCCTATCTGGGAAGATTGGACAAGCGCATTGGGTTGCTTGAGCAACATCCCGAACTCGGCCGTCTGCCCCGTCATCCGAAACTTCGAGAGCAAGGCTACCGAGTTCCGATAATTGAATCCTACCTTGTCTTCTACATCATCCGTGGACAAACGATTGAAATCCACCGCGTTGTCCACAGCTCACGAAACCTGGATCACCTGATTTAGCCTGCCGACAAACCTCGCTGCGGCGCATTGTACATAACGGTCGAGGCAACGGCGTTGAACGAGCGTCGGCTTGCCGTTTGTCAGTTGCAGCCGCCAAACAGATTCACGTTCCTATTGTACTGCATCGATCTCTGACTGGGGCGCCGCACCCCGAGATGAAGCGGTTCATTTCTTGAGTGAAAGAAACGTCCAGCCAGCACCCGCAGCATCAATAGCTGCAAAGAAGAGAACTGATATGCCGACTTTGCCCAGGATCAGCATCGCAAGCATGAAGACAACGACATACGATCTCATATAGACTGTCCATATGAACATTGGCTCCAGCTTCTCTCGTGCGGCAACGAGATAGTAGACTCCAATGATTGAAGCCAAGAGACCGACAAACCGTATCCAGGTATCATCCCCATAGCTCAGGTTGAAAAGGTCGAGAACGAACGTAGGCATCAAGATGAATCCCGCGCCCACGATGAGGATGAGATAGAGGCCAAAGACGAAGAGGCTTCGCTCGGCTTTGCTCATAGTTAGCTCCGTGCGGTGGTTGTATCGGAATGGATTATCTAGCTTATCTCAATCCTGATTCAAAGGGTGCGGCGCCGATCAGGGACGGAACTACTCCCCATCTTTATGGTGGTCGCAGCTAACGTTTGGCGTGTTTACGCCGTGCCGTTTGCCACCTACAAATAATTCATTTTCTTTTGTGGCAAACGGCATGGAGCGAACTCTACAATTCTCTCTCAACAAAGTAAGCATCGTGAACACGCCTGTTGTGCGAAGTGCCTCTCTGACTCATCAGCGCAGCTCCATCATCTTTTGTAGGACTTGCAAGCCTTTCACGAATACACCGTCACGTCCGGCACGTAAGTCCGATAGCGTGGGATGGATTTCGATATCAGGGAGGACGCCAACTCCGGTAATCTTCTTCCCGTCGGGGGAAAACCCTTGGGTTACTCCGATAGTGGCAGACACTCCACAAATGAGATCGACAGTCCAACATTATTCCCTTGATATTGTTTGCTAAGGTGTCAATGACCGAGCGGAACTGTTTGACAATTTGGGGTGATCTGAATGTATTAATGGCAATATAAGCAACATTATCAGAAACCAATCGGTATTCAAATGGAGGTCGAGCGAAACCAAAAGTCCACATCATAT
>VGWB01000182.1 GCA_016873755.1 Ignavibacteria bacterium | reverse complement strand
TGAGAATCGCGGACGAGACGGAGCACCCGGTACTCGTTCGGTTCATCGAAATACTCGATCCGCCTTCTGAGGGCTTTCAGCATCGTGATGCGGATTCAACCGAGCCGCCAAACGGGAGGTATTCTTGCCGGACGGCCCGAGGAACGAAAGGAAGAGATCAGGTTAGTTCGTTAGGGTTACTAACTAACCGCATCTAACGAATTTAATCCGTTCTGTCAAGAGGAAAATCGACATCATACGATTCGTTCCTGCTTTGGAGGAGATGGCTGGCAGGAGAACTTCGCCGCGAGCCTGGCTTTACTTGAGGAGGGTGATCTTGCGCGAGTCGATGAGGGAGCCCGCCTCGATCCGCACAAGGTAGACCCCCGACGAGAGCTCTCCCGCGCTGAAAGGGAGAGCGTGAACTCCACCATCCTGTTCCTCATCGATCAGCGTCGAGACACCTCGACCCAGCGTGTCGAATACCCGGATCTTCACGCGACCCGATTCTGGAAGCTGATACATGATCATCGTGGTGGAATTGAATGGATTGGGATAGTTCTGAAGGAGGCCAAACGCACCCGCCGACGGTGCCGGCTCGTCACTCCCAACACTGACGAGGACCTCGGGGCTCAATCGCCGATTCATCACCAACATCACTGCGTCAGCAACCACCCTCTTGCCCAGACCGATACCGTCGTTGACCAAACGGACGACCAACCGATCAGTGCCCCGCTGCAGCGGGACATCATCCAGTTTTGTCCAGCCGGCGTTCGTCGGGTTCGATTGGTCAATCCATGCTCTCTTTACGGTGCCATCACTGCTGAACAGATCATAAGGCGCCCGTGCCGTCATCGTCGTCAGCAGAAAAGGCTGGGTCTGGTATGCATAGATCTCGTAGTATGCGGATGCAGGGATCGTGAACCGATACTCGATCGCCTCAGTTCCCGTCGAATCTGCCCAGAGGGATCCCCCCTCCCAGGGTCCGCCGACGGGCGGGCTCGCGTTCCATCCCGCCGATCGGGACGCACGACTCTCATCGAGGATCAGCCCCTCGTCCCTCCAGATTCCTGTCCGATACGGAAGTCCAGCGCGCGTCGTGTACACCTGGGATTTGATCAACCCCAGGTACCCCATGCTGACGAGGTCATTGTAGTACCAGATTGACTGACCCTTGAGACCTGAAGCGCGCACCGTGGAAATCAGTCCGATCATCTCCGCGGCAGTCATCGTGAGAGTTCCCGGCTTGACAGCGATGCCCGCGTACGCCTTGGGTCGAGCTTCCGGCTGAAGACCGCTGAGCGCCGACGGGATGTAGGCTTGGAGCAGCGTCGGTTGAACATACATCTGGATCTGCGCCGCGTCGAGTTTCCCCGTGTTCAGCCACGCCCGCCAATCCTGCAGGAAGGTCTCGTACGCCGGATACGCACTCCCTGACGCGTAGTGACTCGGCGCATTGGAGACCACAACGTTTCGGTTTGCCGACTTGATCGAATCATAGACCGCACGGTGGAATGCGATGAGCTTGTCCGCGCGCCAACGCATCCACCCGGGATCACTCGGACTTGCAGGAGGAGCAACGCCACCGTGTTCGCTTCGATAGATGGCAATCGAACTCGAGTCGTACCCACAATCCAGTCTCGGATATCGAATCCGGTCGAGCTCAATCCCATCGACGTCATACCTCTCCGCAATCTCCCTGTGCAATCGGATGAGGAAATCCTGTGCTGCGGGGTGGTTGTGACTCATCCAGTAGTACACCCCGAGATCGATCGGAAACTGATCATTCCCATTTGAATCGCGCCCGAGCCAATCCGGGTGTCGCGCAAAGAGAGATCCCTTCGGGTAACCCGGGAGATTGTAGCCCGACCACCACCCCACGAAACCATATTCCATCCACGCCTCGAGCTCCAGTCCTCGCCGGTGCGCTTCAGCGATCGCTTCCTGCAGAATGTCTCTTTCCCCTGTCGCAGGATCGGTAAGGAATCCCGCCTCGGCAAAGAAGACGCTGCTTCTCCAGAGAGGCCAGCCCCGGCTCCATGCGTTGAAGTACACAACGTTGAAATTGTTGTTCGCCACACTATCCATCGCCTGGGCAATCTGGGTTTTGGACCAGAAACCGTTTCCCGAGCGCGGCGTCATCCAGACGCCTCGCAGCTCCGGCTCCTGAGCGAAGACTGATATGAGGGAAACGAACATTAGGGAAATCGTAAGGCTACACCGGCTCGGCTTCATCCGTTCTCCATCCATAGATACTCTGCATCGCAAACGCTTTAGAATGTAGAAAACAAAGCAGGATTTTCCAACGTGCTGAGCGATTGCGTCACGAGAAACAATCCAGCGAACGATACTCTAGCTACGCGTGCACGCACTTGGCCAGGACCAAGTGTCAAGACCACGGACGGTCTGCCGTTGTGCATGTCAGTCCATATCTCCATTGCCGCGCGAGAAAACGCCGCCCGCGCGCGCTGCCGCAGTGGCAATTCTGATGCCCATAGCCTCAGAAATGCGACGAAGAGATCCCACGGTTCGCAACCGTCGGAAGTCTCAAAGTCGAAAATGCAGAATTCTGCGCGTATTGACCAATTTTATACTTGGCATATTTATTGACAATTACAAATATCAGGCCTAGCAGAAGGATTCCCACAAATGAAAATGGATCAGACCCCGCTCTACTCGATCGGAACCGTGGCTCGGATGCTGGAGGTGTCGGTCTACACGCTCCGGATGTACGAGCGTGAAGGGCTCGTTATCCCGCGCAGAGCAGAATCCAATCAGCGGCTCTACTCACAGAGCGATGTGGATCGGCTGAAATGTATTCGCACTGCCATCACCGAGTTGAAGTTCAGCATCCCGGCCATTAAGACCATCTACTCCCTGATCCCCTGCTGGGACATCGTGAAGTGCTCCGAAAGCGATCGCTCGAATTGCGCGGCGTACAGCGGGCACTCCCTCCCCTGCTGGACTTATCGACACAAGAAGAACACATGCGCCGAAAGGGATTGCAGGACGTGTACGGTGTACACGCTGAGCGCAGACTGCGGCAGCATCAAGCAAATGATACAATCGAGCAGAAAATAGGACTGAGAAATACATATGAAGAAACTGGTTATCCTTGGCGCCGGTACCGCCGGCACCATGATGCTGAACAAACTGCACAATGTCCTCGACAAGAGTGAATGGCAGATAACGATCGTCGATCAACACGAGACACACTACTACCAACCCGGCTTCCTGTTCATACCGTTCGACATCTACACGCGCAAGGACGTCATCAAGCCGAAGCGGGATTTCTTCCCTCCCGGTGTCAGCGTCGTCAGTGCAGAAATCGACCGCATTGAACCCGGCCAGAACCGTGTCCTCCTGAAGAACAACGTCGTCCTGACCTACGACTACCTCATCGTCGCCACTGGCGCGAAGATCAATCCCGAACAGACCGAGGGCATGAAGGACGGCTTGTGGCACAAGAACATATTTGATTTCTATACGATCGAAGGGGCGTGTGCTCTCCGGCGTTTCTTCAAACATTGGGAGGGTGGGAAGCTCGTCGTCAACATTACCGAGATGCCGATCAAATGCCCTGTTGCACCGCTCGAGTTCGTGTTCCTCGCCGATTCGTATTTCACTGAGCAGGGTATCCGCGACAAGGTCGATATCCACTTCGTTACTCCGCTTCCGGGTGCCTTCACGAAACCCAAGGCTTCCGCCATCCTGGGCGACTTCCTCGCCAAGAAGAATATCCGACTGACCACAGAGTTCAGCATCGCCCGCGTGGACAACGAGAAGAAAGCGATCGTCTCCTGGGATGAGATCGAGATTCCCTTCGACGTGCTCGTTACTATACCGACGAACATGGGAGATGAAGCGATTGGCCGCAGCGGAATGGGGGATGAACTGAACTTCATTCCGACGGACAAACACACGCTACGTGCCCAGAACTACGACAATGTCTTCGTCATCGGGGACGCGACGGATCTCCCAAGCTCGAAAGCCGGCTCGGTTGCGCACTTCCAGGCCGATATCCTGATGGAGAATTTCCTGAGCGCCGTCGAGGGCCGAAACATGACCGCCAGCTTCGACGGACACGCCAACTGCTTCATCGAATCTGGCTTTGGAAAGGGTATTCTGATCGACTTCAACTACGATACCGAGCCCCTGCCGGGGAAATTCCCGCTCCCGGGCGTCGGTCCTTTCTCGCTCCTCGAAGAAACCAAGATGAACCATTACGGAAAGGTGATGTTTCGCTGGATGTACTGGAACTTCTTGCTGAAGGGGCTGGAGCTTCCGGTGGAATCGAACATGACGATGGCCGGAAAGAGGATGTGACCATGACCAACGAACAGTTGCAGCAGCAGATCGATACCATCAACCGGAAGCTCGACGTTATCCTGGAAGAAGTCGAGCTCCAACGACGCCACCGGCGCGAAATGGAGGATCTCAAAGAGGATCTCATGCGCGTCGGCAAGGACCTCTATCGGTCGGCCGTTGAGGAACTCGAGGAGGTCCACGACCACATCCAAACTGGCGATATGCTGTATCTCTTCAAGAAGCTGCTCCGAAACGTCAATAACATCACCAGGATGTTCGAGGCCCTCGAGAGCACGCAGGACTTCTTGCGGGATTTCTCGCCCATCTCTCGGGAACTCTTTCTCGACTTCATGAACAGGCTGGACGAGTACGATCGCAAGGGCTATTTCGCCTTTCTGAAACAACTCGGCAACGTGGCCGACAAGGTAGTTACATCGTTTTCGGCGGAAGATCTCAAGAATCTCGGCGATAACATCGTCACAATCCTGAACACGGTCAAGAACCTCACCCAGCCCGACATGCTCCAGGTTATCAACAATGCCCTCGGCGTCTACAAGAAACTTGACATCGACGTACAAGAAGATGTATCGCTCTTGTCATTGCTCAGGGAACTGAATTCCCCCGAGATGAGGCGCGGGATGGCGTTCGCCCTCAAGTTCCTGAAGAGCGTGACGGAACAAAACTCGAAACACAAACTGACAGCGATAGCACTTCCACAATCCAACTAGGAACAGGAGACAAGCACATGACGACCACAACAGTCATTGACAGCCAGACCCTCCAAAGAGACGCAGACGGCCACTTGGAGAATATGGCCGAATGGAATGACCAGGTTGCACAGGCCCTGGCTTTGGAAGAAGGTATTCCCGCTCTGACCGAGCGGCATTGGCTGGTGATCAACTACATGCGGAAGGAATTCAAGGAAAAGGGAGATGCGCCGTCAATCCGCAAGATGACGAAAGAGAGCGGCGTCGATACAAAAGAGCTCTACGCCCTCTTTCCGAAGGGACCGGCCAAGAAAGCGGCGAAGATCGCCGGTCTGCCAAAACCCAAGGGCTGTATTTAACGAGGAGGGGTATGAAGATGAACACCAACGGTCTTGAGCCCATTAAGAAAGTCTCCATCATCGTTTCACGCGGCTCGCTGGATGGGATTTACCCCGGACTGATTATGGCGAACGGAGCGAGGATGGAAGGTATCGAGGCGACATTGTTTTTCACCTTCTTCGGCCTGGACGCCGTCATCGACAAGCGAATGGACAACGTGAAGGTCGCAACGGTAGGCAATCCTGGCATGCACCTGCCGACCCTGCTCGGCGCAATCCCGGGGATGTCCGCTTTTGCCACGAGCAAGATGAAGAAGGAGATGGAAAGACTTGACATCCCTCCGGTCAGGGAATTCATCCAGATGATCCACGATGCCGGCTGCGAGATTTACGCCTGCAAAGCTACCGTCGACATGTTCCATCTCACCAAGAAGGACTTCTGCCCACAGGTCGATGACATTATCTCCGTCGGTCAGTTCTACGAGAAGTCGGCCGGGGCTCAAATAATCTTCACCTAGTGAATGCCCTGATCTTTCTCCTAAACACAAAAAAGTGCTATCGAGCTCTTGAGGTGTGTCGAGATCCCTTCAATTTCGTCGATATCAGGAACCTCAACGAGGTCAAAATGGCATTTCGACCTACATCGGGGACAGCCCCTTTTTATTCACACTATGCACCTACAGGCACAGCCAGGTCGAGCCGCGTCTGACTACCGTTGAACTCTTCCGGATCCACCTTCCTTCATCAATGATTCGACCTCTGTGAGACTCACGCAGTTGAAATCGCCCGGAATCGTGTGCTTCAAGCACGAAGCGGCGACAGCGAAGTCGAGCGCTTCTTGATCGCCCTTGCCCGTCAGGAGCGAGAAGATGAGCCCTGCACCAAATGCGTCTCCCCCTCCCACTCTATCAACAACTCGAACGGCATACTTCTGGCTCCGAAAGAATCGTTTCCCATCCCAGAGCACTGCCGACCAGTTATTGTCAGAAGCTGAGATGCTTTCCCGTAGGGTTATCGCGACCTTCTTCAGAGAGCTAAAGTGTTTCATCAGCTGTTCGCCGACCGACTGGTATTTCGCGGCATCCAGTTTCCCGGCCTGCACGTCCGACTCCCCTGCCTTGATGCCAAATACCATCTCTGCATCCTCCTCATTCGCGATTGCCACGTCAACGTGTTCCATCACCTTCGTCATCACCTTTTCTGCCTGCTCGCGGCTCCAGAGCTTCTTCCTGTAATTGAGGTCACAGCTGACCTTCAATCCGAGCTGCCGGGCAAATGCGACGGCTTCGACGGTAGTCTCTGCAGCAGACGAACTGAGCGCGGGAGTTATTCCTGTCACGTGAAACCAACTTGCTCCACTGAAAACTCCCTTCCACTTCACCATCCCTGGCGCAATCTCGGCAATGGCCGAGTGGCCACGATCATACAACACTTTCGACGGACGCTGCGAAGCACCGGTCTCGAGGAAATAGATGCCCATCCGCTCTCCACCCCGGAGGATGAAATCGGTATGCACACCAAACCGTCGCAGCTCCCCGATGGCTGCTTCGGCCACGTCGTTCTCCGGCAATCGGGTGACATAGTACGCTTCCAGGCCAAACTGGGAGAGCGACACGGCGACGTTGGCTTCCCCGCCCCCGAAGTTGACATCGAACTGTCTCGCCTGTCCAAACCGCTGATACCCGGGCGTCGACAGCCTGAGCATGATTTCCCCGAACGTGACGACCTTTGTCCCTGCCATACGGAATCCCCTTACGTTCCTGCTTTGGCTTTCTTGAAGT
>VGWB01000181.1 GCA_016873755.1 Ignavibacteria bacterium | reverse complement strand
GTGACCCTGGACGTCCCTGAGTTCAGCGGCGAGCTCCGGCTCATGGCTGTGGCATACAAAGAGAAGCGGTACGGTTCTGCGCAGCGAGCAATGAAGGTCGCAGACCCGGTCGTTATCAATGTTGGCCTCCCGCGCTTCATGAGTCCGAACGACGCAGTCATCATGCCGATCACGGCGTTCAACACGACCGACAAGAAGGCGTCGCTCTCGTTTTCCGTTGAAACCGAGGGTCCGATCACCGCCCTCCAATCCCGCGCCTCCCTGGACGTTGGACCGAACCAGGAGCGGGTGGTCAGTGTGACGATGCGATCGACGGAACAGATCGGCAAGGCCGTGGTGCGAGTGAAAACCGAGGCCTTCGGTGAGAAGATGGAGTCGGTCACAGAGTTGCCCGTTCGGCCCATCTCCCCCTATGTAACGGAGAGTATCAGCGGCGTGGTCCTGGGCGGTCAGAGCGTCCAGCATGATATCAAGGACGTCTATCTCCCGTACGGCCGACGGGCACACCTGGTCGTGAGCCCGTTCCCGGTCGCCAATTTCGCGAAGCAGTTAAAACACCTGGTAGGTTATCCTCATGGCTGCATCGAACAGACGACATCGAAGGCGTTTCCTCAGATCTACCTGAGGGATATCGCGCTCATGCTCGATCCGTCAATCCTGGAGAAAGGAAGCCCAACGTACTTCGTTAATGAGGCGATCACCAAGATCGGTGCAATGCAGCTTGCGGACGGGAATTTTTCGTACTGGCCCGAAGGAGGCTCTGCCAATTCGTGGTCAACCGTGTATGCAACGCACTTCCTTGTCGAGGCAAAGAAAGCCGGGTACAGCGTCCCCGAGGCAACCCTGAAGTCCGCGCTGAACGCTCTGGCACAGATCGCACGAAGCAGTGCTACGTACGACTATGTTTACTCAGTTCAAAACAGAACCAGCTTCAAGCGGATTGCTGACAAGAGCGTTCTGTATGCGATCTACGTTCTCGCGGTCGCCGGTCAGCCTCAGACCAATGTCATGAACTTCTACCGCACGGCCAAAGGTCTGCTCACGACGGATACGCAATACCTGCTGGCTGCCGCGTTTGCCTTGAGCGGTGACAGGAAGAGCTACGTCGATCTCATGCCGACGCAATTCGAATCGGAGGAAGCCCAACGGACAACGGGGCTCTGCTACGATTCCCCGATCCGGGCCAATGCGCTGATCCTCGGCGTCCTCCTGGAGACCGATCCCCTGAACCCGAACATCGCCCGATATATGGAATACCTTTCGCGAGCCTATGAGCGGATTTCCTGGTACAGCACTCAGGATAATGCATTCACCCTGCTTGCCTTTGGGAAAGCAGCACGGCTGAGCAAGGCCGAGAAGCTCGCGGGATCCGTCACTGTCGGCGGCAGGCAATACCAGTATGACGGCGGAACCAAGAAATATGATCTTGGATCATCCGGAGAATCAGTGTCGATCCAGCTCAGGGGGGAGGGTCGCGTGTACTATTCGCTCGTGACGGAAGGGATACGAAAGGACGGAAAGGTGCGGATCGAGGACAAGAACCTCCGTGTCCGGAGAGAGTTCTTTGACCGAAATGGTGCTCCGGTAAACTTGCAGGGCGTGAAAGCGAACTCCGTCGTCATCGTGAAGCTCACGCTCGGTTCCGACGTGGATGCACTGGAGAATGTCGCGATCTCCGACCTTCTCCCTGCCGGCTTCGAGGTAGAGAATCCTCGCCTGACGGAAACATCACAATATCGCTTCATTTCGAAGCCGGATGTGCCTGCATACACCGACATACGGGATGATCGAATCAACTTCTATACGAATTTCGGGCGGGGGGAGCGCCTGCGAACATTCTTCTACGTTGTTCGTGCAGTAACGAGGGGAGGGTTTCGGTATCCGCCGATTGTGGCCGAGACGATGTATGACGGCAATTACTACTCGGCGAGCGACGTCGGATCTGTGAGGGTCGTGGACTAGCGAGTGAGGCAGCAACTAGTGTAGTGCGTCATTAATACCTTGTCAATCAGATTATTCTTCCTGTAACGGGAAATTGTCTCTCTGGGTACGTAACCCTTTCAGGGTAACTGATTGATACTGTATGTTATGATTCAGCGTGCTCGGAGTTGTCAGGGTCCATACCCTGACACTTTTTTCTAGAACAAGCGAGCGGATCAGGGAAACAATATCTAACCTTGGTCGACGGGCCTGAGGATGACGCTCACTCTTTCTGGGGGAAGCACTGTGCGGGTCAAGGACCCGCTACTACGCTACTTCACCGCCTTCACCTGCAATTCAATCCAAGGATACGTCTGCTTGATCCCATCCTCGAGATAAACCTTTGCCCGCCAGCCGAGCGAATAGATCCGGTCGTTTGAGAAGTTGCGCGACTGGACGCCCACCGGCCCGGGCACGTGCTTGATGCTGATCCTCTTCCCGGCTACCCTGGCGACCGTGTGCACCAGCTCATCCACCGAAACGTATTGCGGGCAGCCGATATTCACCGCACCGTGGAGATCCGAGTGCATCAGCATGTAGATCCCCTCGATCATGTCGCTCACGTAGGTGTACGAACGAATCGCGCTGCCATCCCCCCAGACCTCGATCGTACCGCCGTCTTCGACCTCGGCGATCTTCCGGCACATCGCTGCAGGAGCTTTTTCGCGCCCGCCGACCCAGGTCCCCTCGGGGCCGTAGCAGTTCTGGAAGCGTGCGATGCGGACCTGCATTCCGTACCGGCGTTCGTACGCCAGCGCAACGCGCTCTGAATACAGCTTCTCCCAGCCGTATTCATTGTCCGGGTGAGCGGGGATCGCTCCTTCCTCAGTCATCTCCGGCTCGCCCGGCTTCATATCGCGATAGACGCATACCGATGAGGAGAAGAAATACCGCGGCACGCCCATCCTTGCAGCCAGATCGGTCATATAGATATTGATGAGGGCGCTGTTGTGCATGATCTCGGTTTCGGCGGAGTGGATGAAGCCCATGCCCCCCATATCCGCCGCGAGCTGGTACACCTCATCGAACGTCTTGCCGTCGAGAGTGAGCGCCTTGCGGCAGTTTTCCTCGATCCGAAGATCGAGCAGCATGAATTCATCGGCCGCGTCCGGCGACCATTCGTGGCGCTTGATATCGACACCCCGCACCTGGTAGCCTTCGCCCCTGAGCTTTTTCACGAGATGGCCGCCGATGAAGCCACCCGAGCCACAGACGAGAGCGTTTTTCATGGAAGAATCGTAGATAGTAAATAGTATCCGGGTGTAGTGGTCCCGATTCGCGAACCGTGAGTCGTGAATCGTCAGCAGTCACGAATCGTGCGAGGAGAAGATACGGAAATGAAGGGAAGAATGGAAGTACGGATGTAGAGCGGGGGTGGTGAAGAGTGAATAGTAAACTCAGAGTCGGAAGACGGGAGACGGGAGAAGTGTGACGGGCGCGGGGTGCGTGATTCTGTAGTAGCCGATCCCCTGATCGGCACACCCGTATGTGCGGGTCAGGGGACCCGCTACTACTCGGCGCATCCGTGAGTGCGGGTCATAAGAACGGCGGGGTGGGCATGCCCCGACAGCTCCGTTTGACGAACATCAAGTTGGCGTGCTCGACAAGATGAGCAGGCTATTCCGTAGGAAACGATTGCTTCCTATCAGGCTTTGGAGTAGGCATCAAGGAACTCAGATCGTTCAATGCCTGCTTGAGTCAGAACGGAACGAAGTGTGCTTGACTTGATAATGCGGTGATTCGGTAGAACGAGCGGTGTTTTAGTACCGTCCGGGTTTGTTCGCTCAAGAATGATGTGGTTTTCCTCCCGGATCAATACGAAACCAAGAAGCGCGAATGCCTTGATCACATTCTTCTTCGGTGCGTCGACTGGAAACTTCATACCGCGATCGAGGCTTCAGCGATATATGCATCGAGCGTGGGGCTCCCCTCTTCAAGATGTTCGAAGAATCTCTCCTTCCCGTACTGTTCAATGAATAACTCGATCGCGCCTTCAGTATCCTTGAGCGCCGCTGCATATGTTTCTCCTTGTCCAACGATCGCACCCCGCGTGAAACCCAGTGGATACCCGACATATCCATCCTCATGGCGCTCAATAACGATTTTGATATTCCGCATCCGATTTCCTTTTCAGTGATCTTGAGGCGTGTTTGTGTGTACTTGCACGGCCTGTGTCCTTCCTTGAGGTCTAAGGTAGTGTTTTTGCCTGACATTGTCCACAACAATGGGTGAACGCACACAGAAGCAGCCCGAAGCGAAGATCCTTCTGGCGTCGAAGACCACAAGACTGCAGACTATTCGTCAGGGATGTCACGGTCCCCCCACCACAAGAACGGCAGGCTGGGACACCCTGACGCTTGGTGCAACAAGCACACGGGTCAGGAAACTGGCATGGAGTGCCTGCCACCTCAGAACTCTCTCGTCATCCCGACATGTCTCTGGTCGGGATCCGACCACGTCGCGGCTGCCAGGGTCGCCACCATTTTTCGCTTCGGTCAGAAGAACGTGAGACTTTGAGGCAGATTCTTCTGAGCCAGAGGCTCATGAGCCTCCGGCTCAAGTCGCTTCCCTGCCTGCGGCAGGCAGGGCTCCCTCAGAATGACATTAGAGTGTGAGCGGAACTCCCTGTTCCCCCTTTGTCTCGGGTGTCAGGGTCCCCCGCTGTTCCGCCACAAGAACCGCGGGATACAAAAAGCGTGAACACAGCGGGGCAGGCACGCCCTGACACTCTTTGAACGAGCGTGCGGGTCGGGGAACTGGCAGGGAGTGTCCGCCAGATCCGCCCGACCAGATTCCCGCCTGAACGACGTAGTGGTGGGGCTGAAGATCGTCTGGGCGCGGAGCGCCTGTCGTTTGCGTTCCCACGGAGACCGGGGGAACGAGCGCAAAACACCCATCCACCCTGAGCGGAGCTTCGAGCCTAATATCAGCCGCGGAGTCTCCGCCTGAGGCGGACCCGTCCGCCATGCTTTTTGGCGGATGAGCCTATGGCGGAGATGTAGTAGCAGTGGAGAAGCACCATCTCGCGGAAGTCGGTGTCGCTTCGACCGGAAATCTGCGAGAGGCCCGTGATTCTTCACTGTGAAACCTCTGGTGACTTGTAAGGCCAAACAGAGCAGTCTTGCCGAAGAGGTCGTTCAGGCAAAAAGCTCGATTCACCCTGAGCCGCCCGATGCCTTCGCGTTCTTTGTTCCGCTCTTTGCCTGCCTCAAAGAGCGGAATCCTGAGAAGCGGGACGTCTCGATGTTTTTTTATTTAGACGTCTTCTTCAAGCTCGAGACCAAGACCACGCAGAGCTTCAAGTTCCCTTCGCAGCGGTTCCCAGTATTGGTGATCGGCTTCTCTCTCCGCCTGTGCTTCACGTTCCAGTTCGGCCTCTATTCCGGCCAAATCCCCTGCCTCGGCATGACCGAGCGCGGTGCGGACATTTTTCAGCGAGGCTGCCAGTCCGCGGAATCTCTCAGAAAGTTCAACAAGCATCCCCGGTGTTCGTGATTCCAGCAACCAGAACGCTGCTTTCTGTGTGGTGGGATCGGGATGTGCGACATAATCCGCCTCGATGAGCCTGCGGATCATTGGCCAGTCTTTGTCCCGTTGCGTTTTCTTGGCGCGAATAAGGTCGGGAAGAGACAATGCGGTGTATTCTTCATCTTCGCCGATCACGAACTTCTGGCGCCGTTCCCACAATTGTTCAAACGGATCCACTCCACGCATCAGCGACATAACGTCTATGCGGATCTTCATGGCCTCGGCGTGATAACACCGGAAGTGTACTGCATGGCCGCGCATCAGATACTGCAGTTCGAAAGGCGGAAGTGTTATTCTGCGGGCGGCGAGCCTGCGGAGCGCACCTCTCAACAGTTCGACGTTTTCATCCGACGCCAGGATAGCAATGTCGGTATCCCGGCTAAACTCAGCGCCGCCATATAGGACGCACGCCTGACCCCCCATCAACAACGCTCGGACGCCGCAGGAATTGAGTGTCGAAAGGACTTTGCGAATCGGGTTCTGGATCGAGGGAGCCTCCTGAAGCGAGGTAGAATGACCAGAGCTTGTCGGTTTCGTCCCAACGCTCTGCCGGCGTGAGCCTGTACCAGTCCAACCACTCATCGTCTGTAAGCCATGGGACATCCATATTATAATATAATCACTACTCTGCTGCTTCGCAACTGCGACCGAAGGGATGGAAATGGAAGGCGACATGAACATCGCTCCTTGCCTGCCTCAAAAGAGCGGAATCCTGAGAAGCGGGACGTCCCGATGTTTCTTATCGGGATCATCGGGCGTGTCTGCGCCGAAGGCGAGAAGGGTGCTCTACAGCACAACAGGAATGGTCGCGAAGAGGATCTTGAGGTCGAACATGACAGATTGGTTCTCGATGAATCTGTAGAGAAGTCCCCAACGACCGTCACTGAGTGATGACAGCGGCCGGTTATGACAAGCGCGTCTATCTTGATACCTCAGTCATCAGCGCACTGTTTGACGAACGCGCTGGCGGATATCTATCTTCTCCCTTTCTCATACATCATCTTTGCAATGTCCTCATAGAACGCGAGCAGTTTTTCTAGATCGAGCGACTTCTTAACACGCGGAAGCAGTTGGGCGTGTCCCCGAATGAAACGGATGCCGTCTTCCGGTTGAAAAGCGGCTGTGGGCGGATCATCGAGAAGCGCTTCCCTCTTCCTCGCCACTTCAAACAGATACTCGAAGCTGAATTCAGGGACCTCCTTGAGTAAGATGTAGAAGTCTACAAAATCCTTCGGTTCCACCCTGCTCACGATGGTGCACAGCTTATTCCCCCCGATATTGCTAGTGTAGTGCGCCATTAATACCTTGTCAATCAGATTAACGGGAAATTGTCTCTTGACCCCGAAGGGGTCGGATATTCAAGGGCGGGACAACGTCCCGACCGCCATTCAACATATGATTGATCGAACCCTGAAGGGGTGAGATATCATCGTTCCGCAGTGATTGCGTTATGATTATCCAAAAAGAAATCTCAGAGAGATCAGCCTGATCGTCATCCTGAGCATCGTGCTGAGCTTGTCGAAGCACGGAGTCCCGAGAGCTTTTCGAGGGGCGAAGTTGAGCCATAGGCTCATGAGCCTTCGGCTCAGAAGCATCTGAAGCGAACTCACCCCATAACTCCCGCTCTCTTCGCCG
>VGWB01000180.1 GCA_016873755.1 Ignavibacteria bacterium | reverse complement strand
AGCCTCTCGTCATATTCCACAAGCTCCTCACAGTCGCTAGGTTCTGGAGGGAACCCGGTCGCCGTGAAGGCTGACCTAACAGGTCTGACCGCTAGCACGACGTACTACTTCAGAGTAATGGCGCAGAACTCGCTGGGGACGCAGCGAAGCTCAATTCTGAGTTTCACGACACTCCCTTCGGCCGTGGTGCCTAGCTCTCCCGCCGACGGCGCGACAAACCAGTCAACGACCTTAACTCTCTCCTGGAACGCCTCTCCAGGCGCAACACGGTATCGGCTGCAGCTCTCGACAAGCACCTCCTTTTCTCCACTACTTGTTGATGACACAACTCTAACGACAACTTCAAGGCAAGTTGGTCCACTTTCATACTCAACTACTTACTACTGGCGTGTGAGTGCAACGAGCGCTGGCGGGACAAGTCCATTCTCCCAGACCTTCAGCTTCTCAACGGTGCCGGCTCCCCCGACAACGCTTACGCTGAGCGCGAGCGTCTCGTTCCCGGTTAAGGCCAAAGCCGCTGAGTACGAGGCTACGGAGTATCGAATCGTCGGGCTTCCAGGATCGAGCGATCTCGCCGTCAATGCGCTCTTCTCGGGGACGCGCAATGTGGATTGGCAAGCATACTGGGATAACGGGGCGGCAACGAACTACCTCGTCGAGTTCGACGGAAGCTCAACGTTCCGCTTCAGCCTCGGAAGGGCGTTCTGGGTTATCGCGAGAGGAGCGCTCAACATCAATCGGATCGTAAACTCGCCCCCGCTCAATAATGCGCTCGAGGTGGAAGTGTCCCTCAACAGCGGCTGGAACCTCATCACGAATCCATTCAATTCCACGATTTCGTGGTCGAGAATCCAGAGCACCAACGGGACGAACGCCCCCATCTACACGTTTAGCGGGTCGTTCAGTACATCATCCAATTTCGATCCCTACGTCGGCTATTACTTCTTCAACGGTTCGCCGAACACGACGCTTACGAAGCTTCGAGTCCCGTATGCGAGCATCTTCACAAGGAGTTCGGAACCGACCGAGGTAATTCCCGGTGGATGGAGGATCAATGTGGCCTTTTCGTCGGGTGGCATCATCGATGATGAAGCGTGGATTGGAGTATCGAGTCTTGCCAAGAACGGCCTCGATTTGCTCGATGCCCGGAAACCGCGTGGACTGCCGGACCTTGCCGCGGTATATTTCGAGCGCACGGAATGGGACAATGACTTTTCTATCTTTGCATCGGATATTCGCCGTGAGATCGAAGGATCCGAAACGTGGAGGTTCTCAACTCTCAGTGAAACCGGTAAATCCGCATCACTTTCATTTCGAGGGATCTCAGGTGTGCCTGAGGAATATGCCGTGTATCTGATTGATATGGAACGAGCGATGACGGTGGATCTTCGAAGGGATTCGATCTATTCCTTCGTTCCACGGATGAAGGTGTCGAATTTCAAGCTGGTCGTCGGAACCCCCGCTTCGGTTCAACAGCAGGTTGCCGATGTCGTGCCAAGGGAATTCTCTCTGTCGCAGAATTTCCCCAATCCTTTTAATCCATCAACCGCGTTCTCTGTGAGCCTGCCCGAGGCTTCTGAAGTTCGCATTTCGCTCTTCAATACCCTGGGTCAGGAGACGCGATTGCTCTACGCAGGATGGCTTGAAGCTGGGAGGCATTGGTACGTCTGGGACGGGAGGGACGAGCAGGGTGCGCTGATGCCGAGCGGGGCGTACTTTTGCGTGTTTCGAGTACCCTCCACGAAATCGTTTATCACCAAAATGATCTTGATACGATAGGTGGTGCCTATGCATACTCTCCTACATCTCTCAAAAGCACTCTTCCGACTGGCGGCTGTCGTGCTCGCGCTTCAGGTGACGGTCGCTACGCAAGTTCTTGCACAGGACGAGGTCAAGGTGCAGAACGTCCGTTTTGATGTCGAGGGAACCAGAATCGTTGTCCGGTTTGACGTCCAGGGTCCGCTCGACCGGGAGTACACTGTGAAGATGCTGCTGAGGAGAGAAGGGAATCCGTCCTTCGTCCACGTTCCGAGACTGGTGGTTGGCGACCTTGGAGAAGGGAAGTTCGCCGGCCTCAACAGGCAGATCACCTGGGACATTCTCAAGGAATTTCCCGATGGGCTCGAAGGCGATGACTACTATTTTGTGGTGGATGTTGAACTGATTAAACCGGCGAGCAAGCTGATCTGGTGGATTGGCGGTGGGGCTGCAGTCGTCGGTGGGGCTGTTCTCTTGCTGAAGGACACAATCTTTCCGCCGAAGGGTGCGGCAGCGACTCCTGAAGGAGGATTTCCAAAACCAGTGGGCCGGCCGACGGGAAGCTGAGGCATTGGCGGATTCGAGTCAATCTAAGGAAGCACTGCGATGAACAGACTGATCTTGATTTGGCTCTCGACGCTGATCCTGGCGTCAGCATGCCTCTTGGCGCAGACATCGACGGATAAAAGCAAGCCGGGGAGGCTAATCCACGTAGAGAAACAGCCGGCAAAGGTGCCCGAGAAGCCGGTGGAAAAACCCGTGGAGAAACCCAGAGATGTCACACCTCCGACCATTCAGATCCTTGAGCCGAAGGAGGTTGCCCAACGCGGCATCAAGATCATACCGGATGTCGATCTGACGGTCAAGACTGGCTCGATCAAGCTCAGAGGCATCGCGCGCGATTCGAGCGGCGTGGCTATTGTCAAGGTCAATGAACGCGAGGCTCAACTCAAGCCGGTTGAAGGAGCATATGAGTTCACAGCGGAGGTGCTTCTAACGTTCGGGGTAAACACCATCGAGATCGTTGCGCTCGATATCTATCAGAACAGTGCAAGAGAAGCGATCAAAGTCCAGAGGGAGGTCACAATCGCCCGTGAGGAGGTGAAACTCCCCGAGCAGACTGCATTCAAAGGATTCCAGGTCTGGGCAGCCGTGATTGGCATCTCTGATTACTTGAGCCCCGATATCACCGACCTTCGCTATGCTGACCGTGATGCTGAGGCGTTTTATGACTTCCTGATAACGCCACTCGACAAAGGCGGCAGGGGAGTGCCGAAGGGGAACATACGGAAGCTCTTGAACAAGGACGCTACCAAGCTCAACATCCAGGAAGCGATATTCGATTTCATGAAGAACGCGATCGAGGAGGATGTGGCGATTATCTATTTTGCCGGTCACGGTGCACCCGATCCCTACCGGCCGACGGTTCCGTACCTCCTCGCCTATGACTCTGACCTTAGCCGTCCTGCCGCGACAGCCGTGAAGATGCAGGAGGTGCAGGACGCGATCAGGGACTACATCAAGGCGAAGAAAATCGTTGTCTTTGCCGACGCGTGTCACAGCGCCGGCGTGAGCACGAGCGCTGCATTCCGTGGGGCAGGAAGCTCCGAGCTGATCAATCAGTTCCTTGAAGAAATAGCCAAAGCCGGTACAAGTGTGCTGACGTTCAGTGCAAGCGAATCGAAGGAGTTCTCCCAGGAAGCGCCCCATTGGGGAGGAGGCCACGGCGTTTTCACATATTACCTTCTGGAAGGCTTGAAAGGCGATGCGGATAGGGATGAGGACGAGATTATTCGCCTGGGGGAGCTCGTCGACTACGTTGGGGAGAAGGTGCGGCGAGATACGAAATCGCTCCAGCACCCGACGCCGAGTCCAACGCCCTGGGATCGCAACCTGCCGATGTCGATTGTTGTGAAAGCGGAGAAATAGCCAGCAACCTCCACGATTGATCCTCCCCGCCTCACTTGATTTGAGCTGTCGGGAGGAAACTCCCGACAGCACGACACAACAGCTGAAGAGTAGTCGGCAACTTCTACAAGCGATCCTCCTTGTCTTTTGCCGGGAACTTTCATATTTTCGTTCGGAACCAGCGGTTTGTCGAATGAAACGATGAAACGGTTCACGAGCAGTCCCATCTCTACCTCTCTCATTCCCTGCCCATGACAAACGAACTCCCCGTCGTGCTGATTACCGGCGCTAGCCGAGGACTCGGGCGTGGCATCGCCGTCCACGCTGCGAGACTCGGTTGCTCGGTCATCGTCAACTACGCCGCCAACAAGGAGGCGGCGAAAGAAACGATCACCGCATGCCACAAGCACCGCGTCAATGACGATCAGCGCTTCGTGCCCGTCAAAGCGGACGTCGCTTCCTCCAGAGACCGCCAGAAGCTCCTGCGGGAAACCTTAAAGGCATTCGGCCGGATCGACGGCCTTGTCAACAACGCCGGTGTCGCTCCTCGGAAACGAAGGGACATCACCGAAATGACAGAGGATTCCTTCGAAGAGGTCATGCAGGTCAATCTTCAGGGAGCCTTCTTTCTCACTCAGGCCGTGGCAAACCATTGGCTCGAAAAGAAGCCCGAACCCCTCCTGAGTGGAGGTTTCAAGATTATCTTTGTCTCGTCGATCTCAGCCGATACGGTCTCTCTCAACCGAGGCGAGTACTGTATCTCGAAGGCGGGACTTGCTATGGCGAGCAAGCTCTGGGCAGCTCGATTAGCCGATCAAGGGATACAGGTCTTTGACCTGCGTCCGGGCATCATGGCGACAGATATGACAAGTGCCGTGAGGGACCGATACGAGAAGCAGCTTGCGGAAGGGCTCGCTCCGATGAAACGTTGGGGCACTTCGTATGATGTCGGACGGACAGTCGCGGCGATCCTCTCCGGAGGACTCCCGTTCTCGACCGGCGAGGTGATTTACATCGATGGTGGCCTTCATATCTCACGACTTTGAGAAGCTGTTGATAGAGCCAGTCTCGACCGGCGAGGTGATTTACATCGATGGTGGCCTTCATATCTCACGACTTTGAGAAGCTGTTGATAGAGCCAGTGTGCTCGGTGGGACAGGCATTCCTGCCTGTCGGAAAACCACAGAAGGGTCAGATAACTACCTGGGTGGGTCATCGTGGCACCGATGAAAGGTTGAAGGCAGTAGAACAAGCGTTCCTGCTCCACATGCAAAAAGGTTCCTTAGCGATCTGCTAAACCGTCATGCTTCGAACCGATCCTGCCATAGAGCCGGGCAATCTCCTTCCTAAGATCAATCGGCTTTTCGAACGCTCGGCTGAGAAGATTATCTCGCTTCAGGAGACATGGGATCCTCAGAAGGGAGCACCGGTATTCACAGCAAAGGGTGTCTATACATCAAGAGGCTGGACGGAGTGGACGCAGGGATTTCAGTTCGGATCGGCACTCCTCCAATTTGACGCTACGGGGGATAATCAGTTTCTTGACATCGGCCGCCAGGGAACACTGGCTCATATGGCCACGCACGTCAGCCACACAGGAGTGCACGATCACGGCTTCAACAATATCAGCACATTCGGCAATCTCCATCGTCTGATGAGAGAGGGAAAGACACCCTACAACGAGTGGGAGAAGAACTTCTATGAGTTGGCACTGAAGGTCAGCGGCGCCGTTCAGGCGGCTCGATGGACAGACCTTGGTGGCGACCAGGGATATATCTATTCGTTCAACGGCCCGCACTCCCTCTTCGCAGATACCGTTCGATCGCTGCGCTCTCTGGCCGTTGCCCATCAGCTGGGACACGTTCTTATGGGGGAGAGGGACCAGAGAATCAATCTTCTCCAGCGATTGCTGCAGCATGCCGAAACGACGGCGCGTTACAATGTGTACTACGGCGAGGGGAGAGATGCCTACGATGTGCGGGGTCGTGTTGCGCACGAATCGATTTTCAATCTCAACGACGGATCGTACCGCTGCCCAAGCACCCAACAGGGGTATTCGCCGTTCTCAACATGGACGCGCGGCCTCGGCTGGATTCTCTGCGGATATGCAGAAGAGCTTGAATTCCTCGACGCGCTGCCTGAGAGCGAGCTCGAATCATTTGGGGGAAAGCAGAAGATCTGCACGGCGTTTCGGGATGTAGCGGAAGCAGTGGCCGACTTCTACATCGCAAACAGCCCGTCAGACGGCATTCCGTACTGGGACACCGGCGCGCCGGGATTGGTCAAGCTTGGGAACTACCTTGATCGACCGGCCGACCCGTTCAACCAGTTTGAGCCGGTGGACAGCTCGGCCGCCGTCATTGCAGCCCAGGGATTGTTACGGCTGGGGAGCTACCTGAGATCACACCGGGCGGAAGAACGCGGCGGAGCGTATTTCCAGGCCGGCCTCACCATTGCGTCACATGTGTTCGACGAGCCGTATCTTTCGAACAGTCCCCATCACCAGGGTCTGATCCTTCATTCCATCTATCACAGGCCAAACGGGTGGGACTACGTCCCGCCGGGAAGCGCAACCCCCTTCGGCGAATCGTCCATGTGGGGCGACTACCACGCTCGTGAGCTCGCCCTGATGATTCAACGAGCGGCTGCCAAAGAACCGTACTATTGCTTTTATCTTCAGTAGCTCTATGAATCCAAACGAGGTTCTCACTCACATCATCAATACGGGGGTCGTCGCGGTCATTCGGATGAAGGACACGCAGCGCCTCCTCAAGGTCATCGAGGCGGTGAGGCAGGGTGGCGTGAGGTCCATCGAGATCACCATGACCGTTCCTGGAGCGGTGGAGATCATTCGGCAGTTGGTGTCTTCAGTCTCCGGCGACGTGATCATCGGGGCAGGGACGGTTACGGACAGGGACACCGCCGGAAAGGTTATTGACGCGGGCGCCAGGTTCGTCGTCGGGCCGATTCTCAATCTGGAAATCATCCGGCTCTGTCACGAGCGCCATACTGTCGTCATGCCCGGCTGTTTCTCGCCCACAGAGATCTATGCGGCCTGGGCTGCGGGAGCGGATATCGTAAAAGTCTTCCCGGCCACCTCTCTGGGTCCGAAGTATTTTCGAGACCTTCGTGGCCCCTTTCCGGACATCCGGCTGATGCCGACCGGCGGCGTAACGATCGACAACGTCGGCGAGTGGATAGCCGCCGGCGCTGCAGCAGTGGGCATCGGCAGCGATCTTTTGGACAAGAAGGCGATTGAAGAAGAGCGATATGAGGTGCTGACGGAGCGGGCGAGACGGATGGTTGAGAACTTCAAGAAAGCCAAAGCAGGAACGTAAGGGGATTCCGTATGGCAGGGACAAAGGTCGTCACGTTCGGGGAAATCATGCTCAGGCTGTCGACGCCCGGGTATCAGCGGTTTGGACAGGCGAGACAACTCGATGTCAGCTTCGGGGGCGGGGAAGCCAACGTCGCCGTGTCGCTCTCCCAGTTTGGCCTGGAAGCGTACTAT
>VGWB01000179.1 GCA_016873755.1 Ignavibacteria bacterium | reverse complement strand
GTGTTCTCACGGTCGAACGCGAAATATTCGAGCGACCCGCTCCATACCGGTTGGCCTCCGGAGAACGGGGTGATCTCCACAGCCCCGCCGACTGTCGGACGGAACCGATACGCGAGCGAGCCTACCGGCGCGAGGAAGGACGCACCGGCACCGATGCTGATCGGTTGTGACTGAGCACGCGCACCGAACGGCAACGAGAGCAGAACTGCACTGAGGATGCCTAAAGTTCTCTTCATAGAGTCCGGCACTTTCTAGCGGTCAAAGAGATTGTTGTTCTACTATGCCGATCTAGTAAAGGAGTGAAACCCCGACCTTGAAGTCCAGGGCGCTCGTGAACGGGAACTCGTCGAAGCCAAGCTTGCCAGTTGTCGGAAGTACGGTGAGATAGCGGGCTGCGACATCGAGCGTAATGAAATCATTCACCTGATAGCCAGCGGTGACTCCTCCAATCAAAACGGCGGGATTCCCCACCTTGTTCTGCGCGAAATTGCGATAGCTGTACTCGAACGTATAGCCGATCGCACTGAACCGTTTCTGCCAATCTTCGACCAGATACATCCTCCGAGTATAGAACAGGAATCCACCTCCAACGAAGGGCCTGAGCGTGAAGTCCTTCGACGGTGTGAACTCCGCATTCACCGTCAGCAGCAGCGGAAGAAGATCCATCTTCTGAACAGGATTGAGCGTCGCACTCAGCGATGAATCCGAAGCCAGGTTATCCCTGACGATGCCCTGGTAGCGCTCCGTCCAGAAACGCCAATTCCACTGGGCCAGCGCTGAGTCCTGCTGAAGACTGAACAGATCATACCCCCCGACGATGCTCACGGAGTAGTTGTCCAGAACACCGATCCGGAGCTCGACACCTCCACCGACTGCTGTCCCGTGAGTGACCGCGATGCGCTTGTCGAGCGCGACGGCATAGTTCGAATAGAAGGAGATCGACTGTATCTGCGCGCCCACAGATCCGGCACCCAACGCATAAAGAAGGCAGAGGACGAGGATTCGTTTCATCTTACTGCAATCCCATTTGAAGTGAGAACCGAAGGATGTTCCCCAGGCGACCATAGTCCGAAAAGGCAACATCAAGCCCGACGGGAACAGCCAGGCTGGGCCGTAGACCCACACCGACACTGTAGGTCTCCTCATCGTAGCGGAACTTGTACCCACCCCGTACCATCAGCACGCTGTTCCAGGCAACCTCGAGACCTACATTGACCCGCTCATCCGCATCACTCGGGTGCAGCGCTTCGACCAGGCCGCTGACCCGATACTGAGAGGAGAAATCACCGAGGAGTTCTGCAGCCATGCCCAGCCGGAGCATCGAAGGCATTTTGAAGGGATCGTTCTTGTACTTCGCATCCGTGCCAAAATTCTGAAGCGCGGCGGCGATGCGCAAAGACTGGAATCCCGTGTAGTAGAGCACCCCGCCGTCAAACAGCACATTGCTCGCGCGGTAGATGTCGATCCCTTCGCGCACGTACTTCGTCGTGACACCGAAGGAAAACCGATCGGTCAGTCGCTTGGAGTAGGTCAGTCCCACGCACAGCCCATTCGCGTTGAAATCCCCGACGACCTCATACACCTGGCGCCCTGAGGCCCGTTGCGTGCGCGGCATGCTGCCAAAATCAAAGACAATGACACCCACAGCAAACACGCCGAGAGGTGAATCATAGGCGTAGCTCGATGCGTAGTGCTTCATCTCAGCAATCCAGGGAGCGTATGAGAAAGAAGCGGAATGGGTTTGCGTCGTGAACCCGACCGACGCAGGGTTGGCGAACACCCCCTCTGCGTTGACGTCAGAGAGGCTCAAGGACGCTTCCCCAAGCGCTGCCGTGCGGGCAGTGACCGGAATCTCCAGGAAGACAAATCCCGACGTCGCGGTCTTCTTGAACTCCTGGCCGTAGGCCGGAAGCACCAACAGAAATGCGAGGACTGAACTGAGCGTTTTCATTTATCGTACGATGGCGAATTTTCCGATTTTGCTGCCGACCGGAGAATCGACGTGAAAGATGTACACACCGCTTTCAACGAACTGACCGAAGTCAGTCACCTGGTTCCACGACGCGATGGCCCCCGATCCCTCGCCGACCTGGATTGTCTTCACGAGATCCCCACGAACGGTGTAGATGCGTATCGTGCATGGGTTGGGGAGATTGACAAACTGGATCTGATCCGTCTCGCCCGGCTGCGAGAATCCTTCCCCGATCACATACGGGTTTGGCACAACGAGGATCTCGTTTGTGGTCAACAGCGGCGGAATCGTCGCCTTGAACGGCGTCGTCGTGCGGTTTGCAAAGATCGAGGACTCCAGGGCTGGCACGCGCGTTGATCGCGTCTCCGGAAAGATGGACGAGGGATTCACCGGCCAGCTTACTTTGCCGGTATCGAAGGCGGTAACGGCATAGTAATAGCTTGTTCCGATCAAGACGGTTGAATCGACGAACGTATACCCGTTGTTCGCAGGGTTGAAGTACTTCAGATCCCGTCTCAACACCGTTCCCACCGAGTCCCATGGACCGATGGGCAGGAAACTCGAGCGATAGACACGGTAACCGGCCAGGTCATTGGTCCCATCATCTGGATCGTTTACCGTCTCCGCCTCGATCCCCCATCGGAGCACGTTGGCGACCGACCGCTCCTTCTCGCGGTAGAAGTCCACGGTGAACTTCGGTGCTGCAGGCGGATCCGGATGATTGTATCCTTTTCCGGCCAGGCGCTGATCGTAGGTAAACTTCGCCTTGTCCGCCGTGGCGAAGAAGATCTGTGCCCCGCGCGATCCGAGGAACGATGGTGATGTGGCCGGATCGACCGCATAGCGGTAGTCAACTCCATCAACGAACTCAGCGATGGCGACCGTGATGGAATCGCCCGGCAGGAGCTTCCATGGACCCAGGGTCATCATGGACCACATGCGTGACCGACGCATGTACGTGGTGTCGGCCGAGCTCGAGACGAAATTGGCAGCGTTGCCAAGATTGCTCACTACGGCGTACTTCGCCTCATTCGTGCCAATTCCCGTGAATGGGCCGCTTAAGTCGATCGAATTGCTCCCTGCGGACCATCCATAGCGATTAACGCGGGTTGCCTCACCGGTTTGATCGGGCGAGGCGTAGAGCAGTCGGACCCCGACGAATCCCGGCGCGAGCCATTCCCCGCTCGGTTTGCCGTCCTTCACGGGTCCTTGAGAATTCGAGAAGCTGTAATCTTCGTTCGCGACGGTCTCCGGGTAATCTGCTGCGCGCCCCCAGATCATCCTCCTTCCCGCATCGTAGAAAAACCACGTATTGCGTGCCCCCGGCGTCAGTGAAGGAAAGAGCACGCTCCAGGCCCGCGAGTTCACCTGGAGTCCGTAGTTCAGGAGAAGATGGAGACCGTAGAGTGTGTCCGCCACCGCGCGCCCCGCCGCCCGGAGTTCCGGCGAAATGTTCTTGATGATGTACTCGTAGATGACGTAGTTCTCATCCCTCCTCGATCCACTCCATTGGTGTGCTGTCCTTCTCACGCGCACCGGAAGCTGGCGCTCTCGGTCATCAACATTCGAATAGTTGAGATTATACTCCCACACTGTCTCGATCACTTCCTCCCCCTCCAGCGGAGCGCTCTTCAACCAGTAGTTCTCGCCGTTCTTGTACTTGAGCGTGTGTTTCGTGACCCGGTATTTGACATTGGGTTCATTGGAAACCGTTCCCCCGTACATGGACCAGTCTTCGACGGTCAGGACACTATCGTTCGCCTTTTTCGCACCAATCCACAATCCGCCGGTCACCATATGTGAGGGTGCGCCGCCGATATCCTCACGGATCCACGTCTCGTCGAATCCCGGCCAGTCGAGTCCAATTCCTCTTCGGCCCCAGTTGCTGAAGTTCGGTCCGATCTTTCCGAAGAACACGCTCTGCCAGAGCATGCCGCGGTTAAACGAGAGCACAGGCGACTCTACCTGCGCGACGGCGAGCTCGAGGCCCAGTCCGAAGAAGAGAGGGAGGATCAGTGCGCGAATGCGCCGTTGAGCTGTCATCATCATCTAGAATCCTATTCCTAGACTGAAGAATACCTGCCGGGGAATGTTCCGATATGCGCGATACGGCGCGACGATCGTGCTGAGGCGCAGCGGATCGTTGCCCGGATCGGCCACCGTGATTCCTTGCTCCACCCAGTTGCGCCGATCATCATCCGTATCCATCGGAGTCAGCCACCGATTGTCGAAGAGGTTCATCACGCGGACGCCCGCAATGATCCGGTAGCCGAACAGGTTGAACGTCTTGACGGCGTTGAGGTCAACACTTGACTCGAGAGGATAGCGTCGGTTGTTGACAACGTCCTTGAGGTCGAACGTCGTCCGATAGGTGAATGGAGTGCCGGACTGTGCCGTATAGGTCATGCTAATGATTGTGTTGGAGAGGGGCTTGATCCCTAGCAGTTCGGGCCCTTCCCCCTCGCGGATGGTGTACTGAACGAGCCCGCGGAAGTTGTGCGTCCGGTCTGAAGCGGAGATGAACTCCCCTGTGAAATTTCGCAGTTCATAGCTCCGGGTGTTGTCGGGATAGATCACCTGTGGTCCGTAGTTCCCTTCGGTCGTCTGCGACAGACTGTAGCTGAGCCGATAGCCCCACGTGCTGACATTGATTCGCTCAAAGGTCACCTCGAGACCCGCTGTGGAACCGAACGCATTGTTGTCGAAGGTCGTGTAGCTGTAGAGCGGCGTGTTGTCCGAGGTGAAGCCGGACGGCCGATCGCGACTGCCTGTCAGAGACGCTACCCGCAGCGTCCCGACCTGGCGGACGCGGTCGTTGTAGTAGAGGGCGATGTCAAACCGGTGAGTCTCCTGAAGAACCTGCTGAAGCCCGAACTCGTAGTTGATGGTCTTCTTCGGTTCGAGGTCCGGATTGCCCCTGCCAATCCATCCTGACTGCGTTCGCTGGGAAAGCCCCTGGCTGAAAATCGGCATCGACGCAAAGTGACCGTACTGGATGCGGAAGGCTGTGTTCTCTCCAATCGGGAAGGAGACCCCCAGCCGTGGGAGGAGGATAAACTTCGCTTTCGACGGTTCATTTTCAGGGTCACCAACCTGACCGGGACCCGAAGTGCCCTGGTAGAGCGGGTTGAAGCGATCGGTCGGAACGCCGACGTTGAAGTTGTAGGCCTCTGCCCGGAGACCGATGTTGGCAACCATACCGGAGTACTCCATCTTGTCCTGAGCATACACGGAGATGGCGTAGGGATAGGCGTGGTAGTACTCGGCATATCCCGAGCGCGCAACATACGTGTTTGCCTGGAAGCTTGAGTTGACCCCGTTGTTCACCATATCCCAGTAGTACACTCGCCCGCCGGCCTTGAAGAGGTTGGTCGGGTCGAGCTGATTCGTGTAGTCGACGCTCAGACTCCAGTGCTCCGTCCGGTTGTCCTGATAATAGTTCGTGCTGAAGTTGAACAGCGGGCGGAAGTACTGGTTGTCCCACCAGATGCCGTCCTTCAGAATCGTGCCTCGCGTATCGCCGAGACTGTCGAGCCGGTCGCGTTCCGTCGCCCAACCAGCAAGATATTCGTACGGAAGCTCATATTTCTCGTTCTGGTGAGAGAGCGTTGCCTCGACAAAGGAATTGCTGTTGATGGTATAGACCCAGTTGAGGCTTTGCGTGATCGTCTGCTCTGTTCGTACGGGATCCACCAACACGTAGTACTTCGTCGACACGCCGGGCGGCGTGAAGGCGAGGCCCGACCAGCGGATGTCTTCCGAGCCCGACCAGATTCCGCCGCGGTACTTCTGAAACATCCCCATCAGCTTGATCTTTTGCATCTTTGTTGGATGATAGAGGATGTTCAGGAGATAGTTCTGATAGATCTGATTCCTCTCCGGCGTCGGCAGACGGGTTGGATTCTTGCGGTACTCGCCGGAGAAATAGAACTTCAGCATCTCCGGGTTCTTGCCGAGTGGACCCCCGACGCCGACAAGATAACGCGTGTAGGCATAGTCCCGATAATCATAGACCCCGAGAGGATTGTTTTCGCTCGGCGTGTGGTTCTTGACCCACAGGTCGTGCGCCTAGGCAATCTCCCGGTTGACGATCTCGTCAAACTGACGCTTCGCCTCGGGATCGGTCGCCGAGCGGTCCATCAGATCCTTGTAGCGGATGTCCAGCTTGAACTCTTTGAGGATGATGTCACGCTGGGCCATCCATCTGTCGAGCGTTCCCCACCTCTGCCACTCGTAGTTCGAATGGTCGTAGATGAAGTTCCCGAAGTGATATTGCCCCGGGGGACGGTACTCCACCCGGACTTCCCCCTTGAACTGGGGTGTCCCCTCCTTCGTCACAACCTTCACCACTCCCGCCTGAGCATTGCCGTATTCCGCCGAGAATCCGCCGGAGATCAGCTGCACCTGTTGAACACCAAGGGGGTTGACATCGTACTTCCACGAGTTGTTGGCCTTGTCCGTGGCAAATGCACCGGGAGCGCTCGTGGATGAGTTGATCTGCTCCACGCCGTTGATCTGGAAATTCAGCTCGTATGAGCCTGACCCTCGGATGCTGTAGTTCCCCTGCGCGTTCTTCTGGAAGCTGGCAGCCAGATCGAGCGCGCCCCGCAGCCCTTCTATCGGGGCAGACCTGATCTGCGCGTCATCGAGGGTTTGGGCTGTCGAAGTCTGGTCCTTGATGATCTTCGGCCGTTCGGCAACGACGACCACCTCCTGCACCTGGATCGTCGCGTCCCTCAGGCGGAAATTCACCTCCGTCGTTCGATCGATGTACACTCCGACACCGGTCTGTGTGACCTTGGCGTAGCCGATCATGGAGGCCGTGACGGAGTACGTGCCCGGCGGGACGTTGAGAATCACATATCGCCCCTCCAGGTCGGTCGCTGCACCCAGCGTCGTCCCTTCGATGAACACGTTTGTGCTGATCAGCGGCTCTTTGGTTTGCTCATCGATGACCACACCGGTGATCTTGCCGCGCTGCGCCTGGGAAAAACCGACCGAGCACAGCATCGCGAGCAGTAGCAGAGTACAAGATGTTCTCATAGTGCAGATGACAGGTTGCCAGGTCATAGAGGAGAGAGTCCGCCCGTTTCTCAGTTCCGCGGTGAGTTAATGTCAATAGTTGTGGAAATTTCTTAAGCGGCTAATCGTACCTTCGGTGCTCGTGATTTCATAGCGTCTATCGTTCTTGCGACGACGGTGTGACCGTTGATGCGTCGGATTCG
>VGWB01000178.1 GCA_016873755.1 Ignavibacteria bacterium | reverse complement strand
CCGGATGCCCTCACGGACATGCTGTTCAGCGCTATGAAGGAAGAGGGTGTGCAGGTGGGGATCGGTCGTTATGATGAAGCCCGGATGTTCTACCGCGCGCCGCTGTACGCCTCAGGCCCGCATCCCACCGATGAGTTCCGCACAATTCATCTCGGCCTCGACTTATTCGCCGAGCCGGGCACCGGTGTTCACGCTCCGCTCGAGGGGACGGTACATGCCTTCGCGAACAACACAGGCAGACTCGACTACGGCCCTGTCGTCATCCTCCGTCACGCAACAGATGATGGGCAGCCGTTCTTCACTCTGTACGGCCACCTGAGCACAGATTCAATCACGAGCCTGGCCGTCGGCCAGAGGATCGAACGCGGCCAGCGGATCGGGAGCATCGGTGAGATGACAACAAACGGCGAGTGGCCGCCGCATCTGCACCTTCAGCTTATCACCGATCTCCTCGAGCTGGACACCGATTTCCCCGGCGTAGCGTTTGCGAGCCAGCGTGACGTGTGGAAGAGCCTTTCCCCCGACCCGAATGCGATAGTCCGGATTCCGGAGGAACGCCTCCGAAACACAGAGTTGAGCAAGGCGGAGACATTGGCAATCCGTCGAGCGCATATCGGTGGCAACCTGAGCATCAGCTACAACAAGCCGTTGAAAATTGTGCGTGGCTGGCGGCAGTATCTCTACGACGAGACCGGCCGTGCATTTCTGGACGTGTTCAACAATGTTCCGCTGGTAGGACACAGCCACCCGCGCGTGGTGAAAGCAGCCCAACAGCAAATGGCGCTGCTCAACACCAACACGCGGTACCTGCATGACAACATCGGGCGCTACGCAATGAGACTTACGGGTCTCATGCCGGAGCCGTTGCGCGTTTGCTACTTCCTTAATTCTGCCAGCGAAGCCAACGAATTGGCCCTGCGCCTCGCTCGGACCCACACGCGGCAGCACGACATCATCGTGCTCGACAATGCTTATCACGGGCATACCACCACTCTCGTCGACATCAGCCCGTTCAAGTTCAATGGACCGGGAGGCGAGGGGTGCAAGCCGTGGGTACACATCGCGCCCGTCCCCGATGATTACCGCGGACAATTCAAGCGTAGCGATCTCGAGGCTGGCCGGAAGTACGCCCGATCCGTTGCCGAACTCATCGCGCAGATACAATCCTCCGGGAAGGGACTTGCAGCCTACATCGCGGAGACGCTACCCAGCGTGGGCGGACAGATCGTGTTTCCGGCCGGTTATCTTGCGGAAGTCTACAAGCACGTGCACGCGGCGGGCGGCCTGAGCATCGCCGACGAGGTTCAGGTCGGCTTTGGCCGATTGGGCACACACTTCTGGGGTTTCCAGACTCAGAATGTCGTGCCGGACATCGTGGTCTTGGGGAAGCCTATCGGTAACGCGTTTCCGCTTGCTGCAGTTGTCACGACACCGAAGGTTGCGGCTTCCTTCGACAACGGGATGGAATTCTTCAGCACCTTCGGCGGAAATCCGGTCGCTTGTGCAGTGGGACTGGCCGTGTTGGATGTCCTCGAAGAAGAAAATCTCCAGACAAACGCCAGGGATGTCGGGGGATATCTGATAAAAAAACTGCGTGCGCTGATGGAGCATCACCCGCTTGTGGGCGACGTGCGCGGCCTGGGTTTGTTCATCGGCGTGGAGCTGGTACGCGACCGCGTGACGCTGGAACCGGCCACAGAGGAGGCTTCGTACGTCGTGAACCGCCTGCGAGAGACCGGCTTCCTTACCGGCACAGACGGACCCTACAAAAACATTCTCAAGATCCGGCCGCCGCTTTGCTTCACCAAGAGCGATGCAGATTTGTTTTCGAGCGCGCTGGATGAAATTCTGAGCGAAAATCCTGTAAGGATATGAGAACTTTCCAACCGGATCATGTCAGTCAATCCCGTTTTGAATAGCACAACAACAAGAAGCTCGAGCCAAGGAGATGACCATGGGTTTCATCGAACTGGAAAGAAGCGATGGTATTGCAACACTGGTCCTCAACAGAGGAAAGGTGAATGCACTGAATGGTGCCGTCGTTGACGAGTTGGGGGGGCTCCTCACCACCCTTGAAAACGACCGGGAGGCGAAGTCTGTGATCCTGACGGGAAGTGGCAAGTTCTTTTCGTTCGGCTTCGACATTCCGGAATTCCTGCCGTTTACGCGAGATCGCTTCGCTCCCTACCTGACCAGGTTCACCGCCCTCTATACATACCTGTTCCTTTATCCGAAGCCCGTAGTTGCCGCACTCAACGGGCACACGATTGCAGGTGGATGCATGCTGGCATTGGCGTGTGATTGCAGAGTCATGGCGCGCGGGAAAGCCAAGATATCTCTCAATGAGATCGGCTTTGGATCATCCGTGTTCGCCGGCAGCACCGAGATGCTACGCTTCTGGGTCGGGAGTGCGAAGGCAACGCAAGTCCTTTACTCCGGAGAGATGTTTTCTGCTGAGGAGGCCAAAAACGTGGGCTTGGTGCAGGAAGTGACAACCGAGGAAGACCTTCTCTCGTCGGCAAGACAGGTTGCACAGAATTTCGCTGCGAAGTCCCCGGAAGCATTCACGAGCATAAAATCGCTGCTGCGGAAGCCGATTGCCGAAGAGATGATGCGCCGGGAAGATCAGTCCATCAAGGAGTTCCTCGACATCTGGTATTCTGACGCAACGAGGGCGAACCTTCAGAGTATCAAGATATATTAATCCCATTTCAGAAACCTCAGCCAAATTTTTCCATGTTCGCTTCTCTGCACACGAGGCAACTCATCAGCAAATCATTGCCCTTCCTGAGGGTTTTCGATATATTCACGTAGGCACTTCCCGATGTGCAGCGCAAGGTCTTATCCATCCTGCCACCTTCGCCACTGACTATGACGTCCAAATCGAAGCAATCCCGCGAGACCAGATTCTGGGAATGGTTCCAGGCCAACGAAGACCGGCTCTTCAACTTCGAGCGGGAACAGGAGAAGGTTTTCGGTGAGTTGATGCGCGAGTTGCACAGGGTTCATAAGTCACTGACATTCGAGTTCAGCTCTGTCCAAGAAAACAAACGCCAGTTCGTCATCAGTGCAGACGGGCATCGTGAGGCGTTCCCGGCCGTCATCAAGCTTGGCGATGCTGCGCCCGATCTCCCCCGGTGGCAGTTCATCAAATTCCGCCCCCGCCGATCGGATTCATGCACTGTGGGCATCGGCAATGTGATGATTTCATCCGATGAGGTAGAATTCACGCTCGAGCCCGAAGCACGGAAGGTCAGCATCACGCTTTTCCTGGGCGATGCGAAGTACTTCGACGAGCGAATCTTCGGTCACATCGCCTTCCTTCTGCTCGACCACACGCTCGGTGAATACGATGTCGAGACGTTCATCGGGAGAGTCGATTTCAAGCCTCGCGAAGCAATGAGCACCCTCGAAAAGCGTCCGCTGCAGGATCTGCCTGCTTTCTTTGATCGATTTGTCCAATCGCTAAGGAATTGATTGAGAACAGCTTCCATCGATCCACCCCTTCCGGAGGTATCCTATGAGAAAAACACGAATGGCTCGCCGGTTACTCGTCACCCCCGTCTTGACGATCGTCCTGTTGTGTGCCACCGCGAGTGCACAGAGACTCGAGTACCCCAAGACCAAAGCGATCGATCATGTCGACACCTATCACGGCGTCATGGTCGCCGATCCATATCGCTGGCTCGAAGACGAGAACTCAACCGATACACGGCAATGGATCGAGGAACAGAACAAGGTAACGTTTGGATACCTGGAGAAGATCCCATTCCGCGAGCAAGTCAGACAGCGCGTGGAGAAGCTCTTCGACTACCCGAAGTACAGCGCGCCCTTCAAGAGAGGAGAGTATTTCTACTTCTCGAAGAACGAGGGATTGCAGAACCAGAGTGTCCTCTACCGACAAAAGGGTCTGAACGGAAAGCCGGAGGTTGTGATCGATCCCAATACATTCTCGGCAGATGGCACCACGCGTTTGAGCGGATTCAGTCTCTCGAAAGACGGAAAACTTGCCGCGTACGGAATTTCCAGAGGCGGGTCAGACTGGCAAGAGTATTTTGTGATGGATATGACCAACCTAAAGAGCCTTGCCGACACGCTCCTGTGGCTCAAGGCCTCCGGCGTCGCTTGGCGGGGCGACGGGTTCTACTATAGCCGGTATCCGGCACCCGAGAAAGGCAAGGAGCTCACGACAAAGAACGTCTTCCACACCGTGTATTACCACCGCGTTGGAACACCGCGGTCTCGGGACGAACTCGTCTACGAGGATAATGCTAATCCCGAGCGGTTTCACAATGTCGGCACGACGGAAGATCAGCGATTCGCCATTCTTAGCATCTCCGAACGGGGGAAGGGTAAGAAAGGGAACGCGCTTTTCTTTTGCGACCTGTCGAAGGACGAGAAAACCTTCAGGCCGATCATTGCAGAGATCGGAGAGGACAACTACGGCCTGATCGACAACGTTGGGGACAAGTTCCTCATTCGAACGAACAGGAATGCACCTAACGGCAGAGTCATTCTGTTCGACCCAAGCAGCCCGGACGAAAAGAACTGGAAGGACATCCTCCCCGAAAAGCCCGAACCACTCCAGGGTGCCGGCACGGCCGGCGGGAAGCTTTTTGCTACGTACCTGAAGGACGTCACGACGCGCGCATACGTGTACAACCTCGAAGGGAAACTCGAAAACGAGGTGAAGCTGCCGGATCTTGGCATTGCCGGAGGTTTCGGTGGAGAGAGGGACCAGGAGTTCGTCTTCTATACCTTCACGTCGTTCATCTTCCCGCCCACGATCTACCGGTACGACATCGCAACGCGGAAGTCCACGCGATTCCGCACTGCGGAAATTCCGGAATTCAATCCCGCCGACTATGAGACAAAGCAGGTATTCTACGAGAGCAAGGATGGCACCCGCGTGCCGATGTTCATCGTGCACAAGAAGGGAATCAAGCTCGACGGCAAGAATCCGACGTTGCTCTACGGGTACGGAGGATTCAGCGTTTCGACGTCACCTTCCTTCAACGCGCTGCGACTTGTCCTTCTCGAGCAGGGATTTGTCTACGCATCGGCGAACATGCGCGGGGGCGGCGAGTACGGAGAGAAGTGGCACGAGGCGGGCACCAAGCTGAAGAAGCAGAACGTTTTCGATGATTTCATCGCTGCTGCCGAATACCTGATCACAAACAAGTACACTTCGGTCGAAAAGCTCGCAATTCAAGGTGCTTCGAATGGCGGCTTGCTCGTGGGGGCTGTCATGAATCAGCGCCCTGACCTCTTCAAGGTTGCGATCCCGCAGGTCGGCGTGATGGATATGCTCCGGTTCCACAAGTTCACTATCGGGTGGAACTGGATACCGGATTATGGCTCGAGCGACAAGGAAGAGGAATTCAAGGCTCTCTACCGCTATTCGCCGCTGCACAACATCCGGGAGGGCCTGAAGTACCCTGCCACGATCATCACAACAGCCGATCACGATGACCGTGTGGTGCCTGCCCACTCGTTCAAATATGCAGCCACGTTGCAGGGAAAGCAGGGCGGGGACAATCCCGTGCTGATTCGCATCGAAACGAGGTCGGGCCACGGCGCCAGCAGCACGACGAAAGCCCTCGAGCTGACGACAGACATGTATACGTTCATGTTCCACAATCTAGGGGTCACACCCAAGTATTGACCTCAGTCAAGAGGGATCCCTGTGACAAAGGAATTCCCAGGGATTTCGCCCGCTGTCACCGGTGCAACGGGTCTAATCGCCGGGCGCGTCGTGGATGCGGAAAGCTTTGACGAACCTGCACCGCCCTTACGGGGATCTCTCACGGCAGCACCGTGGATTGAATGAATCAGAACAACGCTGGAGGGGCAAATGGCAGCGTATGTGATTGTAGAGATAGAAATCGCTGATCTCGTTCGCTATGAAGAGTACAAGAAGCTCGCAGCCCCGACTGTTATTGGCCACGGGGGAAAATACGTGGTTCGTGGGGGGAAGGTTGAAACGCTTGAAGGAGCCTGGGTGCCCGGCCGCATCGTCGTGCTTGAGTTCCCGACGCCTGAGCGTGCGCGGGAGTGGTGGGCATCGGAAGCGTACCGGCCTGCGAAGGAATTGCGGCAAGCGATCGCCAAGACGCGAATGATAGCCGTTGAAGGGGTTTGACATCCGGTGTCGTCCTCCAGCAGTTCGGCGGCTCGCTGCAACTTATTCACCTAGCCGGTACCCGACGCGCTTCAAGCCGGGAGCCGGAATCCCCTCTCCGAACCAGCCCCGTAGGTACAACTCACCCTTCTCTTGGAATCGAGCAAAATGAACAAAGCAATAATTTGGGACTACGACGGCACTCTGGTCGATACCAGCCTCAAAAACTTTAATGTGACAAGGAGGATCTTTGAGCGTGTCGTTGGTGAAAAAGCATTTGAGTATACAGCGCTGCAGACGCTGGACAATTACCGACTGGCGAACAAGCGGGCGAAGAACTGGAGGGAGCTGTACAAGAATGAATTTGGGATGAACGAAGATCAGATCGACGAGGTAGGCCGGTTATGGACTACTTGTCAACTGAGTGACGACTCTGAAATAATGTTCTTTGATGGGGTGGAGGAAGCTGTTCACTCATTGAGCAAGTACCCGAATCTCGTCTTTTCGCAGAACTCAAGAAGCAACATTGTCCGAGTGTTGGAAAGAAGAGATTTGCTTCACTGCTTTCGGGATATCGTGGGGTACGAAGAAATATCGCTTCGCAGGCAGAAACCTGAGCCTGACGGATTGCTTGTTTGTCTAGACAAACTAGAGGGAACCAGCTGCAGGTGGATATTCTTCATAGGCGATCACGAAACAGACACGCTGTGCGGGCATAACGCAAACAAGCGGTTGAAAAGCGAGGACAGATATATACGGATAGTCAATATCGCCGCACTCTACGGAACGGGGAGTGATACTTCCGGCTGGTCAATAGAACCGGACCATGTAGTAAAGAGTGCGCGGGAAATCCATGCCTACATAGAAGGCTACTAGTGTCGTGTTTCCGAGGTTCGTTGATCAATGATTGCTTCGCAAATCCGTGAAATTCGCGGGAATCGCGCGAATCAGGGAGTCCGATTTATTAAGTGATGTTACGCAGCGATGGCTGTCGCACCGCAACTTGTAATCAGTCGTGTGAAGACCACACACCCCTGCATCCCCTCTCCCCCACACGCGAAGCCGTCGCTACAGAGGGGACTGATTGCGCCCAGATATGTGGGATTGTACAGTCCACGCTT
>VGWB01000177.1 GCA_016873755.1 Ignavibacteria bacterium | reverse complement strand
GGCGGTGATCGGACCCTCGGTTTCAACGGAAAACGAGAGCGACGCCTTCTTGTCGGTCGTGTTGAACGCCGTGATCGGCATGATGACTGCGTCGTTCGGACTCATAAAGCGCGGGAGGCCAACATTGATAACGACCGGGTCTGCGACCTTCATTGCTCGCTGCGCAGAACCATACCGCTTCTCTTTGTATGCCACAGCCATGAGCCGGAGCTCGCCGCTGAACTCAGGGACGTCCAGGGTCACTTCGACCTGGCCATTTGCCTGCGTGGAGAGGATGCCGGACCATAACGACAAGGGCTTGAATCGCTGCACACCCAGAGGGCTGGCGCGCAGCGACATCGCCTCTTCGTCGCCGCCGCCCGGGCTGCTCGCGACTTCCTTCTTTCTCTGCGGCTCTGGAATGAGGTCACGGAAGAAATCGTAGGACTCGACCTCGAGAGCCTTGCGCATATAGAAGTAACCGTACGGGTCAGGGGTTGCATACTTCTTGATTTGCAGGATCCCCTCGTCAACAGCCGCGAGAGTCAGGGCGACATTTCCTTCGCCGGGAACGGTTACCGTGACCTTCTGCTTTGTCTTGGGACGGATCTTCTCGGGCGCGCTGATCACAACATCGAGTTTGTTCGACTTCTTCTCGACCATCAACGGCGCGAAACCGTGACCGGCCAACAAAGGAAGACTCTGTTCCTTCACCTTGCGAAAGAGCACTGCCGTGACGTAGACGTTGGGGAGGAAAGCGTCTGAAACGGCGACCTCGAGCGAAGCAGAGTTGCTCGACACATCAAGATAATGATAGCTCACCACCTCGTTTCTCTCCACGGTGGCGAGCAGCCTTCCGTCGAACGGGCATTGAAACAGGATCTTGGCCCGGTCGCCCGGAGCGTACACATCTTTGTCCATAACGATGTCAATTCGGGCATCGGGATCGATCTCAAATGAGGTGATGTCTGTTGAGCCCCAGCTGTACGAATAGAAGGCGAACTGATTGTAACCTCTCTCGCCGGATTTCGAAACGCGCACGAGGTAGTCCCCGGACCGCTGAACGGAGTACGAGAAGGCGGTTGGCTCGGCGGAGAGAGTGACTTCTTTCGTTTGTTCAACAATCTCGCGCTGCTCGGAGACATATCGCAGAGTATTAGTCCGCGCATGCATCCGGAGCACCGAGTGCCACTCACGTCGAATTACCTCCACCTTCGCTTTGAATCCCTGGAGCGGAGCATCCTCGCTATTGACGGCCACAATCTGAATCGTCTGCGGAGTGTTCGGGCTGATGTAGTACGCCCCCTTGTTGAGGATTCCTATGAAGTGGTCCTTCGGGTACACGACCGTTTGCACCGATTGGTATACCGGCCTGCCTGCTTCGTCGAATACCGCCGCGCGAGCCCGCACCCTTAACAAACCCTTGCCCGTGATATTCTTCGGTATAGTGAACACAATCTCAGCCTTTCCCTCGTTGTTGGTTTCATCTTCGAACACGACGGGATCGGCAGAATAGTCCGTCGCAGCGTCGTCCGCGAATCTGAATTGAGGGTACCGCTTTGAGACAAACGGGGCCGCGGCGAACGTTCCTTCAAACTCCATTTTCCGTCCCGCAGCCGGAGGGCCGAAGAAATTGAAAGCCTGGACCTCGTAGGTCACTTTGTCGCCGGGTCGAGCTTCTTCCTGCGACGCCGTCATGTACACCCGAAGCCGATCCGGCACGAAATCCTCGACGCTTACTTTGTAGGAGGAGAGAAACAGATCGTTGCCCGTCCGCAGATCGAAACGATATTCACCCGTCTGCGTTGTCGGCTGAGTGGCATAGCTGATCTCGAATGATCCCTGAGCGTTCAACGTCCGCTGTAGCTCCGAGATGAGCGTCCCTTGGGGATTGTAGACCTTGATGCGGACGGGCATCTCGGGTTCGATCTTGCCATCCTCCGTGCGAACGATGCCGGAGACGATGATGTTCTCGCCCGGTCTGTAGATGTTCCGGTCTCCGTAGAGGAAAGCGTCGTACACGACCGAGCCGCTTCTTTTTCCTGCAACATCGAACCGGGAGGTCTCGACTCTGTAGTCGCTCAGGTTGATGAAGTTGAAGTCGTCCCCCTTCCGGGCGGTCACGAGCTTCAGGTCAAACCCCGGGCTGACCTCGCTCTCCAGCGAGAATCTCGCGTGGCCATCCCCGTCGGTTTCCTTCATGCCGATGATCTGATTGTTCGTTGAGACGAGATTGATCTTTACACCGGCGAGCGGCAGAGTTGATTCGAGGCTGACGGCGAAGACGTCGGTCGAACGGCGGTTCCGCTTGACAATGAGCCCGATGTCCGATATCGAAATGAGCTTGGAGGTCCACCGCCAGCTTTCGGATGGATCGGCGATCTCGACCAGATAGAATCCGCGGAAATCGGTGCGGAGATAGGGGGTGAGATCGAAGAACGTCGTCGTCTCCTGGTTCAGGCTGCTCTTGATTTCAAGAGTTGAGGTGCTGAGGATCCGTCCGTAGTTGCCCAGGTGATAACGGTATTTTCGCGGACGGGAAATTCCTCCTCCTTCTTCTTCATCGGATTCGTAATAGTAATCGTAGTCATACGAGCGCCCAGCGTCGAGAAAGTGGACGAGGTTGTTCTCAAAAACCTGACTGACCCGGACGTTCAGCCGGCCAAGGTTCACCGTGATGATATCGATACCTTTTTGCCCCGAGAGGAGCATGTACGTCCCGGCAATCGAGGCGAATCGGAACGACGGCTTCACATTGCCGATGATCACATCGGCTTCATAGTCGTTCTGTGTCTTCGCACCAAGGACGCTCTCGATCCCTTTCCTGATGACGAGCCGGAAATTCGTGCCCGGTTCCAGTCTGCCTCGCAGCGTGAAGCCCGGTCCATCTCCCGCCGCCACCGCTATTTCTCTGGACGGTGCGATCTCGATGCGAGATTTCACGCTCTGCAGCTCGATCTCCTGTGACGTTCTGATCCTGATCCAGCTCTCCTTTCCGTCCAAACCGAATCCGTGTCCGAGGATCTTCAGCTCCTCCAGGCCCGGAAGGATGTACGTGAAGGGTTTTTCCTGCGTGATGGCGGTCTTCGTCTCGGGGGAGGTAAACTCTTCATCGAAGAAGATCGTGATGTGTCGCTCCTTCCCCAGTTGGGTAAGTTCACCGATCTCCACAGCGATGACCTTGCCGGTGAGAGTCGAAACGACTTTGAAGCTGGTGTGCGGCTCTTTGTCGACGATGACCTTGAGATGCTTCGCGACGTCCTCGGGATTGACCAGATAGGAGAACTCGAGATTGGCTTTGACTCCTACGGTTCGCTTGTTATCGACACGATCATAGAAGAACTCCGCCCCTTTCAAACTGAACGGATCTGTCGCAAACGAGAAGCGGTCATCACCCGTGAAGGAACGCGCTCCCGAAAGCGTAATGAGGAGATCCGTGTTCAGTCGCGCTCTGAACCTTGTATCCCCCGGCAAGGGAGCGTCAGGGCTGAAGACGAGCTTCGCAGTGTCCTGCCAAACGAACTTCCCTTCGATTGAAGGTGTGAATTCGATATAGGGGGTAGAGGTCCACACGAGCGTTGATTCCTGGGGGACAACGGCCCGCGAGAACATGATCTCGAAAACGGTGTTGTTCGGCACGATGCCCTGGGGAAGCGGGGCAGCCACCTTCAGAGCGTCGGTGCGGAACAAGGTGCAGGACCCCACGAGCAGCGCTGTGGAGGCAGCGAGGAGGAGACGAAATGAGGGTTTCATAGTAACTCCTGTGAGTTAGTTGGGAATTCTTGTGATGATCTTTCATTCCTCGGGGCTGTCCTAGAAGTCATTCTCCCTAGCGGATCACTTCATGATGTGTCCCGCTGTTCTGCAAGCGGGACGAAGAATCGTTCGACTGAGCTCACGACGAAGTCCGATTCAAATTGGCAGATTCTTCACTGCGAGGTCGTACAAAAAGAACAAAAAAGCACTTGTCATTCTGAACGAAGTGAAGAATCTGAACCAAAAAACGAGACTCTTCGCTCTGCTCAGAGTGACATAAAGGGCTTTTTGTACAGGCTCTCCGTTCAGAATAACCTTTGCTCCTTTCTGGATGGCCTCCAGGGGGATCCGTTGAGCGTGAGGTGATCATCGATAGTGTTGAGAAAACCTCAGCGGACTTTCGGCCGCTTCTTCAGCGCGGGCTCAGTATCGCCCGACTGTATTTCCCGGCATTACAGAGACTGCACCACGATCATGATCGAGGAGAGTCTTCCCCTTTCGTCCAGGCATGAAATGTGATGCTTCCCATCCTGCAGCTTGAGAAAGAACTTCTGACCTGCCCTCTTATGACCGAGCAAACGGTCATCGACGTACCAGATATGGGATTTCACATCGACTCCGGATGTCGCGTAGAAGGCGATCTTCTCTTCGCCATGGGTCAGCAAATACGTCATATCGTGAATCGGGCTCAGGATTTGCGGTCCGCTCCCCTGAGGAAGCTGTTCGCACGTCGGATCATGCACCGGGGGAGTGCGAAATGGTCTTCCGGTTGCTTTCCAGAATGTCAGCAGCTCCGGAGGGTACTCTTGATAGACAGCCAGTTTGTGCGGATGCTTCTTCACGCACATGACGCAGTAGTGTTTCTTCGAATCAATGGAGACCATGTATTCCTTGTCGATGTCACAGAACTGATTGAGTGAGTGGCGTTTCGAGAAGAGATCCTGGATGACATGAGAGCACCACTTGGTTGCGAGCTTGCCGCTCGTTGCGCAAACGTCGCGCACACCGACATCTGACGGGATCGGGAGAATCGTCTTCTGGTGGGGTGATGAAATCGCGTTGAAAATGTCGATGAGCAACGGTGTTGCGGACCTGCTCCCGACGAGGTCAGGCACTCCTTTGCCGGTGACGTTGCCGATCCAGACTCCCACCGTGAATTCCGCGGAATAACCGACGCACCACGCGTCGCGCCGCCCATAGCTTGTCCCCGTCTTGAAGGCCACCATCGGAAGGTTCACGGACGACTCGAAATTGTTCGGGAGGTCCGGGCGATCGATACCGGAAAGGATTTCAGTGATCATGTAGGCGGCTGCTTCTGAGATCGCTCTCTCTGAAGGCAAGCCGGTCGTATCATTGTTCTTGAGATAGCGTGCCCGGCTGTAGAGACCCCCTCTGGCCAGGGATGCGTAAGCTGTCGTCAATTCCTCCAATGTCACACCGCAACCGCCCACGATCATGCTCAGTCCGAGCCTGGGCTTCTGCGGCTGCAATGAGGCGAAGCCCACGTGATCGAGCGTGGCGCCAAACGAGGTGAGGCCAACCTCTTTGAGGAGTCGGATCATCGGGATATTGAGTGAGCGCCTGAGAGCTTCTTCAGCTGAAACGAAGCCGGAATACGTGCCCTCATAGTTTTCGGCGGCGTACCCATCAAGGTCGTACGGAACATCGAGCAGCCGAGTCTTTGGAGTGAGAATCCCCCTGTCCATGACAAGAGCATACAGGAATGGCTTGAGCGTGGAGCCCGGGGAGCGAAGAGCACGAACGGCATCAACTTGTCCGCTTGCCAGCGAATCTTCGAAGCTCTCGGATCCAACATAGCTTACGATTTCCATCGTGCGGTTGTCGATGACGATCGCCGCAGAGTTCTTGACTCCTCGCGCTTTCCACGGGCGGAGGTGGTTTGTAACGAGAGCCTCGACGGTCTTCTGTATCCGTGAGTCGAGGGAGCTCTGCACCTCGCTTGAGCGAGGGTGTTGATCCTTGATCCTCAGGCAGAAATGCGGTCCGGTAAGCCCGATGGTCGCCCGCGAGACCCCCGCCGGGGTCCGCCAGATGACGACGGAATCCTGTCTGGAGAGCAATCCTCTCCGAAGGAAATCGCTTCCACGCTCGCAACGCATCCGGTAGAGCAGGTCAGGACGTCGGTCAGGGCGGAGCCCGTTGGGATCGTTTGGGATGAGGATCAGATCGAGGAGCTGTGCCACGTTCAACCGGTTGATCGGTGTCCGGTAGTACAGGAGGGAGGCGGACTTGAGTCCTTCGATGTTACCGCCCAACGGGACGAGCGAAAGATACATCTGCAGGATTTCATCCTTCGAGTACTTCCACTCAAGCTGAAGTGCCTGGAAGATCTCGACGAACTTGTTCCAGTATGTGCGCTCTTTCGGATTGAGCATGCGCGCAACCTGCATGCTGATCGTCGAGCCGCCGGAAATTATCCGGCCGGCTTTGATGTTCTGAACCAGCGCCCGACCTATCGCGAGAAGATTGAAGCCGGGATGGTAGTAGAAGTAGCGGTCCTCCTTTTCGATCAGAATTCTCTTGATTCGTTCAGGGATCTCGTGAGGGGCGGTTCTGAGCCGCCAGGTCCCGTCATTAGCGAGGAACGCGCCCAGAAACGTCCCGTGCCGGTCGGTGATCACCAGCGAATAGGGTTTGGGTTGGGGAAGTGGGTACAACCAGCACATCAAAAGGGAGACGGCGACCAGCGACGCGCAGACCGCAGCAGCCGCGAGGCTCATCCTTCTAATCCTGTGGGCGGGGAAGTGCATTGAAGAGAGACGGAATACGGTAAGACAGGAGAAATAGGAGCTTGACACTTACGTGAATCTAGATCGGTACAAGATCAAAGTCAACGTAGACATCGGGTTCCGTTTCGCGCCGGGGCGAGAATGAACGGGGATTATGAATCCAGGCAGGGAAGAGCCGTTCGTCATAGAAAGGTTGTTCTCGTTGTCCGAGGACGTGAATCGGCAGCTCTATGAGTCTCTTTGCTGGCTGCTGTTTTGGCTGGATTCGCATTCACCTTCGTCATTTCGACGTGGCTCCACAACCTGTCGTCCTGACTCGCTTTAGGTCAGGACCTCCTGTCCCGTCCTATCCCTACGCCCTTCTGAGTCTCGTAGGATACACGCGCGTTCCCGGGATAATCATCAATTGACCACCACTTAACGCCGAGACCGTCGAATCCATCATTCGTCTTCATCCCAGCTTCCCGAATCGGATGGCTTGGTCGCTGAGTGAGATCGTGATTTCGGTCCCGCCACTGATTTCGATTTCTTTGCCATCAACTGCCCGAGCCTGGACCATAACGAATGCAAATTCAAAGTGATACACGGTGTTTGGCGTAACGGTGACATCGAAATGATCCGGGGCAGCGCGTTTCACTAATACCTGACTAATCGGGCACCAGTGGCTCGCCGACGCTGCGCCCAGCGAAGCGGTACTTATGTGCTTGGTCAATTCCGCTTTCGCTCCCCGGAATTTCGTTTCCTCTCGTTCCACCTCCGCTTGCTTTACACTCAAGT
>VGWB01000176.1 GCA_016873755.1 Ignavibacteria bacterium | reverse complement strand
GCTCGAGACCGTTACACCGGACATGGATGTCTTGAGACTGGGAATCGACCGCATGAAGGGTAAGCTTCTCAAGGAAAAGGACATCCTTCAGCGGGAACTACGGCTCCGTGTACGACCGATCATCGAAAGTCTGAAGTTACGAGAGGTCTGAGCGCGCCGAACGTCGCTTGTTTGCAGCAAATCCGGCCCCAGAACACGAGGCCGGATTTTTTTTGCCGTCAGGTGCACGGCACAGACACTGTGGACCTCCATTGGGCAGAGTCTCGGAAGCTCCGATCTCCGTAATCCTTACTCGTTTCCTAATCTTGCCAATAAGACAAACTTGCCGTATTTTGAGAAAAGGAGAAGCTTTCCACGTGATTGTTCACTATTCGAAATACGGACGAGTCTTTGATCTTCTTCCGGAGATGATCTTCATTGTTGATGAGGAGCAGAAGATTGTCGATCATAATATCGCAGCTTCCTCGCGGACGGGATTTAGATCGAGGGACTTGCTGAATAACTCCTTGGAGCTCATCCTCCCCCCGGAGCAGCGGCGTGTGCTTTTCAGCATCCTCAAAACAAACTTCAATGACCAATCCCTTGAAACGAAGTTCCTCTGCGCGGACAGGTCCATCTTGGATGTTCACGTGGATTTGAGAAGGTTGTATTCGGCGGAACGGTTCTACGCGGTCCTAATAGCCACAGACATCACAGAGCTGAAGAAACGCGAGTTGGACTATCTTCGGTTTTCGAACGTGATCCAGCATACGGTGAATCCGATCCAGATCACTGACGCCAGCGGGAAGATGGTCTACGTGAATCCGGCGTTCGAAAAGGCAAGCGGCTACAGCAAAGAGGAGTTGATCGGGAAAAATCCGAGGATTTTGAACAGCGGGCGGCACTCCAAGGAGTTCTGGAAGTCGGTATGGGAGTACATCATGGCCCGGAAGGTCTGGGTGGGGGAGATCGAGAACAAGCGCCAAGATGGCACTCCCTTTCACACGGAACTTGTCATTTCGCCCATCGTTGACGGCAAAAGCAATATCGTCGGTTTTCTTGGCGCTCACCGTGACATCACGGAGCAGAAAATCCTCGAGCAGCAGCTGGTCCGCTCTCAAAAAATGGAGAGCATTGGGACGCTCGCAGCCGGCATTGCTCATGAGGTTGGGAACCCCCTCACGTCGATATCCTCACTCGTCCAAGTCATCCAGCGCACGACGGCAGATGACTTCGCGAAGGAAAAACTCGAGTTAATCAAGAACCAGATCAACAGGATCGCACGCATCATTCGCGACCTCGTGGATTTTTCGCGACCTTCCGCATACGTCGTGAAGCCGACGGATGTGAACAAGCTCGTTCGGGAGGCCTTGAACATCGTACAATACGGAAAGAAGGTAAAAGACATCTCGTTCTCGCTTGAGCTCACTGAGACTATTCCCACCCTAGTCGTTGTTCCCGATCAGTTGTCGCAGGTGTTCATCAACATCTTCATGAATGCCGTGGACGCGCTCGAGGGGAAACCCGGCTCCATCGCTATCCAATCACACCTGCGTAATGAGCACGTCGAAGTCATCGTACGGGATTCCGGGAAAGGAATAGCTCCGCGTGATCGTGAGAAGATCTTCGAACCATTCTTCACGACGAAGGCCGTCGGGCAAGGCACGGGGCTGGGTCTGTGGGTGAGCTATGGCATCGTGCAGAGTTTCGGCGGTGATATCCAAGTTGAGAGTGAACCGGGCAGGGGGAGCACGTTTCGGATCAAGATCCCGTTGAAAGGAGAATGAGAGAGCTCATGGTGGAACGGATTCTGGTCGTTGATGATGAGCAGATTATTCGGGAGTCGCTGAGCTTTGTGCTCAAGAAGGAGGGATATCAGGTCGAAGAGGCGGCCAACGGCAAGGAAGCTCTGGGCAGACAGGAGGGTCGTCCTTTCGATGTGGTTATCACCGACATCGAAATGCCCGAGATGCGAGGCACAGAGCTCCTCGAGCACATAACGAAACGTACACCGGAAACGTTCGTTATCATGATTACGGCCTTCGGCTCCATTGAGACAGCTATTGCCGCGTTGCGTAAGGGCGCGTACGACTACGTCCTGAAACCGATCGACTTCGACGACATTTTGCACCGTATCCGCAAGCTCATCGATCATCGTGCTCTATCGCTTGAAAACTCCCTGCTCCGGCAGGAAATCAACCGGACCTACGATTTTGACCAAATCATCGGTCAAAGTCAGAGCATGAGAAGTGTCTTCCAGATCATCAAGCGGGTGGCGTCCAGCGATGGGACGGTACTGATCACCGGCAAAAGTGGAACAGGGAAGGAGCTGGTCGCCCGGGCCATACACTACAACAGCAAGAGAAAGCAGAAGCGGTTTGTCGCGATCAATTGCGGCGCCATCGTCGAGACATTGTTTGAGAGTGAGCTCTTCGGCCACAAGAAAGGATCCTTCACCGGCGCGACGACCGACAAAGACGGCCTTTTCAAAGTGGCGGAAGGCGGAACGGTCTTCCTCGACGAGGTCAGTGAGATCCCGTTTCATTTACAGGTGAAGCTCCTTCGGGCTATCGAACAGAAAGAAATTATACCGGTCGGCTACACAGATGCGATCACGATTGATCTCCGGATCATCGCGGCGACGAATCGGAATCTGCGGCAGGAGGTGGAGAACAGCAAGTTCCGCGAGGACCTGTTCTACCGCCTCAATGTGGTTGAGATCGACCTTCCCTCGCTGAGCGAGCGTCGTGATGACATCCCGCTTCTTTGTCAACATTTTCTCGAAGTCTACAAGAAGCAGATGGGACGCGCCATCCAAGGTTTCACTAACGAAGCAATGAGTGCTCTGATGCAGTACCAGTGGAAGGGAGAGGTCCGGGAGCTCGAAAATGTCATTGAACGTGCGGTCATCTTCTGTGACCGGGACTTCATCGGCCTGGAGCACCTGCCCGAGTATTTCCGCCAGGTCGCATCACAGCACCCGGTGTTTTCGCCGACAGGCCAACAGACGCTACGAGAGGCCGTCAAGGCGTTCGAGCGGACCTATATCGAGCAGGTTCTCTCACAGCACGAGAGAAACAAGGAGGCTACAGCGCAAGCTCTCGGCGTGAGCCTGTCGTCATTGTACAGAAAGATGGAGGAGCTTGATATCCCCACCCGCTGAAGCAAACGGACAAGACACGTCCGCCCCCCCTCACCAACGCTCCACTGAGGCACGTCGACGCACTTCGTGAAGGTCACGTTCTGCACTCTGCTCGTTGAGTAGCCTAGTTTTGTCCCGCAACGATGGCAATAGTTGCATTTAGGCAACCAATTTTCAGGCATTCTTATCTTCTAAGTATTGAGAATTCCAGGTTTGTAGCCTTCTCAGAAATGGGCATACGCTCGACGCCTTCTGGCTGGCTTGCTAGATTCTGTCCCGAATCTGGCAACTTCTGGGACGGCGTACGCCGCGCTTCACCTGGCACGCTCCTTGCACAAACCAGTGACGTAAAGTGGGTCTTCGAGCACTGCCACGACAATCCGTCATTAGTCAGGAGGATACAATGGAGCGAACAAGATTCCAGTCAGCGCCTGATGGTTTGGTCGCTGGAAGCCTAAAAGAGTCCGTTCGAACATACGAGCGTGCCTTGATCATTGACGCCCTCAAGGTCAACGGAAACGACAAGCGAAAAGTGGCTAAGTTGCTCGGGATAAGCCTCTCGTCTCTCTATCGAAAGCTCCGTGAATTGTCGATTGAGGGTTTCGAAGAGAATGAGAGACACGAGATGCAGAGAGAAGAGACCGAGCTGAGCACAACGGTCGGGTAGACCTGATGTTTGATGTTGATCATGCGCGCGCCTCGCATCAGGGGATGATGAGGGCGCGTTGCGCAAAGTTCTCGGAAGGAGTTGTATCCATGAAACCAGGCTGGTGGATTGCGGGTCTTGTGGCCGCCATCGCCGTGGGAAGCGCGTTGTTGTACTTTCGCCGTTTTCGGGGCAATGACCCCCGTGCATTCCATTTCGTTGATGAAGAAAACGCACTCAAGAATTTTGGAGCGTTCCCGCCTGAACTACCTGAGGATGAGTTCGAGGGAGTGAACTTCCTCTATTAAGGTGGCTCGCGGAAACGCGATGAATCTTCAGTGAGATCCGTCGCAAGACGTTGTTGTCGGTGCTCACTTTTGATTTCAGAGGGTGGGGGAGGAAAGATATTTTGTCGCTTACTCCCCGGTTCTGTGTGTTTGAAGACCTGATCTCTTCGCTGTCACCTTCCTCTGCAATTTCTGATGTTCTCAAAGGTCGCGCTTCGCGAATCTTGGAACCGCAAAAAGTATGCTCGATTCAATATCAGATGTAATACTCGTTATTGTTATGACTTCACGAGGAGAATCCTGCAACTGTCAAGGGATTGACGTTTGCGTCGGAGGGATCTGCGGGAGCAACAAGGAGCTATGACAAAGGCGCGTCTCGCTGAACGAATGGCTGATCTGACGTTTGAACTCTTTGAGAATTGCCAGCTCAAGATTGAGCGAACCGCTGAGCATCTCGATCTCACCGTCGCTGAATTCAAGGTGCTGCGGTCGATGCGGAGTGACGAAATGCTCTCGGCAGGTGAGTTGGCCAAGCGCGTGCGCCTTTCCAGCAGTCGACTCACGCGAATTCTCGATGGCCTCGTCGCGAAGGGTTTCGTCCGTAGACAGTGTGATACAAGAGACCGGCGGGTCGTCGAGGTACTCTTGACTGACGAAGGCCGGAAGATGCGATCTGATCTTCGCGCGATGTTCATCCGGACGCACCAAGACATTGTGGATATCCTCTCCTCTGACACGGGCGAATCCGTGATTGTCGCGATGGAGAAACTCGGCGATGCGATGAAAGAGGGGATGAGGCAATGAATGCCAAGTCGAACGCCGGTCACAACTACCCTGTCATCGTCAGCGCCGATCGAACGATGTAATACTCCGATCGTTCGAGGTTGTAATGGCGCAACGACCCGCTCGCCGGTATTCACTGAATTCAGAACAGCGCACGTGTGATGAAGACGGAGCACGGCGCCTCGCGACCAGAAAGTAACAACGTCTGTGGCACTTCGATCCGCTGTGTTTTAATCGCATCCTCTTCTCAATCAGAATCGGTGCCAGATCAAGCAGACTATCCCGCCACAATCATCCTCCGTGAAATTGACTTGCCCGGTGCTCGTCGCCGCAAGATCCTTCATGAAATGCGGCAACCCTGACATTCGGACCTACTGATCACCACGATGAGCCGTACGGAGTGACGTGGTGAACAGCCGAGATCCTGCGCCAGTTCCGTTGGACCGGACCACACCCTTGCGCACGAAACTGAACCTGTCAGACACAGGCGATCGCACGGAAGCAGATGATTGGCCAAACCAGTCCTTTCAGCACGGATGCGGCTTACTCCGTCGCGAACGTGCTCAGATGCACACGATGACTAGAGCAGGTCTAGTTCTGTGGTGACTCTTGCCCCGAGTCGCCGTGTCGCTATGCGTCGAAGGCGACTCCGAGATCGTCGGTGCGTCTGCACTTCAAGGATACTCTCAGGATGGTCCTGTTGTCCCTCGGACCAGCGAAAATTTTGGGATACCTACGCATTTCCAATTGTTCGAATTGCGACCCGCAATGTTCGTCAATTCTAATAATTGGCAATCGTGATCTGGTATTAGCTATGCAGATGTCGCTGTCTGCAAGGGTCTTCAAGCGACGATGTTGACAAAATCTCCGGCATACTTATTGAAAATTTCTAGACACTCCCAGCGGCTGGACGCTATTAGTGTTGAATTACTCAACGTCGATGACCACGCGTTCGGCGCGGATCTTTTCTTCAGAATCCAAAAACATCTCAAGAAAGGGCCAAATGATGAAGCGTTCGCTCTCAGGTGCCGCTATCCTCATTCCGGTTGCCCTGCTCTGCTTGCCGATGAGCGATTTGATCTCACAGTCTGTCAAGACAAAGCACGAGTGGATGTCGCCCGGACGGAGAAGCAGTGGTGCGCCCAACTATACAGCACCCTCTGGTCCGTACTACGTGTCGCCCGGCCTCTCGACGGTGGCTAAGGGGATGAAGGTCTACCTCTCGGCAGATACAAGCGGATCGGGGAAAAATGTCGTCACCTCGTTCGCGTGGACTTTTGTGTCAAGGCCAGCAGGTTCAACGGCGGTCTTTGACAGTGCGAGCAAGAAGTTCACCAGCTTCACGGCGGATGTCGGAGGTCAATACATCGTACAGGTTGATGTGAATGGCGGTGCAAAAATTGCGCGCGACACAATCTGGGTATCCACCTACAGGGGAACTTCGACTTCGACAGACTGCGCACCTTGCCACAGGTTGAAGCCCGCCTGGACGCAGTTCAGCGAATGGAAAACCACGAAGCACGCAACCATTTTTTTCCGCGGCATCACCGGCCAGCTCGAGAATGATCCAAGCACCGGCTTCAAGGGTGCGTATGCGAAGACCTGCATCAAGTGTCACACGACTGGATGGGAGGATGTCACAAACAACGGCAACTTCGGACATGTCGCGAAGCAAGCTGGCTGGGACACAACCTGGTACAAAGGTCTACCAACACTGGGTAGCGATTACCTGATCACGTACAAAGACTCCACAATCTGGAAAAGTATGTCGGCAAATCAGCAGGCTCTCGGGACGATCGGTTGCGAAAGCTGCCATGGTCCTGCGACAGACCACGTGCTGACGACCGACAAGGACAAGATCAGCATCAGCTTTGACGGAGGAGTCTGCAATCAATGCCATGACGCTCCGAAGAAGCACCGTCTCGGCAGCTACTGGATGGCCTCCAACCACGCAACAATGAAGCTAAGTGCAAGCGAGAGTGGACGCAGCATTTGCTGGCCGTGTCACAATGGACAGGCGTTTGTATCCTATGCCAAGAATAAGGCGGCGCCGGACTACAGCAAAGTGGATCCAAACTGGAAATCCATCGCTTGCGCCACGTGTCACGATCCCCACAGCAATGACAATCCCTATCAGCTCCGGACCGTCCGACTCGACTCGCTCGCGAACGGTTATCGCATCCCGACGACAATTGCCGGTAATGGCCAGCTTTGCATGAACTGCCACCGCGGCCGATCGAACTATGTCACGACTGTGGAGAACCAGCAGTATCGGTTTGCGGATCGGTTCTATCCACACTACAGCAATCAGGGCGACATGCTTGTTGGGTCGAACGCTTGGGAATTCGGGTTGAAACTCACCGGTCTGAATTCCCATGGTGGAGTGAAAGATGGATGCGTCACATGCCACATGTCAGAGCGCGTGAACGGGTCGAGTGTGCATGCCGACCACGAGATGTCGATGGAGGAGAACGGTGCTGAC
>VGWB01000175.1 GCA_016873755.1 Ignavibacteria bacterium | reverse complement strand
TCGTCAATCGCTAATGTGCCAATGTCTTCGTTCCTCCTTATTGCCACCATAGGTCTTGTCTTCCCAACTCAATGGATCATGCATCACTTATCGGTTGCTTCATCCACCGTCGTGCCAGACCTGTTAGGCCGACGTGAAACACGCCCAAGGTTACGAATATCACTCTTCACCTCACTCGCATCTGGGATTACGGGCATACGCATTACGGATTTCAGTTCCTTGTTCGCGCTTGATCATGTAATTTCTACAATGCTACCGGGACGCAAGTTAAAATGTTCTCCCCGAAGATTGCCTTGATTTTCCCTGCCCCTCTAGATATATTGGCTCAGTCAATCTGGATTGGGACCACATGCTTTCTTTTCGAGAGGCAAAGGAAACCATCCTGAAAGGCCTCCCCGGGGTGCCAGCAGAGACGCTGGCAGTGCGAGATGTGATGCGGCGCATCCTTGCAGAAGATCTCACAGCGGAAACCGACCTTCCGGCCTTTGACAATTCTTCGATGGACGGCTACGCGCTTCGCGCGGCCGATACGATCCACGCGCGCCATGACCGCTGCGTGAAATTGCAGGTTATCGGTGACGTACGGGCCGGAGAGTTCTTCGATGGGAGCCTGATGCCGGGGACGGCCGTCCGAATCATGACGGGTGCTCCGATTCCGGAGGGGGCAGATGCTGTTGTCGAACAGGAACTCGTCGACGCGCGCAATGGCGCAATCGAGATTTCTGAGCACTTCACCGGGGGGCGCAACATCCGGCGGAAAGGGGAGGAAGTCCGGAAAGGAAGTGTCGTGCTGAAGCAAGGGACGTACCTTTCGCCCGCGGCGATTGGCGTGCTGGCTTCTCATGGAATCGGTCGGGTCAAGGTTTTTCGACAACCGCGCGTTGCTCTCCTTACAACAGGCAGCGAAGTTGTCGACGTCGATGTGCCTCTTCTCCCCGGGAAGATCAGAAACAGCAATGCCTACACGCTCTGGGGACTTATCGTAGACAGCGCGTGCAAGCCGATCGATTTGGGAAAGGTAGGGGACGAGCAGAGTGAGCTTCGCAGCAGGATCGCAGAGGGACTGCGATATGACGTCCTTGTGACGACTGGAGGGATATCAGTCGGGAAACACGATCTCGTTCTTCAGGTATTGAAGGACCTTGGCGTCGAAATCCGGTTCTGGCAGGTCAGCATCAAGCCGGGGATGCCGATGGCGTTTGGGATTTGTGATGCGTCCGGCTCTCATCCGGTCCCTGTGTTTGCGTTACCCGGGAATCCTGTGTCGACCTTCGTTACCTTTCTCCAGCTTGTGCGACCCGCGCTGAGACGCCTGTCGGGAGAGGTGCAGCTTCACCCGCCCTTGAGGCTGTTTGCGCGGCTGGAGCACGATTTCCCCAAGAAGGACGCAAAACGACACTTCGTGAGGGGCATTGTGCGGAATGATCCGGGCGGCTTGAGTGTTAGTGTAACGGGCTCCCAAAGCTCGGGCATACTTTCATCTCTTGTAGCTGCCAATTGTCTTATCGTCATACTGGAAGAGCAACAAGATCTCAAAGCGGGTGATGAGGTCGAGATCGAGCTTCTGTGAGATCGATTCGAGAGGGTGTGATGACCATCAGGTTACGATTGTTTGCAGTGGCGAAGGACCTCGCCGGGTTCCACGAGAAGCATATCGAGTTACCAGACGCCTCGACTGCCGGGGATGTACTTGCACACCTGGCGAATATTGACTCGCGCTTTTCGCGCTGGGGATCCTGTATGCGTCTTGCGGTCAACCAGGAATATGTGGGACCGGATCATAAGCTTTGTCATGATGATGAAGTCGCGGTGATCCCGCCCGTGAGCGGAGGATGAGGAGAACTAACAAAGACTGCCTCCAAGGAATTGAACGGTCGGAATGATTCAGCTAACTTCCCTCCCCATCGACATTGAAGCCGTGATCGATTGCGTGAAGGCACCCGAGACCGGTGCGGTGGACGTGTTCATCGGGACGACGCGCGACCAGACTGCCGGGCGGAAGGTCACGGCACTAGAGTATGAGACGTACGAGCCGATGGCACTCAAGGTGATGGAACGAGTTGCAGGCGAGGCCGGAGGTCGATGGTCCCTGGGCAGGATTGCGATTGTTCATCGGATAGGCAGGCTGAACGTGGGTGAGGCGAGCGTGATCATCGCGGTTTCATCTGCACATCGAGCGGAAGCGTTCGAGGCATGCCGATTCCTGATCGACAAGCTCAAGCAGGAAGTGCCGATCTGGAAACGGGAGTTCTTTGCTGATGGCTCCGTCGAGTGGTCAGGTCAAACACCTGAATCGGCACCTGCAAGAGGGGGACTATGAGTTTCCCTTCGCCAATCCGCACTTCAGATTTCGAGGCTCTTCGAGATTCCTGCGGTCGAGTGATCAACAACCTTCGGATCTCGGTAACCGACCGATGTAACTTTCGCTGTCGGTACTGCATGCCGGAAAACGGCATGGTCTGGATGAAAAAGTCAGACCTGCTCACCTATGAAGAGATCGACAGACTTGCGCGGCTCTTCGCAGACCTCGGTGTCTGCAAGATTCGGCTGACGGGAGGTGAGCCGTTGATGCGGAAGGACCTTCATCGGCTCGTGAAACGACTTGCCGCTATCCCCGGAATCGGGGATCTTGCTCTAACGACAAACGGCTATTTCCTGGAGGAACAGGCGAATGACCTCATCAGGGCCGGTTTGGGCCGGGTGAATGTCAGCCTCGATTCACTGGATGCTTCCACCTTCAATGGACTGACTCGGCGAGACTACTACGCGAAGGTGTGGAAAGGACTGGAGATTGTGCAGGGACTTGGCGTCGGGCCGATCAAGATTAACGTCGTCCTGATCCGAGGGGTCAACGATGATGAAATCGGTGAATTCGGACGCCTCGCGCGGGCCAGGCAATATATTGTCCGATTCATCGAATTCATGCCGATCGGCTTGGACGATGACTGGAGCAGCGAAAAAGTCGTACCGGCCAAGGAAGTCGTGGAGCGATTGGAGAAGGAAATTGGCACGAGGCTGCAACCGATTGAGCGGTGGGGCCGCCAGCCGGCAGATCGGTATGTGTTCGACGATGGGATTGGGGAAATCGGCTTCATCAGCTCAGTCAGTGAGCCGTTCTGCGAGCGCTGCAATCGCGTCCGGATCACATCGGACGGCAAGCTGCGGACCTGTCTCTTTTCACTCGAGGAAACCGACCTTAAAGGGCCGCTCCGTGAGGGCTCAGATGACGAGCAGCTGAAGCACGCGATCCTGGAGGCAGTATGGAACAAGGAACGCGGACATCTCATAAACCGGCCGGATTTCGTTCGTCCGGGCCGCACAATGTCACAGATTGGGGGCTAACGTATGAAATACGCATTGACTGCATGTCTCATCGTGTTGGCGTCGTGCGAAAGCAAGGAAGCGAAAGAACAAATTCGAACCGTTGCGCAGGACGAGAGTATGATAAGAGATATGATTGCTTCGCTGAACGCCCAGCTGGCAAAGGCGTGCAACGGCGCGAATATTGACACGGACAGCCTGATGGATGCATACTATGAGACCAACATCTACTATATTACACCCTGGGGGTGGTCTGAGCCGCTTGACACGACGAAGGCTCGCTTGCAGAAAGCGATACCGCGGATCAAGGATTTCGAGAACAGGATCGAGAAATTGGAGGTGAAGGTCTATGGGGACGGGGCGTACGCATCGTTCATCCTGCGGCAAAACTACACTGTCGACGGCGCGCTCCTGGAAGAGTATCTTCCGACGACGCTGATCTTCGAGCGAAGAGGGGAGGGGTGGAAGATTGTGCACGCACATCGCTCGACTGACTACGAGACCTTTCAACAATACATCGCGCTCCAGCTGAAGCAGGAAGCGTTGCGCTGATACTTCATTCGCCCCGCGTTCGCCAGGGCAGGAGCGGGCAGAGGAGCATGGGACAATTCGAGAAGGATGCCGATATCGGCAGCACCAACTATTTCGGCAAGAGGAGGCTTCCGCCGGGCCAGACCGCGACCGCCAGGTTCCCGGTGCTCACGTACGGCGATGTCCCCAAAATCACAAAAGAGCAATGGTGTTTCAGTGTTTGGGGGTGTGTGGAGGAGGAAAAAAACTGGACGTGGGGTGAATTCATGAAGCTTCCCCAGACAACGCTGCGGGCGGACTTCCATTGCGTTACACACTGGAGCCGCTTCGACGATGAGTGGAAAGGGGTGTTGTTTCGCGACCTGGTGAAGCATGTCAAACTCAAGCCGGATGCGAAGTATGTCATGCAGCACGCGTACGGAGGGTACACAACGAATCTCCCTCTGCAGTGGATGATGGACGAGGACGTCCTTTTTGCCCACACCCTGAATGGTGAACCCCTCCCGATGGAGCATGGGGGGCCGATGCGCGTGTTCACGCCGCGTCGGTACGCGTGGAAAGGGGCGAAGTGGGTTCGCGGGCTTGAATTCACGGCAACAGATCGGCCCGGATTCTGGGAACAGAACGGCTACAGCAACACCGCCGATCCGTGGAAAGAAGAACGGTTCTGGTGAATCGGGTCGTTGGAGAGATTTCTCGCCCCAGAGCAGGTTGGTGAAAAGCGAAAAAAACCCGGCGGGCAAGGACCATTGCCTTCCGGGAACCAGCACGGATAGTGGCACGGTGTGCCCGCCAGAACGCGTGGCGGATCGGCGGGGGACCGTGGCGTCCAGAGACAGGAGTCTTTCAGCAATCTGTCAGACAGCTGTTTGCAGTTCAACACGAAAGTTCCTCTTATCTCAAGTAGCGCATAGCTCAGGAGAACCGATTTCATGTCACGTCATGCATATCAAATTGCGTTGATCCTCATAGCAGCTCAGATCTCATTCTCGCAAGGCCTGAGCTCCGTTGAATCTACTCAGCATAAGAACGAAGCCGCCGAAGTGTACCCCATGAGCGGGTGCCAAGCCCTGTGGAAGGAGGAATTGAAGCTGCGGCAGTACATCGCCGATCATCCTGAGGTTCTCCTGGCCCAGCGACTGCACAAGAGAACGGCGTGGAACTTCAAAGTGGGGGATACCCGTTCTTGGTGGGCAACGAATCTCGTAACGAAAACAGAGTATTCCGTTCCGTCGACCTGTCGGGCTGTCGGAGCACGCTCTTATATCTTTGCCGAAGATTCGCTCTGGATATCGGGAAGGGTCAACCAGGGGGCCGTCGATTCAATACTCGCTGCGTTCGAGAGCAGAACACCGGCAAATCCACAAAAGGGAATCTACGACATCGACGTTGAGACGTTTGGAAACCCGCCTGACGTTGACAGCGACCCGAGGATCATCATACTAATCCTGGATATCAAGGACGGATACACCGGTTCAGGTGGGTACACCGCAGGATACTTCTATTCGATCAATCAGTACGCCGACGGTACGGGAGGCCGCAGAAGCAACGAGGCGGAGATTTACTACATCGATGGAAACCCGGGAAACCTTACGACCACCTCTGGTCTCGCCGCGGCGGCGAGCACGACGGCGCATGAATTCCAGCACATGATACACTGGAACGCAGACAAGGATGAGATTACCTTCATCAATGAGTCCTGCTCGGAGGTGGCCTCGCTGGTCTGCGGCTACTCCTACACCGGCCAGAGCAGGTATACCGACAATACCGATGTGTATCTGTTAGATTGGACAGGGACGCTCGAGGACTACTCGCGCGCTGCACGCTGGGGGCTTTACCTCTGGAACCAGTTCCCGCACGGTTATCTCAAGATGCTGGTGTCAAACACGTCTGATGGAATTGCCGGGATGAACAGCGCGTTTGCACAATACACGAGCCCGCGAAGGTTCAACGACGTCTTTGTAGACTGGCTGATCGCGAATCAGCTCAATGACGCAAGCGTCGATCCAAGATATGCCTACACGTTTTCCTCCTCGTTGACGAAGCCAAAGGCTCTGAGGTACATCGATCCAAATACGGGATCCAGAACGGACAACGTCTCCCACCTTGGGGCAGATTATGTTGCATTCACAAACGGTAGCAATCTCTCGATCACATTTTCCTCGGCCGCTTCGACAGTGCAGGTGAAAGCTCTCGAATCCGGTCCGGCAGGGAAGAGGGTGATCGATGTTCCGTTGAATACCACGTTCACAGAGCCCGGTTTCGGCACGAGCTACACGAACATCACGTTCCTCGTCCTCAACTCTTCTCAGACGACCGATGCGCAGTATACGTATCAGGCGACGGGAACGTTCAGCGGTGGGATGACCGAACTGAAGTATGATGATACGGAGCCGACCGGTTACTTGTCGAATGCGGAAGGTGATACGGTCTGTGTGTGGTTCGATGCAGTGCCGGGCGCGAAATTGGATTCCATACGTGTTGCGCTGAGGCGTGCGGGATCGATGGTTGGAGGCATCTGGAGGTACACCGGCAGCCTGCGTCCGTCGCCGCTCGGGGCGCCGCTGGCCGTGCCGCTCACGGCGACAGTATCGTCTACGCCGGGCACTCCGTATCCGATCCCGTGGCCAAACTGGGCGACGATTGATGTCCGTCCGTTCAACCTCACAGTGAATCAACCATTTGCAGTCGCGTTCCGGTGTGAGGGGGCGGCTACGAGTCTTCCACGAGTGATGGTAACCCGTGCTCCCCTGCCATCTACGATCACCAGCTATACCTACTCGACCACGTCGAGCAGCGGGCCGAATTGGTACTACTATGTCTCAAACCAGGCAGGTGACAGTGTCTATGTATACCTGATTCGAGCATACGTTAGCTATCCCGTGACGGCTGTCCAGGAGGCCATCGAGCTGCAACCGAGATCCCTCAGCCTCGCACAGAACTATCCCAATCCGTTCAATCCATCAACCACGATTCGGTACAGTATCCCGATGAAGGGGCAAGTCAGGCTGAAGGTTTACGACCTGATCGGTAGGGTTGTAGCCACCCTCGTTGACCAAGAACAACTCGCGGGCAACTACGCCGCCCAGTGGAGTGGAGTCACAGACAATGGTTTGCCAGCGTCGAGTGGCGTCTATTTCTGCCGACTGGAGAGCGGAGGGTATCAGCAGACACAGAAGATGATCCTGATCAGGTAAGGTTTCCGGGTCGGGTTTTCTTCTCAGTGGCGGGGATCGCAGAGGCGTGGATTTCGAAAGTTGCGAGATCCACGCCTACGTATTTTCGGCCAATTTGCGAATCGGTACACAAACCGCTACCTTCATTCCAGCCCCAGCCGTCCCTCTCATAATTTCATTATCCCAAAAACGATTATCCAATGATAGGTGCAATTGGCATTTGATTGGATGGAAAGACTATGACCTCACGCGAACGAGTCATCAGCGCCTACGAAAGACGTGGCTACGATCGCATTCCCGTCAAGCACGAGG
>VGWB01000174.1 GCA_016873755.1 Ignavibacteria bacterium | reverse complement strand
CCGCACAATACGGTTGACACGCCGGACAAAGAATATTACATTGGCGCGTCAGCCAGAACATGGGTACGAAAGCAACCTAACTATCACAAGGAGAAATGAGCATGAACAAGCGGCTTGTTGGACTGGCGACGATACTACTCTTCGCCTGCTCAGCCTCCGCTCAGAACTGGTTCAAAGGAAGCCTCGACGAGGCTCTCGCCAAGGCAAAGAGCGAGAACAAAAAGGTCCTGATCGACTTCTTTTCCGGTGGCTGAGGGAGCTGCATATTGCTGGGTCAGCAATACTTCGAGAACAAGAACTACCAGGATTATTTTGGCACCAACTTCGTCCTGTTCCGCGCCGATCGTGCTGAATCGAAAGGCGAGGAAGTCTTCAACAGATTCAATATTCGCGCGACTCCCACCGTTTTGCTCCTCGGCTCAGACGGGTCAGAGATCGACTGGCACGTCGGCTACGGTCCCCCAGCTGAGAAATACCACGAGCGAATCGACAAATCCGTAAAGGGCATTGAGACGTTCAAGTTCTACGCCGATCGGTACAAGAAAGACCCGAAGAACGTGCCGGTTGTTTTCAATCTGGCGATGAAATACGACCGCAGGTATGATCAGGACAAGGCGCGTGACCTGTACAAGCAGGTCCTCGCTCTTGATCCCGAAGGAAAGGCCGGCACAACGGAGTACGGCAAATCGAAAGTCTCGTACTCTCAGTTTGCCGAGTTCCAGATCGGAGCGCTCGCGATGTATGGGGCGAAGGCCGATCCCGAGCTGCTGAAAATGTTCATCAAGAAATATCCAGATAGTGAGATGACGAAGGCTGCATACCAGCGGATGTCGTCCCACTATACCTTCCGGGCTCCCAAGGACGAGGCAAAGGTGTTCTTTGAGGAGTATGTCGGCAAATATCCGGACGACCCGTACGTTCTGAGCTCCTATGTGAGCAGGATCATAAGAGACAAAGAGAATCTCGACAAAGGCATCGAGCTGGCTGAGAAGATCGATGAACTCACAAAGTACGGTCGCAACCCGAGGTACGTGAAAGACCGTGCCGAACTCCATGCCCTTAAAGGAGACAAGGCCAAAGCAGACGAGATCTACGGGAAGACCTTCATGGAAGGCGAAGTCACATCGCTGTCATACAATCTCATGGACTACGCCAACTTCTGGGTGGCGCAAAAAGAAAACACCGAAAGCGCCCTCGCTATGGCTGAGATGGCACTCAAGTTGAACCCCGATAATGCCTACCTCATCCGCCAGGCCGCAACCATTTTCTGCAAATTGGACAAACTGGCAAAGGCCCTTGAGATCTATGGTCCGCAGGCGATTGAGAAGGACATGAATAATGCCTCCAGGTTGAATAGCTATGCCGATTTCTGGGCGAATCAGGAAAAAAACCTGGAGAGCGCACTCGTGGTTTCGAAAAAGGCGGTGGACCTCAGTCCAAAGACGTACTACTACTGGGGTACGCTTGCAACGGTTTTTGCAAAGCTCAAGCAATATGACGATGCCATAAGGGCGGGAGAGAAGGCACTCGAGCTCGCTCCTGAGAATCAAAAGGAGTTCGTCAGAACCAGACTCGACGCCGTCAAGAAAGAGAAAGAAGGAAAGTAGAGCAGCTGCCGGGTTTTGAACTTCCGGTGAGTACGTAGGAAAACCGAACCCTGCACGGCATAGAACAACATCCCGTGCGGGGTTCAACGTTTAGACAGATCTTACGAGATAATCCTCGCCAGGACACCCCGCTCAAACACTACTCCAGTAGTGTCCCCTCCGTTGAGCCTCTTGTATTGGATTGCCAGAGGGATCGACCATTCGAGTTCAGGTATGTCCCGTTCACAAGATGGTATCGCGTCGGTCGACCCGCTTCATGCCTCAGGAGGAGAAACGAAGCATCTGTTGCAATCAGGTCATCTTCAAACGCGTCCTGAGGAAAGTATAGATCATCGACTCCGAGCGATGTTCGGACAGCGAAATGCTCTTCTGTGATCGAATCAAATCTCACGGACGGTTTTTCCGTCCGGAAGGGATACAGCAAGACGACAAACTGCTTCACTGCATCGCGGCCCGTCGGCTGGTCGAATGCAATCCAGTTGATCGGCTGCGTCTTTCCAGGCATGAGATCGCGGGTGCTTGCGGCCATTCCCACACCCGTTCGTACCGCGTAGTTGTCCGTCGCGGGCAGCACGATGATTCCCGGCGCCGATGAACTCCGGAATCCCTGCCCAAGAGTAAGGAGCGATGTCGGCGAATGGAAATACCACGACAGTGTAGTATCGGCGCTTTCGCACTTCAGGCGATCCAGCACAACCCAATAGTCAGGCTTGACAAACGCGATATGGCGCCGATGGTGCACTCCAAGATGCGCATAGCCCCGATGCTCACCGGCGAAATAGTCAAGCGACGGTGTTGAGCTCCAGAGGATATTCTCTCCTTCGACGGTCTCCCGTTCCATATTCCGGTCGTTGACCACAACCATGTTGTGTGCGCGGGAAGACTTGTACCAGGGGATGTAAAGAGGATCGTCGTACGTCAGGCCGATTCCCGCGTCGACGGCAAGGGCCTTGCCGTAACCGTAGATTTCGAAATCTAACAAGTCGCTGTGCGTGTGTGCCCCGTTCCATTTTCCATAGTTGATGTTCATGTAGAGTGCATCGCGGGTCCAGTCCGTGCGCATGATCGTGAAGCCGGACGCAGGCATATGCCGCGAGGCGAACAGAGGCATAGCTGCCTGCACGCTGTCTTGCTCAGTTCCAAACAGGCTCTTCAGAACACTGTAGACTTCGGGCTTCTGGAAAAACTCCGCGCCATCCCGAAGAACGAACGCGGGAAACAGACCCCGGTGGCTATCGTTGATGGCCGGTATCTCCCCCGTCGGCGCAAGCATTGTGATCCACCAGTCGATCGTCCACCCCATCGAGCCCCGGATGTTCCGGGCAATGTCATCGCGCGTCTTGTGAGCAGTCAAGAGGAAATAGAGATTGCGGTAGCTGAGATACGTTGCGAGCGTGTAATTTCTTGGCGATCGTTCAGAGTGCCCCCCATCGGCAAAGAAGTCCCGCTCGCGGTGTTCTTCAAGTCGCTGCAACCCCATTCGCAGCCATTCAGGCGACTCACGAAACTCAGGGAATGTCAATGCGATCTGGACGAGCATATACGACCCGTGGATCTGCCAGTTGCCCGACCGGTATCCCTCACACCGTTCAAGCTCGTAGAGCCAGCGTGCCGCCCCGAGCACGGTCTTCAACATCCGCTCGTGCGTATACCACGGCCTCCCTGCGTAAGGAAGCATGTAGTACTCAATGAACATCCGGTTCCGGATGCCGAGCCCAAGCTCGTAGTAAACGACATCGAGTTCAGGGAAGCCGCGCGTGATGGAGTTACGCTGCTCGTACCACCGGTTGAACAGTTCATCGAACTTTGCGAGATACTTTTCCTCTCCGGTGATCACGTAAGCTGAGTTCAATGGTCTTGACCATCCCCAGTAATGAAAGCCGTATTTGCCCGACCGTCCGATCTCCCGATCGAAATCGACAAGGGACCCAAAATCGATCACGGCGTCTCCCCAGGTGTGGATGATGTTCCTTAAGACAAGGCCCGCGCGGGCAAGGATTGTGTCCTTCTCGTCAGCGCGGTGACTGATGTATGCGCGAAGGTCGTCATAATCCATCAGAAGATCCGTATCGAGCAGCTGGCGGTACGTGTAGGTAATGTAACGGGGCTGTTGCTTCGTTCCCCAGTATGCGCCCCAGGCCTGATATGCTCCTGCGGAGTCTCCCCTTCTCACCGCAGTTTGTATTGCGTTGAGCTCGGGTCGATCCAGGCGCAGCGAACCGAAGAGATTCTCGTCGGTTATATTCTTGATGTACTGTTCTCGATAGTCGGGAGTGCTCAACCGGGAGCTATCAGAGAATGACAGCTGAGCTACACCAACCTTTGTCCCCGACAGGACAGAAAGGGCAATAAGTGCGCACCGCAAGGACATAGCGTTCATTCAGCGTCCGTTGTGAGCTGTGCGTAGGATTGGGTGAAACCTGCGGGTGTGTGCGACGGAGGTTCCGGTACGCTTGTTACGGGATGACGATCTCCATGCCTTCGTGGGCCCCAAGGCACTCGACCTTGCCACCATAGAACGCAATGAGCTTCTTGGCATCCTGAATCATCCGGTCCAGGAATGTGTCGTCATGCAGCGGGTCGTGATGTGACAGCGCGAGCCGTTTGACATTGGCCTGGACGGCGAACTGAACCGTGGATTCGAGCGGCGAGTGGCCCCAGCCTCGTTTCTCTTCATACTCGGCCTGTGTGTACTGCGCCTCACCGATATACAGGTCGGCCTGCGAGAGGAACTCGACAAATTTCTCGTCTAGGTATGTTGGGAAATCTGTAGCCTTCAGCTTTTTCCCTCCCACGGGATGGAGCGTTCCGGTGTACGGCTCGTTGTCGGTGGCGTACACAACGGTCCGGCGGCCGTCGGTGACGCGGTACGCGAGGCACATGGCGGGATGGTTGAGGTAGAAGTGCTCGATCGTGAGGTTACCTACCTTCACGGTGTCGCGCACTTCGCAGACCTCGATGTGCGGACTCATGTCGCCAAGCTCGACCGGGAAGTAGTCTGAATCCATCTGGATCTGTAGAATCCGCTCGAGCGATTTGTCCCGTCCCGGTGGGCCGTACAGAATGACATTGTTCAGTGACTCGTAGGCAGGAAAGAAAAACGGGAAGCCTTGAATGTGGTCCCAATGCGTGTGACTGATGAAGATGTGCAGGGTCAGAGGCCTGGATTTGAATTCCTGGAGGAGGTGGTTGCCGAGCTCACGGATTCCGGTACCGGCATCGAAGATGATGATCTGATCATCCGACCTTAGCTCCACACACGACGTGTTGCCTCCATATCGCATCGTCGAAGGTCCCGGCGTCGCAATGGAGCCACGTGTTCCCCAGAAACGAACTTTCATCATGCGAGATTCGCCCGCTTATTCATTTGCTCTCGTGAGATTCTCAGGATCTCCTCGAACTCAACCGGCTTGACCAGATAGGCATCTGCACCCAGCTCTTTGGCTTTCTCAATGTCGGGTTTATACGACTTCGCGGACATAATAACGATTGCAGTTTTCTCAAAGCGATTTTCCTGGCGCAGCGCCAGGCAAACCTCAAAGCCCAGCAATCCCGGCATGACGAGGTCAAGGATTATCAGATCGGGAATTTCCTCTCGTGCAAGCCGGATGGCATCGACGCCGTTGTCAGCTTGAACAATGGAGAATCCCTCCTTCTCAAAACCCAAGGCTACAATCTTCCGGAAGAACTCTTCATCGTCGACAACAAGAACCTTCGGTTTCACGAAGCCTAGTGCTCCTGAAATCAGCTGTCTACATCGGAGAAGACCCTTTGCAGTGATGCGGCCCCTCGCGACGAATTTTAGCAAACTTATGAATTACTTGACCGAAAGGCAACAGCAGCCCCAACTGCACGTGAGCTTTATCAAGATTAGGAAGTCCAGACGGATAGCAGTCTCCAGCGAGGCGTGCGCAGAAGGCACAAGATGGGCCGGAAGAAAGGGCAAGGGGCAACGACAAACATCCGAAAGGCTTTTCCGCAGCCCAGATTCGTCGGGGTGACTGGATTCTCCGCCACCCCGATATACAACATCGGGGCAGGAAGGCGGATGCGCCTACGGCTGAGAACCTCAAACGAGGTCGTCCGAGTCATCGTCGGGGTGACTGGATTCTCCGCCAAAGGCGGATGCGCCTCCGGCGCAGAACCAGCGGCCCTGTGAGGGCAGCATTTGGTTGGCGGTTACTCACGTATTTCCTTGTAACCCTCCGGTGAAGTGTTCACTCAGCGCTTTTTTCTTCTCATCATGCCAGCAAACGATTGCCAGGTTCCTTCGTGCCAATCCTCTGTGCCAGCCTTCGCCCACGCTATTCTGCCCTGAGAAATCTTCAACCTGCCGTAGAGCCTTCTGCCTTTTCCCCTCGTGCCTGTTCTCCAAACCCTGACCACAAGCCCTGACTTCCCTAGCACTCTCACAGGAACGGAGAATTTCACTTCGTGTGCCATCGGAGCCTCCTTTCACTCCTTGCCCAACTCCTCGCTTATCCCCTTAAACTGCTCCAACGCTGCTTCGAGATTCTCCGCGATCTCGGTAGCGAGCACATCGGGGTCAGGCAGATTAGCAGAGTCCTCAAGGCTCTCGTCCTTCAGCCAAAAAATGTCCAGACTTGCTTTGTCCCGCTGCATCAGATCGTCATATGCAAAGCATCTAAAGCGCTCAGTCTCTTCTCGCTGGTGGCGATTCTCTGGATTGTAGCATTGTATGAAATCCTCCAGGTCTTCGAGCCTAAGCGGATTCGTTTTCAGGGTGAAGTGCTTATTCGTCCGCAGGTCATATATCCAGAGCTTCTCCGTCCAAGGTTTCTCACTTGCGGCCTTGCGGTCGAAGAACAGCACGTTTGCCTTCACACCTTGCGCATAGAAGATGCCCGTTGGCAGACGCAATAGCGTGTGCACATCGCACTCTGCCAATAGCTTCCTTCGAACGGTCTCACCCGCTCCCCCCTCAAACAGGACATTGTCCGGCACGACCACTGCTGCTCTGCCATTGATCTTCAGGAGCGTCTTGATGTGCTGCACGAAGTTGAGTTGCTTGTTTGATGTCGTTGCCCAGAAGTCTTGGCGCTCGTATACCAGCGCCTCTTTTTCAGCCTTTCCTTCTCCGTTGACAACCGTAACACTGCTTTTCTTCCCGAACGGCGGATTGGTCATTACGATCTCGAACCGTTCGCCCAGATCGGACGCAAGACTATCACCCGATTGAATCGGACACTCATCCCCGCCGATCCCGTGGAGGCAGAGATTCATCGCACAGAGACGCACCACGCCGTCCACAATATCCTTGCCCTTGAAGGTCTTAAGCTTGAGAAATTGCTTCTCTTCTTTGTCCAGTTTGTAGTTGTGACTGATGTAATCGTGAGCGGCGAGGAAAAACCCTCCCGTTCCGCAGGCAGGATCGCAAATGCTCGTCTTGGGTTGAGGCCTCATCACGGCAACCATTGCCTTGATGAGTGCTCTCGGTGTGAAGTATTGCCCCGCCCCGCCCTTGATGTCCTCTGCATTCTTCTCCAGCAGCCCCTCGTATATGTCACCCTTCACGTCGATGTCGAGGCCAACCCACGTTTCAGCATTGATGAGCTCCACCAGCCGCTTCAGCTTCGCAGGGTCCTGTATTCTGTTCTGTGATTTCTTGAAGATGACACCGAGCATCCCCTTCTCTTTGCCCAGACTCGTCAGAATGACCCGCCCCCTATTCATAAGCCAATGTTGACTTAGTTTTTCCCGGCTCTCAGGCATTGGCAACCTGGCGCAGGAAGTACGTTTCTGGTGCTGGTGGCCGATACTGGAGAGAGCTGTGTGGCCTGA
>VGWB01000173.1 GCA_016873755.1 Ignavibacteria bacterium | reverse complement strand
AGGTTCAGGTGCATGTCTCGCCGCGCCTTGGTGTCTCGTTTCCGATCACCGATAACAGCAAGCTCTATTTTAATTACGGACATTTCTACCAGCGCCCGGCTGTTTCCTTTATGTACAATCTCACCGCGGATCTGGCAGCCACTCTGCTCCCTACGCCGGATCTGGCCATGGGACGAACCGTATCGTACGAATTCGGGTATGAGCAGGTCTTCCTGGACGATTTCCTGTTCAACGTTACGGCATACTACAAGGATATCCGCAACGAGCCGCTCAGCCGCCAGTTCATCAACTACTACGGTGACAACATCGTCCGCTCGTACTTCCCGGACGCATACCGGGACGTTCGCGGCATAGAGCTCCGGCTGGAAAGGCCGCTGGGGAGCTGGGTAACCTTCAGCAGCATGCTAGACTACATGCTGCAGAGCGCCGGACAAAGTGGACTTGCCCGCGTTTACGAAAACCGATTGGATGCAAAAGACGAACTGCGCTCGGCAAACCTATCCACCACCGAGCCGCGCCCGCGAGCGAACATCAATCTCAACATTCACTCACCGGCCGACTTCGGTCCAAGCTTCGCCGGAATCAACTTGTTGGGCAGCATTTATCTGAATTTCTTCTTCGAGTGGCGTGACGGCGGCCGCATCCTCTGGAACCCGGCGGAGGCGGACATCAAGAACCGCATCTACGTCGATGCCATGGACTACTGGAATATCGATTTCCGTGGATCGAAGAACTTCAATCTGGGATTCACCGATATCGAATTCGTCGTGACGATCCAAAATCTCACCAACAACAAATGGCTCATCCCTGAGAACATGCTGCGCACGCAATACGATGATTATAAGGCGTCGCTGAAGCTGCCGCATCAGGGCGGAAACGATAAGTGGGGTCAATGGAAATCCGACGACAAACATATCAATACCGGTTGGTGGGATGCTCCAATTTTCCTGAATCCCCGGAGGGTTTTGTTGGGATTGAGAGTGAACTTATAGACATGCAAGGTTGTCTCGAAAGAGGCCAATGTCAATCTGAGCCCGCCTACGGCGGGTAGACTCCGCGAAGAATCTCAAATCCGAGGCACGGAAAAGAGATTCTTCTCAGCCAGAGGCTGATGAGCCTATGGCTCAGGTCGTCCGCCTCTGGCGGACTCCCTCGGAATGACGGTGAGAGGCAATTGCGGACTGCCTGCGCATCATCCTTACGAGGAATCATCATGAACTATCTATCGGCGTTGCACAAGACGCTCATCGGGCTCCTAGCTGCAACTGCGGCGGGGTTCGGGCAGGAACGGAATTACGATCCTTTTCCCATGATGATTGACGTCGGCAGCTACAACATGAGCATGAACAAGCTCAACGGCGAGGGAGGATTGCAGTCTCAGTTCAGCTGGATGCTGACCGGCTCGAACCCGCAGAGGACCGAGATCTTTTACTGGCCGCAGGACCGGTGGCAGTCGAACCTTCTCTATCAGATCTTCAATCCTCTGGTCCTCGATGATAACGGGATCCTCGATGAATTCGGGCAGCGCCGGCCAATGTACACGCGCGGAGACGCGCTGACGAACCCCGGCAAGACCGACTGGGCCATGGAGGTCCGGCGATATCGTCCGCCGATCATCGTTGTCGATGGCATCCCACTCAATCCACCCTATCGATGGTATGTAGATCCCACGCTGAAGTCGGACATCAAGATTGAGTTTGAAGATGTGCTCGGCCAGTTCGGTTTGCGCAGCCACGTCGAAGTGTATGCCTTCAGCAATCCCAATTTTGATGATTTCTTTATCTGGAAAGCAACGCACAGATTTACAGGCGAGATCAAGCGGCCACTTGAGGCCTCTGCCCCGACAGATACCTTGCCCGACCAAACGATACGATTCTGGTGGCCCATCGCTTTCAGCTTCGGCCCTTCAAAGATGGGTGAGTACAACACCAACGGTTACTTCGGCTACGAGGGCGAAGATGACCTGGATAGCTGGTTCAAGCGACAGTCGGAGCTGCTCCCAACCAAGCCCAGGCGCGAACTCTACGTTGCGTACTATTGGGACTCTGACAATCCCCAAGCCGCAATTTTTGCTAACGGCCGGTCGGACGATACAGGGGATCCCGACCGCATGACAGGGTTTCTACATTCTACTCAGATCCCGGGCTACACCTTGCTCTATGCCAGCACGTCATACAGCAACAGAACAGATGACCCTGCGCAGCCGTACGCGCTGGCTCATGCGAGCATCGTGGAGGATCTCTGGGGACGTCGGGATGTGGGCCTGAAGCAGACATACCGAGGGGATGACATTCGCGGACGATTTCCCCTCGATCCCATAACGGCGGGACTCGCGACCCGTCCGCAGAAGGGCCCGATGCGTTTCATCACCGTAGGACCATACGAGCTCACCAAGAACAAGTCCCAGAACCGGTATGACTCACTGACATTTGTGTACGCCGTCGGCGTTGGGAGCATTGGCTGGCAAGCTGCGGACTCGATCGGGCGCGCATGGATGAACAAACAGATCACCGATGCCGAAAAGAACGCCTGGGTGCTCAAGGGAACGGATTCTCTCTGGAAGGTGCTGGATCGCGCAAACTGGGCCTGGGATCGCCTGAGCCGCGGGTTATCAATTCCTTCTCCCCCTCCCGCGCCTGATATCACGGTGACATGCGGCCCCGACCGGGTGACAGTCTCATGGTCTTATCCGGACCCGGGCTACTTCAAAGACCCTGAGACGGGAACGGACGATTGGTCTGCGTGGAGAGTGTACCGAAAGCAGGGAGCGTATTTTGTCAATGATCCTCTCGATCAGCGGAGCGCAGCCCGATGGGAGCTCGTGTTTGAGACGACGGATCGGAATCAGACCACGTTCGTCGACAAATCGGTTCAGCGGGGAGTGGATTACTACTATGCCGTGACGGCTCTCGACAACGGAACGCAGAACAACACAGGGCTCGACGTCGGCGTGAAGCTGGAGAGTTCCCGCTTTGCGACGCGCTCACAGCTCCCGGCGACCTCTTTCAAACCGGGCTTGAACGAAAGCAATATGATTCGCGTTGTTCCCAATCCAGCCACGGTTGCTGCGGGGGGCCTGGGATTCGCTGGCACACCCAACAAGATCCTGTTCGTGAACCTCCCGGTCAAGTGCACGATACAAATCTACACCGAGACGGGCGATCACGTGAAAACCATCGAGCATTACGGAACCGCAGATCATGAGTGGGATCAACGGACCGACGAAAACCAGTACGTCACGAGCGGGATCTATGTCCTTGCTGTTACCAATTGTGAGGGGCTCAACGGTGAGGCGCTCGACAACCAGTTTGTGAAGTTTGTCCTTGTGCGGTAAATTCGACAGACTTCACTCAGCGTGACTCAAGGAGGCTGCAATGAGAATAGTGAGATTATTGGTGGCGACAGCGATCCTCGCTGCGTGTCTCGTACTTCACGAATCGAACTCACAAATCGTCAAGAAGGCGCAGGTCGGATTCCGGTTCCTGGAGAATCCGGTGTCCGCTGAGGTCGTCGGCAGAGGGATGGTCGGCGTTGCAACGACGCTCTCGTCAAGCGGGATCTTCTGGAATCCAGGCCTCATCAGCTGGATCCCGGGTGACGCCGACTTGAGCATCCACCACACGCAGGGAATTGCCGACATCAATTATAATGCTGCCGCAGCGACCGTCCGCCTCGGCAACATCGGTGTTGCAGGCTTAAGCCTCATTGCCATGGACTACGGGACGTTCTACGGCACACGTCGTGCGCCGAACGAGCAAGGCTACATCGAGACCGGGACGTTCTCCCCGACAGCCTACGCCGTCGGCATTGCGTTTTCTCAGAAGGTAAGCGACCGGTTCTCGTACGGCGTACACCTCAAACATGCCCGCCAGGACCTGGGAGACGCGTGGGTTGCCCCCGCCGGCTCGGATCTGACCGATCCAAACCTTTCGATCTCGGCCCGTCGTTACGCCCAATACGGCCTCGCCCTGGATGTCGGCGGGTACCATGATTTCCTCTTCAACGGGATCCGGTTCGGGGCGTGTTTGCGGAATATCTCACGCGAGATTCGCTATGAGAACGAAGCCTTTCCCATGCCGTTCGCCGTCTGTTTCGGCGCCACCGTTGAGCCCCTTCGATTCTTCACCGAACAGCCGGATGATGTTTTCACCCTCAGCTTTGAGTCGCGTCGCCACTGCGATTTCAACGAGAAGTTGAAGCTGGGAGCCGAGTACTATTACCTCAAGACGTTTATCGCTCGGGTGAGCTACGCCACGAACTATGATGAACGCGGCTTGATGGCCGGCGTCGGATTCCGCTACAAGGTTGCCGGTTCCCCATGCGTGCAGGCCACGCCTATCAAGCGTTCGGCGTTTTCGGAGTTGTCCACGACATCTCACTTGGAGTCAGTTACTGAAACAATCCCCTACCCGGCCTATGTCCATCACCATCACGCCGTACAGAGACCGTGCGCGAGAAGAGCTCCTCGAGCTCTGGAGTTCCGCACTGCCGCTGGACGCCATCACAGTTGACACGCTCGAAACGCGCGTTCTTCTCGACGAGAACTTCGATCCGGACACCTTTCTGCTCGCCAGGCGAGGCGGGAAGCTCGCCGGCTTCGTCCTCGGCACACACGCCAAACGAATACCGCTCGGTGATGCCGACCCTCTAGGTGATCGTTGCTGGATCACCGCGCTGGGTGTCGACCCGCGTGAAGACATAGATGACGTTGGGACTTTGTTACTTGAGGAGGTTGAAGGTCGGTTTAGATCACTCGGTAAGAAGGAATGTCGTTTATCCGGCTATCCTCCGGGGTACTTCACGCCGGGCATCGACAAGAGAGCGTACAAACACATTCTGGACCTCTTCCTTGCACACAAGTACGAGACCTTCCACGAAGCTCTCAGTATGGATGCTTCGATCGTTCTCTTTACGGTTCCGGAGAGCACCGAGGAGATACAGAGGCGTCTCCGGACCGAAGGGATCGAAATTCGCTCGTATCGGCGGGATGATCTTGTACGGTTTATGGCCTTCCTGGAGAAGTCGATGCCTTCCGACTGGGTGCGCGTCGAACGACGCAACCTGAGGAAAATCGTGGAAGGGGGATTCCATCCTGAACAGGTCATGCTAGTGACGCAAGGAGAGGAGATCATCGGCTATTGCCAGTTCGAAGGCTCGCATTTCGGGCCATTCGGAGTGAGCGATCAGTACCAGGGAAGGGGAATCGGCACCGTGCTGCTTGCGCGAACGCTCGAGCGGATGCGCCAGGAAGGTTTCCATAATGCGTGGGTGATGTGGACGGACGATGTCGCTGCCAAAGTGTACGCGAAATTCGGATTCACGGAGACCCGACGATTTGCGCTTCTGAAGAAAGCGCTGTAGTTGAATAGGGAGAGAAGGGCGAAGCACGGTTGACGCTCTGAAGCGATAGGAGTCCGGGGCCGGTAAAGCGAGCGAATATCGGCTCAGAGATATGCTGAACAAAGACGGCGCGAAGCGTTGGCGGCAGCAAAGGCGATCGGGCTGAGGCGGGCACACTGCACGCGGTGGTTTTCGCTGTGGACCTGTTGGGGAAGAAACGGATTGTGGATTTGCTCCCCTGGCTGTTGAAGGACTGCTTCTTCACGCCATCCGATGAATCGCCTGCCCGCCTCGGTTGAACAATCAGGTCAGGCGGGGACGGCTGGATTCTGACAAAACCCGAAGGGTTTCGCGCTCTCGTAGGCATCGACTTGAGTCGACGAGCAGTTTTTCAGCAACCTCATGGTTCAAGTCGCCGTAAGAAGCGGATTGTGGCATGTCATACAGCATTCGACAATACCAGGCGGAGGATGAGCACGATGTCGTCGCGTTGTGGAATCTGTGTCTGCCGCGGGACGAGATCTCGCTGAACACGTTCCGTCGAAAGGTTGTGCTGGATCCCAACTTTGACTCCCGCGGCTGCTACGTCGCTGTAGGGAAGAAGAAGATTGTGGCCTTCCTGCTGAGCCTCTGCAGGCATTATCCATATTTCGACGTTGGTATGGAACGCGGTCTGGGGTGGATCACGGTATTTTTCGTCCACCCCGATTGGCGCCGACAAGGGATCGCAACGACAATAATCGAGAAGTCGGAGCGATTCCTCGCTCAGAATGGCGTGAGAGAGATACACATCTCCGACTATACGCCGAACTACTTCATCCCCGGCATCGATCTGGATGCCCACGCGGAAGCACATCGGTTCTTGCGGGCACGGGGGTACGTCAAGCTCCGGAACGTTTACAGCATGGGCCGCTCGCTCATCGATTTTTCCGTTTCCAAGGAGATGATGGACCGCTTCCGGCAACTGGAGAGGGGGGGATTCAGCGTCACCGTGTTTGAACCACGGTACACCCTCCGGTTGCTTGAATTTCTCCGTACGAACTATCCGGGAGATCTCTACCGGGTTGCACTCGACCGGCTCCGAGAAAACCCTGAGTGCGATGAAATCCTCGTAGCGCTCAGGGACGACAAAGTCGTCGGCTTCAGCCACTTCGAGGAAGAGCGCTTCGGACCCTTCGGCATCGACGAGGTTTACGGAGGCCGTGGCCTCGGACCGATGCTGTACTACCACACCGTCGAACAGATGCGGAAGAAAGGCAAGCATAATCTCTGGCTTGCCTGGACGACCGGCCGCGCGAAAGATTTCTACCACAAGGTGGGCCTGAAAGTACTTCGGCGACACGAAATCATGAAGAAAGTATTCGACTAACCGTTGCACTGCGACGATTTCGACGACAATGCGAACTCACTACGTGCTTTTCTTGTTCCTCGCATCGATCGCAGCTGCCCAGCCGGTACGGGTTGAAATCGATGCCGGGAGAGTCACACAGACGATCAGTCCGTGGTTGTATGGCATCAACACTGCCCGCTGGGATGAATCACTCTTCCCGGGTCCCTCCGACGAGATGCTCCTTTCGGCGGATCGTGACGCGATCGCCAAGGTCAGAGCTTCCGGTCTAAAGCTGCTCAAGTATCCGGGAGGGAACGACGCCGACGCATATGTGTGGAATTCTCCTTCGAACAATGCCACCGAAATGGACACGGACGAGTACATCGCGTTCTGCCGCGCTGTCGGAGCTGAGCCCTTTATCACGGTCAACTTCAATGAGCCACCCGGCCTTGCCGCGGAGTGGGTTCGCTACTGTAACGTCGTATGTGGATACAACGTAAAGCTCTGGGAAGTAGGGGACGAGCAATGGGGAACGTGGGCGAAGGGCCACGCACCTCCTGAAGAGTACGCGAAGAAGTACATCTCGTTTGTGAAAGCGATGCGAGCCGTGGACCCGACCATCAAGGTTGCAACCAACGTACCGCTGGGGCCGCATCCGGAGAACTGGACCGAGCGTGTGTTCCGGGCAGCCGGCGACTATATCGATATGCTTACCTACACGTTTTTCCCCCAGCAATGGGGGAAGGAAAATGACGACACGCTGTTCGCCAGCGTGCCCAGATTCAAAGAGCTTGTGCACCAGCTCCGACGCGACGTCGAACGGGTCGTTGGCAGGGAGAAAGCTGATTCCATTCTCTACGTTAACG
>VGWB01000172.1 GCA_016873755.1 Ignavibacteria bacterium | reverse complement strand
GGATTTCGAGTCGAAGACCATTCGTTGTGACAGGCTTGAACGAGACGAGGTTGCACTTATCTTTCTCGGTGCCGTAGGGAGTCGGATTTTCGACGGGCCTCCAATCATCGCCATCCCTGTACAGGACTCGCCACGATTGTGGCAGGCGGCATTCCCCGATTCCTGTGTCGTCGAACCAGTAAACCTCGACCTCTGAGACGGTGTGCACCTCGTTGAAGTCGTACTGGACCCATTCGGTCGTCCCTTTTCGCGGCCACCAGTGGAGGAACGGTATCGAGTGGTCAATCGAATTCCTCGGCTCCATCTGGTCGTTGAGGGCATCGGCTCGTTTTCCCTGGGAAGCTGTGACTTTGCTGTTGAAGGCGATCGTCGGAGCAGGCTGCGGCCTGGCAGCCGATTCCACACGTGCAGGCCAGACAGTCATTTGCCCGGGTCCCCGATATGCCCACGCGTAGTAGGGTATCGCAACGAATTCCTGCTCCGGATCTGTTACGACTCTCTTGTCGAGCGTGCGTCGGGTCGGAACCGCCACGCTCCGGATTATCTGAACGCCATTAAGCAAATCGGATCGAAATTCTGTCTTCAGCGGCGCGTCGTCTCGCAGGACGAGATTCAAGATCTTCCCCCCTCTGTTGTCCGGCCATTCTGCACAGAAGACGATCGGTCCTCTTTCCAACGCCACCTTCCCGCGATCATCCTCCAGCAGCTCGTGTGCGACGGTCCGTCTGATCGGCATCGGGAAGTCGATTTCGACCACATCATCTTTTCGCCAGGTCCTCTGCAATGATGCATAACCCTTTTCTTCCGTGAACGATGTCCGTTCACCATTCACCTTCATGACGACGTTCGGTTCAACGCGGTCAAGGTAGCGGTAGAGGTCGCTCGGCACGGGTCGGTTCCTTGCCCAGCCGGGGATTCGGATCTTCAACACGAACTCCGAGGGTCTGTCCGGGTCGATCATGATCTTCACTTTACCCTCCCAAGGATACCGCGTCGCCTGCGCGAGCTTGATGATCTGTTGAGCCGTCTCTATCGTCGTCTCGCTGCCCACGAAGAGGTTGATATACAGGTCGTTTCCCTTTTGGGCGTAGATGTATCCGGCGATCGATGGAACAAACCGTACGACGTTTGTCGGGCAGCATGCACAATCGAACCACGCTGAACGGCTTGCCCCCTGGTAGGACTCCAGCCGATTCGGGTAGAAGAACCGGTCACCATCCATGGAGACCCCGGAGAGAAACCCATTGTAGATCACGCGTTCGAGGATGTCGATGTACTTGGCGTCTCCATGCAGGAGAAACATCCGGTGGTTCCACAGTGCGTTCGCGATCGCTGCACACGTCTCGCAGTAGGCGCTCATATTGGGCAAGACATACGGGAAGCTGAATCCCTCGTTACCACCGGTCGCACCGATGCCGCCTGTGACGTAGAGCTTCGTTCCGACCACGTCCTCCCAGACTCGGTCGAGCGCATTGAGATACGATGCATCGCCCGTCAGAGCAGCCACATCGGCCATGCCCGAGTACATGTACATCGCACGCACCGCGTGACCAACAGCCTCCTCTTGCTCACGGACGGGTTTGTGGTCCTGGGCGTATTCACCGATCAGTTCGTGACCCTTCGCGTTCCCGCGCTCATCGAGGAAAAACTTGGCAAGGTTCAAGTATTTCTCCTGACCGGTCACGCGATAGAGCTTGCACAGACCGATCTCGATCTCCTGGTGTCCGGGCACCTCGCCCCTCTTTCCCGGTCCAAATGTGGCACAGAGAAGCTCCGCGTTCTTCAAGGCAACGTTGAGGAGGCTCTTCTTCCCCGTAGCAAGGTAATGGGCAACAGCAGCTTCATACAGATGGCCGACATTGTAGAGTTCGTGGCTTCCGTCCTTGATTCCGACCCACCGCTCCTTTCCGCCCGGCGGTTGATAGTCTTCTCGCATCAGTCTGCGGGCTGTGTACAAATAGCCGTCGCTTTCCTGGGCAGACGCAATTTTCGCGATCAGATCATCCAGGTACTTGTCGACCTCAGGATCGGGATGGGTAGTAAGATGGTAGGAGGCGCCTTCGATAACCTTGAAGACATCCGAGTCATTGAAGTGAATCCCTCGGAATTTTCCCTGTTTCAGCCCCGCGGCGATTGCGAAGTTATCGACCCGTCCGGTCTCCTCGCACTGCTTGAAGTTGTGCGGGAGTGTCACTGTCCGATTAATCTCCGCACGCTTTGACCAAAACTCATCGGTGATCCGGATCTTGAAGAAAGGGACGGATCGAATCGGATAGTCGTTCTTCTCGGCACCAGCCAACGCAAGTGTGGTCAGCATACACACGATACATAATAGCTGAATTGCTGTTCGTTTTCGCATGGCTGCATACCTCCTTGGGAGTCAGCGCTGGTTATTCATTGTGTTGAGGTCGATGCCCTCTACATGACGAGATTTGAAGGTGCAACGTGGAGAAGAAAGGAGCTTCACAGGTCTGAAATCAAGGAGTTCCGTCGAACCTCCCAGAAAGGAAAACGGTGTTGGCGACGCTTCGGGGATCACCAACACCGATGGTCAGAGCAGGGAACGCAGGTTTCCCCGAAGCCAAGGATCAGAGAGCTACAGGATGCCGTTCCTCTTTATGACGTCTCTTGCGATGACAATCTTCTGGATCTCCGTTGTCCCTTCGAAGATCCGATTGATGCGCGAGTCCCGGTAGTAACGCTCAATGGGGAGCTCACGCGAGTACCCCATTCCACCGTGGATCTGCACCGCGTAGTCCACGATCTTGTCCAGTGCTTCTGAGCAGAAGAGCTTGACTTCGGCGGATTGTCGAGCGGTTGACTTGCCGGCATCATAAGCCGAGGCTGTTCGATACACAATGGATTCCATGGCGTAGATCAGGGTCGCCGTTTCAGCCAGCATGAACTGAATAGCCTCGAACTGCGAGATCGTGACGTCAAACTGCTTGCGCTCCTTGGCGAATCTCGTCGAAAGCTCGAGCAGCTCCTTCGCGGCGCCGACGCATGCCGCCCCCAGGCCCAGACGTCCCGCGTCAAGCGTCTTCATCGCGATGAGAAATCCCCGGCCGTCCTCGCCGATGATGTTCCCTTTGGGAACGCGGACATTATCGAATGCAATCGGAGCGGTCACGCTACCCCTGATGCCCATCTTCTTCTCGGGCGGGCCAGCGCTGAAGCCCGGCATCTTCGTCTCCACCACGAAGCCCGATATCCCTTTCTCAGTTCTGGCAAAAACAGATATAACATCAGCGGTCGAGCCGTTCGTGATCCAAATCTTCTCACCATTGATGACCCATTCGTCGCCCTCCCTGTGCGCTTTCGTGCGGAGGTTGAAGGAATCGGAGCCAGCGAGAGTCTCGGTCAGGGCGAAAGCTCCGAGGAGTTTCCCCTCGGCGAGAGGAACGAGGTACTTCTTCTTGAGTTCTTCCGATCCACCGATGTAGATCGCGTTGGCGCCGATCGACTGGTGGGCTCCGATGAACGTTGCAGTCGACAAGCACCCCCGGGCGATCTCTTCCTGTACGATGCAGTAACCCACCTCGCCGAAGCCGCCACCACCATATTCCTGGGGAAACGCCGCGCCGAGGATACCGAGATCTCGAATCTTCTGGACCAGCTCGGGCGGAATCCGTTCCTCCTCGTCAATGCGGCGGGCGACGGGCTTGATCTCCGATTTCGTGAAATCCCTGACCATTGCCCGGAGCATCTTTTGTTCCTCGGTGAGCTCAAAATCAAACATACGGTGCCTCGGAGGGGATGATGAGTGTGAAGGAGTTAAGAGTGACTAACCAATGTAGCTCGAAATGTCCTCCCCGCCATCGACTCCGATGACATTGCCAGATATCCAGTGGGCTCCGTCGTCGACGAGCAGGACGACCGCTTTCGCTACATCCTCGGGTGTTGTCAGTCGTCCAGCGGGATTCTTCGTCCTTGCCACCTCGAGCATCTTGTTGCTGTTCGGAATCTTCCGCAAGGCCGGTGTATCCGTCACGCCGGCCATCAGGGCGTTGGCTGTGATCCCCATAGGGCCGAGTTCCATTGCGAGCTGGCGAATGTGCGACTCGAGACTTGCTTTCGCGGCCGAGACGGCACCGTAGTACGGTATGACGGTATGTCCTCCGGAACTCGTCATCGCAAGAATTCGCCCTCCCTTCTTCATCAACTTGCGGGCGATCAGTCCTTGCGTCCAGTATACCAGGCTGTGTGCCATCACATCAAGCGTCATTTCCATTTGCGCTTGTGTGAGTGCATCTTCGGGCTTCTGAGTGATGAACGGCTTGAGTGTGCCGAACGCTAGCGAATGGAGCAGAACCTTCACGGTCTGTGATGAGTCCTCGGAGAATCGATCCTTGATATCGTCGAGCGCTTCCTCCCTTTTGATTGAATCGGCGGCATTGATGTTGTAGAAGACGGCCTCACATCCGGCATGTTTGATGTCCCGGATAACATGTTGCACGGCCGGCATGGTCGCCTGTCGATCCAGGTGGATACCGAACACGTTCATTCCATGCTTCGCAAGCTCGACCGCGGCCGCTCCTCCGAAGCCGCTTGAGGCTCCGAGGATCACCGCCCACTCATTCGGTTTGAAACGCTGCTCGACTTTCATGCCTTTCTCCTCCAAAAGACTCCCCAACGGGTTTCAAAGATAGCAAGAATTCAAAAAAGATCAAACAACCAGTGGCATCCAAGTTGTGCTGAGACAGTGATTATGTCGGGAGGCCCGTCTGACCGCAAGACGCGCTGTGCAGTCGGCCAGGTAACTCCCGACACCACTACGTGGCCTACGGAATTAGGACATTGTCGAAGGAAGCTATTCAACTGTTACACTCTTGGCGAGATTGCGCGGCTGGTCGACATCGACACCGCGCGCAATAGCTATGTAATAGGCGAGGAGTTGCAGGGGGATAACGTTGATGATGGGGCCGAAAAACCCGTAGGTCCGCGGCACTCGAAGGACAAACTCAGCGATCTGCTCAATCTCTCGATCATCCTCGTTCGCAACCGCGATGATTCTCCCTCTCCGTGCGCGGACCTCGTGAATGTTGTTCACAACTTTGTCGTAGAGAGCATCTTTCGGTGCAAGAAAGACCACCGGCATGTTTTCGTCAATCAGGGCGATGGGCCCATGTTTCATCTCCGCGGCGGGGTACCCCTCTGCGTGGATGTAGGAGACCTCTTTGAGCTTCAGTGCTCCCTCAAGAGCCACGGGGTAGTTCGCCCCACGACCAAGATACAAGAAGTTACGTGCATCTTTGAACTCGCTCGCGAGTTCCTTCACACGACCGGAGACTTGCAAGAGGTAGGAAACCTTCGTAGGCAAGCTTTGAAGCTCCTGAGCAAGAACCCGGCAATCCTCAGACGATATCCCACGTGCCCGTGCAAGGTAAAGGGCGATCAATGCCAGGACGGTCAGTTGAGAAGTGAAGGCCTTTGTTGAGGCAACGCCGATCTCCGGGCCAGCATGGATGTAGACCCCACCTTCCGACTCGCGAGCGATCGTGCTCCCGACAACATTCACAATGCCCAGGGCCGCGGCCCCTTTTGACTTCGCTTCGCGCATGGCCGCAAGCGTATCCGCCGTCTCTCCGCTTTGGCTGATGAGAAAAACGACATCATTCGCGGAGAGAACCGGGCTCCGATAGCGAAACTCGGAGGCATATTCGACTTCGACCGGCGACTTCGCGATGTGCTCAATCATGTACTCACCGACCAGGGCAGCGTGCCATGATGTGCCGCAACCGACGAGAATGATGCGGCGCGCACCGACCAGGCGGTCCCTGACGTGCTCTAGACCGCCCAGCTTGACTTCGCCATCGGCCGCCAGCAAGCGGCCGCGCATCGCGTCGCGAATCGTCTCCGGCTGCTCGTATATCTCCTTGAGCATGAAATGGTCGTACCCTCCCCGCTCGATGCGCGCCAGGTCAAATGCAAGCTCCTGTATAGACTTGGTGGTCTCGACGTCGCCCAGCGTCTTCGCTCTCATACCCTGTCGAGTGATCACGGCAAGCTCTCCGTCGTCGAGATAGGAGACTCTGCGTGTATGCTCTGCGATCGCGGACGCGTCTGAGGCGATATAGTACTCGCCCTCTCCGTGGCCGATGACCAGCGGGCTTCCGTGCCTCGCTGCGATGAGCGTGTCCGGTTCCCGGTCACTTATGACCACCACGCCGTACGTCCCCTGGACCTGCTGAAGTGCCTGGCGGACTGCTTCCTCCAATCCTTTGCTCCAGCGTGATAATTCCTCGATCAGATGAGCGAGAACTTCCGTGTCCGTCGACGACCGAAAAAAATGCCCGCTATCCACGAGCTTCTTCTTCAGCACCGAATAGTTTTCAATGATGCCGTTGTGGATCACGGCAATGTGATTGTGGCAATCGAGATGCGGGTGAGCGTTGACATCACTCGGTTCACCATGAGTCGCCCAACGCGTATGCCCGATACAAACCGAAGCCGCTCCACGATCCGCTGCCACAAGCGCTTCGATCTCAGCAACCTTGCCGGCGGTCTTTATCGCCTTGACCTTTCCATCACCTATCATGGCAATTCCGACAGAGTCGTATCCACGGTACTCCAGTCTTTTGAGTCCTGCTACAACGATCGGTACCGCCTGGCGGTGTCCAAGATATCCGACGATGCCGCACATATCGCTATTCGCTTGTTTGGCTAATAAGGCTTGCAACTGCCATCATTCGCCCCGATTGTTCCCTATCTCTCCGGTACGAATGGAACAACTCGGGATGACAGATGGTGCAATACGATGAGATCTCAATTTGCTCTCGTCTCACCCCCCAGCTCAACAGTTGCTGAAGGTTGGCTTGTTTCAAGTCGAGATACAGCTTGCCCGCACGGCGCTCCACCACCCGCTCAGGGAACTGCCGGGCGACCTCGGGACCAACCTCATAGCAGCACACGCCGGCAGACGGTCCAAGATAGACGATGAGATGTGAAGTTGAAGTCTGGAACTCCTGTATCATCAGTCGGATCGCGTTTTCGGTGATCCGCTCGGCCGTCCCCTTCCATCCCGCATGCACGAGGCCCAACGCCGTGCGCCGATAGTCATACAGAACGATAGGAAGGCAATCAGCGACAGTTACGACGAGCGGCAGGTCCGGCATCGAAGTCACGAGCGCGTCACATTCCTCGTAAAGGCCGGGCTCGGCCGCCACCTTCACTTTGCTGGAGTGACATTGGAGAGGAAACGCGGCCCGCGTGAGGTCGAGACCGATCGACTCAAAGAAGATCTTCCTGTTCTGGATGACATTCGCCTCCTCATCGCCAACGTGATAGCTGAGGTTCATCCCGAAGGGCGGCTCACCGACGCCGCCTTCGCGTGTACTCATAGCGTACCGAACTTCACTGAACTGGGAGAGTTTCTCCGAGACGATCAAGTGGGTAGGCGCCATCTCATCCTAGTGTCGTGCGTCATTAATACCTTGTCAATCAGATTATTCTTCCTGTAACGGGAAATTGTCTCTTGACCCCGAAGGGGTCGGATATTCAAGGGCGGGACAACGTCCCGACCCCCATTCAACATATGATTGATCGAACCCTGAAGGGGTGAGATATCATCGTTCCGCAGTGATTGCGTTATGATTGTCCTTCTGGGTACGTAACCCTT
>VGWB01000171.1 GCA_016873755.1 Ignavibacteria bacterium | reverse complement strand
TAGTAGGGCGAAGAGGCTCTTCGCCCTGCAAAAGGGCTCCTCACAGACCAATCTCCTTTACTCACTATGTTAGCATCGCCATTTCGTTTTCGCAGATTGACCGCGGCGGTCATGCTGAGCCTGCTGGCGGGGACATTTCTCTCATTTGCCCAAGGTCCGGCTTCGAGTGCCAGCAAGGTACAGGCGGAGGCAAGACTCTCGGTGGACAAAGTCCCTGCGGGATCGACGTTCAAAGTCGCCATCATTCTGAAAATCGCCGATGGCTGGCACATTAACTCGAACACGCCAAGCTACGACTACTTGATTGGAACCACGCTGGAGGTCCGGCAGCGAGAAGGCGTGATCGTCACCGACCTTCGCTACCCGGAAGGCGAGAGGCTTCAGTTCTCATTCGCCGAGGACCCCCTCAGCGTGTACGAAGGCTCGCCGATAATCTTCATGACGGTGAAACTCTCAGACAAACTGGCGCCGGGGAAAGATACCCTGCACGCAATGATGCGAGTGCAGGCGTGCGACGATCAGGTATGCCTCGCCCCGTCTGTGCTCCGTGTGGCGATACCCCTTGAAATCATCGGCGCGGGCGAGAAATCCTCGCCGATCAACGAGGACATCTTCTCCTCGTACGCAACCGAGGGTGGAACACCGACGTCCGGCTCGAACAGCGACATTGGTCAGATTATTTCCGAAAGGGGATCGCTCGTAGCATTCTTCGCAATCTTCGTCGTCGGCCTTGCGCTCAATCTCACTCCGTGCGTTTACCCGATGATGTCCGTGACGGTCTCGCTGTTCGGAACACAGACCGAGACGAAGACGTTGAAGGTCTTTCTGAAAGCCGTTGTGTACGTTCTCGGAATCGTCATGATGTACACTGTGCTCGGTGTAAGCGCGGCGTTGAGCGGAACACTGTTCGGGAGCTGGCTGCAGAGCCCATGGGTGCTTGGCGGAATCGGCGTGCTGTTGATCGGACTTGCCCTCAGCAGCTTCGGACTGTACCAGATACAAATGCCATACTGGCTCACGAGCCGGCTTGGAGGGACGACAGGAACCGGGTTCATAAGCCTGTTCCTGGGCGGGCTGGTCGTCGGGGTGTTTGCTGCGCCCTGCATTGGCCCGCCGGTGATCGCGCTCCTCACGCTCGTCAGCTCCAGAGCCGATCCCGTGTTCGCGTTTTGGGTCTTCTTCGCACTCTCGTCGGGGCTCGGCTTCCCTTACCTCATTCTCGGGACCTTTTCGGGAATGTTGAAAAAGATTCCCCGCTCGGGAGCGTGGCTTGTCTGGGTCGAGCGGATCTTTGGAGTGATCTTGACCGCGGCCGGACTCTTCTATCTGTCACTGGCGTTCACGCCGAAGCACTCAGCCTATATCATTCCATTCGCGTTGATCCTCGGTGGCCTCTATCTCGGCTTCCTTGAGCCGTCGGGAAGAGAGAGGTTGGGCCTGCGCCGATTCAAGTGGGCGTTCGGGATCGTAGCCATTGCCTTCGGTGTCGTCTCAGCCAATGCGTTGCGCGAGCCGGGAGTGAGCTGGGAGCCATATGCTGAAGCGAAACTGGACGAGGCCGTGAAGTCTGAAAAACCGGTTGTTATGGATTTCTACGCCGATTGGTGTATCCCGTGTTTGGAGCTCGACCGAAAGACGTTCACCGACCCCGAAGTCATCGACCTCACCTCGGATTTCATCCGGCTGAAAGTCGACCTCACGCACTTCGATTCGCCCGAATCGGAGGCGTTGAGAAAGCGGTTCAACATCGCCGGCGTTCCCACCATCGTGTTCCTCGACAAGACGGGTCAGGAAGCCACCAGGTCACGTGTTGTCGGCTACCTCCCGCCCGGTGAGTTCGTCGAAAAGGTGAAGGCCGTTGCTGGATCTGCACCGTAGAGTCCCTGCTCAAATGGCACAGGCTGTCCAAAAAGGAGCAAATGTCATTCTGAACGGAGCGAAGCGGAGTTGAGCCATAGGCTCATGAGCCTCCGGCTAGAAGAATCTGCTTTTTTGAATCAGATTCTTCGTCCCACTTTGGAAGCAGTGGGACTCAGAATGACTTTTTGGTCAGCATCTGCCACCTCACACATCACCCAAACCAACCGATTGACGAATGCCGCGCGTCTCTCCCATCCTTCACAGGAATTCACAGAAGCGCATCTACGTCAGAGGAGCGACGTACTTCAAAGAGGAGATCCTTGCGGACCTCTTCGTGTACGATTTGTGGTTGAGTGAACACCTCAAGGAATATCAATTGTTCGGCTACACGGTCCTCCCCGATCATGTACACATCATGTTCCGACCTCAAGGTGAAAGGAATTACTCCGAGATCGTGCAGAATGTCAAACGCGTTTTCTCGCTTCACGCAAGCCAAACCATGTTTTCAGACGAGAATCCCGCGGTCGCAGGTAGGGATATATATCCGCACCTGCAACCGCCCGCAAACGAGCAAGACCCCTACGGTGGCTTGAGATGGTCGGGTCCACTCCGCGAATTCCGCAAAACAATTGTCAAGAAATATGGTGCCAATCATCTTCTTCCCAAGTTCAAATGGCAGAGGTCTTTCCGTGACCATATCATAACAACGCCGTGAAGCACGGGCTGGTCAAAGAACCGGATCAATGGCGTTGGATGTGGGTGGACGGGATGGATCAGCCTCTGTGAGAGAGTACTTCTCCGCCCACAATCTTCAATCCGCCCCGCTGCAACTTCCCTCGACGTTTGGTTGTTTTAACAGAGAGCCACACGCGCCTGATCAAGATGAATCTCCAGAAAACGAAGCCAAACCGCCTCATACACGAGAAGAGCCCGTACCTTCTCCAGCATGCCCGCAATCCGGTCGATTGGCATCCCTGGGGTGAAGAGGCATTCGAGAAGGCCCGCCGCGAGGACAAGCCCATCTTTCTCTCGATCGGATACTCAACCTGCTATTGGTGCCACGTGATGGAACGCGAGGTCTTCGAGAACCCGACGCTTGCCGACATGATGAACCGGTTCGTCGTAAGCGTCAAAGTCGACCGCGAGGAGAGGCCTGACGTCGATCGTGTCTACATGGCGGCGCTCCAGGCCATCAGCGGCAGCGGCGGCTGGCCGATGTCGATGTTCCTCACTCCAGACCTCAAACCATTCTTCGGTGCGACCTACATTCCGCCGTCAGCGCGACACGGACGCGCCGGCTTCGGTGAGATCCTGGAACATATTCACGCACTCTGGACAACCGACCGGAAACAGATCGAAGAAGCAGGGAAGCGACTCGCTGAATACCTCGATCGGATCGCAAACACGGAGACCAGGGCCGTCGAAGCGGGGAAAGACGCGCTCGATGCCGGTTTCTTCGCCTTCCTCAAGAGCTATGACATCATCAATGCAGGATTCGGCTCAGCGCCGAAATTCCCACGGCCCGTTGTTCTCAACTTCCTGCTCAGGTATCACAAGAGAACAGGCGATCCACAGGCGTTAGAGATCTCCCTTGAGACACTCCGGCGAATGGCCCGGGGAGGGATGTACGATCACATTGACGGAGGCTTTCACCGCTACGCGACGGACGCCCGCTGGCACGTGCCGCACTTCGAGAAGATGCTCTATGACCAGGCTCAACTCGCGATCTCCTACCTTGAGGCATTTCAAATTACACGCGACGCATTCTTCGCCAACATCGCCCGCGAGACGCTGGAGTATGTCCTGCGAGCAATGATCCACCACGATGGCGGATTTTATTCGGCGGAGGATGCAGAGAGCCTACCCACAGAGAGCAGCGAGTCGAGGACCACGCAGAAAGAAGAGGGAGCGTTCTACCTTTGGACGAAACGCGAGATCGACGACGTCCTATCGCCGATTGAAGCAAGACTGGTCTGTCGATATTTTGGAATTGAAGATGGGGGAAATGTCTCAGCCGATCCGCACGGCGTGTTTCAAGGGAAGAACATTCTCCACATCGTCCACACGCGGGAGGAGCTCGCGAAGCAATTCGAGCTGAATCCGGAAGAGGTGAGTCGGCTTTTGGAAATCTCCCGCAGAAAACTCCTCAAAGCGCGTGAGAAACGTCCCCCGTGTCACCTCGACGACAAGATCCTCACTTCATGGAACGGATTGATGATTTCAGCCTTTGCGCGAGCGTCTCAGATCCTCGATGAGCCGCGTTACCGTGCAGCCGCAGAAGGCGCTGCGAGGTTCATCCTGGGGAATTTGCAGGACAGGTCCACCGGACTGCTTCTCCACCGGTATCGGGAGGGCGACGCGAGGTTTGAAGCACATCTCGACGACTACGCATTCTTCATTCAGAGCCTGTTGGATCTCTACGAGGCCTCGTTCGACATCTATTGGCTGACCACAGCCATCACACGCACGGAACAGCAGGTTGATCTGTTCTATGATGGGGACAAAGGAGGATTCTTTGACACCTCAGGGCGGGACAGGTCGATCCTCGTTCGAACAAAGGAATGGTATGATGGCGCGGAACCGACGGGGAATTCGATCGCTCTTCTGAATCTCCTCCGGCTGTCACATCTGACCAACAGCGAAAGGTATGAAGAGATGGCCCGCAAATCGCTGGCGTTCTTCGGGCAGAGGCTGAACGAAGCTCCGCAGGCCACGCCCCAGTTCTTCTGCGCGCTCGATTTCAGTCTGACGAACCCGAAGCAGATCATCATCGCGGGAAAACCGGAGGACCCCCTCACCAAAGCGATGCTGCAGCTGATCCATTCTTCTTACATTCCAAACAAAATCATCATGGTGGCGGACGGAGCAGAGGGCCAGAAGAAACTCTCATCATTCATCCCCTTCATTGGCAGTGTGAAAATGTTAGAGGGAAGAACGACAGCTTACGTTTGTGAAAACTACGCCTGTCGGCTGCCTACATCAGATCTCCACACGCTGGCTCAGCTGATCAACCGGTAGGTTGAAAAGGAACCATTTGGGCGCGCGTTCTTGTTCCATTGCATATGCAGTTCCTAACCGACCGTTGCAGTATGATTGACAAGGAGAATCCAATGAACAACTACACGAAACTTGCGGTCGTGGCGCTCGCGGTTCTGTTCGCATCAGCCTCGTTGGTGGCGCAAGAGAAAGCCAAGAGCACCACAAAGACATTCAAGGGCTACCTCGTGGACAAGATGTGCGGTGCCGGCATGGTGAAGAGCGGAGACGTGAAGAAGGCAACGGAGAGAGCCATGAAGCACACCAGGGCGTGTGCTCTTGAGGAGCATTGCAAGGCAAGCGGCTACGGAATCGTTATGGGTGCTATGTTTCACAAGTTCGATGCAGCTGGCGACAAGATGGCCGAGCAATATCTGACCAAGAGCAAGAAGAAGGACAATTTTCTTGTCGAGGTCACAGGAACTGCCGATGGGGAAATGATCAAGGTCGCGTCAATCAGCGAAGCGAAAGCGGACAAGAAGTAGCAAAGCCTGAAACAGGCAGGGCACGAAGGGTTACAGAGGGACTGTGCGAGTCGGAGTTCTCTGTCTCCCTCCGTGTCACATTTTTCAGGAGTAGAATGTGAGAATCTTCGTCCGAATCTCAATACTTCTTGCAGCTGCAAACACTGCAGTCGTCGCTCAGTGCTCCGATGCCGGTGTATGCACCATCGGGTCGAAGCACACGTCGCTCAGCCATCAGGTTGGCGTGAGCTACGTATTCGGGGCCAGCGGCAAGACGGACGATCTGACATTCCATTCCGTTGTCATGGAAGGGACGGTTCAGCTCTTTGAGGACGCGCGGGTGGTAGTATCCCTCCCCTGGACGCGCGTCAGCGGTCCATTGGGAAACACCAGCGGTATCGGAGATGTGACCGTCTTGCTTAACCAGAGGCTCTGGCAAGACCACGCTTCCCTTCTGAGCGTTCAAATCGGCGGCAAGCTCGCCACAGGAGAAGATAATGCCGGAAGCCTGCCTCAGTCCTATCAAGCAGGTCTTGGGACAAATGATCTTCTTCTCGGCGTGGCGTACGAGTTCGACGGATGGACGGCGGCAGTCGGATATCAGCTTTCGCGTGCAAGAAGCGAAAATGCACTGACACGCCTGAAACGGGGCGACGATCTTCTCCTTCGTCTATCCTACGGCGGAATGCTTGGTGACGTGAACGCCTCGGCTCAGATGCTCGCAATCAAGCGCCTTCAGGAATCGAGCGTGCTGAATTCAGCGATTCCGGGAGGCGACGCGTTCGTCACCGTTCCAGAGAGCGATCAGTTCCAGGTAAACCTCTTAGGACAGGCGTCACTTCCCCTCTTCGAAAATTCTTCGCTTCAAGTCCTCGCAGCAGTCCCTCTTCTCAACCGCGACGTGAACGTTGACGGACTGAAACGAACCCTGACTTTGTCGGCCGGTTTGTGGTTCACGCTTTGAGGGATTCTCACCAGAAAATCGATCCAACCGACCAATCTGCGTCACAGAGAGCGCAGCCCGTCTTGAGCGTAGCCGAAGGATCGAACTGTGCCCCCAGCGGAGTTCAGCCTTCTGAGCCAAAGGCTCATGCGCATACGGCGCAGACTCCGTTCAGGCAAAACACCCCCCCGTCACGGTGAGCGTAGTCGAACCGTGCTCCTAGCGGAGATCAGCCTTCGACTCCGCTCAGGCTGACTGGGAGTTCTTAAGGTTAATGTATGCTGTAGTTCTCTCAGCTGGTGCTCCGTGTGTTACCTCTTTTCGTTGTACATGTACAGGAGCCTAACCTAACACATGAAACCAGCCTGGGTTTACATACTCGAATGCGCCGATGAGTCCCTCTACACTGCCATACGAAGGCCGGTGAAGCTCGTCTGGTGTGAGCAGTTTCCTGACATTTCTCAGGCAATCGCTGTTGAACGTCAAATCAAGAGGTGGACAAGGAAGAAGAAACTCGCACTTATAAAGGGGGACTTCGATCTCCTACACCAACTCGCACAATGTCAGAATGAATCACATTATCTCAAGAGGAAAGACCACCACAAGAAAGACACAAAACCACCGTCGTTCTGATTGCCAGCCAAACAACCCCAACCACGGCTAGGTAAGGCGAACTGTGCTCCGGGGCCGGATCGGCCATCTGAGCCAAAGGCTCACACGCCTACGGCGCATGCTTCGCTCAGACAAAACACCCCCCGTCACGGTGAGCGAACTCGGTTCTGAGTGAAACCGAAGCATCACACTTTGCTCTTGGAGCGCAAGTCTCGTCACCTTGCTGCTGACTCCCGATTAAGACGACACCATACTTGCTCTTGACAAACGATCGACGCAAGTCGCCACCGTAAGCTCCGTCAAGGCAAAGAGTAAGCTTCTGCCATCCGTCGATCTTCACGCTGATCGATCACGCATCTTCTTACGGACAGCCGTATTGTGCCGTTCGTCACAAGCTCCTTGCAACCTCCCTTCCGCTTTCGTATTTTCTCTGCAGGGGTCGATACGCCACGCAAGTCTTGGAGATTCCGGCGCAACGCTCCGGAGTCCGAAGGGAGGTGCATGAGGATGATGAAACACATCGTTCTATCGCTGCTCCTGGTCGCTCCATTCGCCTGCAAGGATCTCGGCACTGGGTCCGACCGGCAGCGTGTCCCATCGCGCCCGCTCACGTCACTGGAGAAGGCGCTCGTCTCGGCAGACAACTCCTTCGGCTTCAAGCTGTTCACTGCCGTCAACAAAGACGAAACCGGCAAGAACGTTTTC
>VGWB01000170.1 GCA_016873755.1 Ignavibacteria bacterium | reverse complement strand
AAGCGCGTCCGAAGGGTGCTTCCGTTGATGTTGGAGCAGATGAGAAAGATTAGAGATGCCAACGTAAATCGGAGTGGGTGAAAAGTAAGACGTGAGAAGCGAGACGACACAATGGATTGTCGCCACAGATTTCCCCGAAGGCGTCCTTCGGACAGTCCGTGGAAGGAGGAGGAAATGAAACGTGCGATCATCGTCATTGCGATCTTGTTGCTGGCCGCGGGAACACGGCCAAGCGGGGCCCAGACTGTGTACGAACTGCCATTTGCCTCAACGGACAACGGCATCGAGCTGACCGTGGCGAATACCATAGGTTTGGCGCTTTCCGGCGTTACGGTCGAGGCGACCGGTCTGCCGGGCTGGCTCAAGTTTAAGGAGACAAGACAAAGCCTTCCGCTCCTGAAGGCCAATCAGGAGACACCTGTGGTCTTCACCTTCTCTGTGGACAGATCCGCCCCCGTGAACACAGAACACGTTGTTGCCTTCAGGATCAGCGCGGAGGGCGGCCAAACGTGGTCGAAGCAGATTAAGGTGTCGGTTACCCCTCCTGAGAAATTCGAGCTGTTCCAGAACTATCCAAACCCGTTTAACCCTACCACAACGATCAACTATCAACTCTCCTTCACCGATGAGAGAGGTGTTCGCCGAGCGGCCCGCAAGACGATGATGCTTCTGAAGTAGAGTACAACGATTGAGCCAAAGCGGACTCTAACGGCACACTCCGTACTCCACCACAGCAATCATCCTCCGACGATACTGCCTCGTTTTGAGCATCGGGAGCAAGTGCAGCTTGCTCCTTTTTTTTGTCCGCGAAAAGCTCCTTGCATTTCGAGGAACGAAGAGCTACCATTGCATTCAAATGCTTCGTGCCTCCCCACTGATCAACAAGGAATACTGATGCCACACGACCCGAACAGTGCCTACGGTATCAAAGGAGTCAAGAAATACTACTCCATCGGCGACACGATTGCTCGGGCCGGAGATGTGGCGGATGGTTGGTACATTCTCTTTTCGGGCAAGGTCGGTGTGTTCAAGCGGGACTTCACGGTCGATGAAATCCACAGCCGCGGAACGGTCTTTGGTGAGCTGGGGTGCATTCTGAATGTCCCGCGGACTGCCACCCTGCAAGCCCTTGAACCGACCTCCGTGCTCTTTATTCAAATGAATGTGGATGAGGTTGTAGAACACCACCCCGAGTTCGCAAAGCGTATCTTGATCAGCCTGGCGGAACGGCTGGCAAAAACGACGGAGGCTTGGTGGGCCTCGGTTGAGAAATCAGCGAAGGAACACGGTCACTAACACACCGTTCTTTGCTCCTGAGTGTGCACCCGTGTCATGAGTACAGAGCGACATGGAAGATGAACCTCTTGCCGTCCTCGAACGAGAGATCCAGGATTTACAGACCAAAGCAGCTGCCGGACACACGTTCCCTCCCAACTGCTTTGTCTCCATGAAAGCGGAGTTCGTCCGCTATGTGTCCCGCACCTCGCTCACCGTCTCGTTCCCCGTCCTAGAAGAGAGTCTCAATCCGCTTCGCAAGATGCAGGGCGGAATCCTCTCGGCCGCGTTCGATAACACGTTCGGTCCTTTGAGTTATCTTGCCGCACGATGTCCGTGTGCCACGCTCGACCTCCACACTCAGTTTATCAGGCCGGTCGATGCCGGGGACACCATTACAGTAACAGCAAGGGTGCTTTCACAAGGCCCGGATACACTATTTCTCTCTGCCGAGGCCGTGAACAGAAGAAAGAAGCTGGTAGCAACCTGTTGCGCAAACATGATCATCCTGAGGCAGTATTTCCACAAGCCATCCAAGGATGCTCCAAGTGAGCAAGGATAGCCTTGCTCTGTGCCACCTCGAAAGGTCTTTCCTATGAAGACTCTCCCGTGGTCCATGCTACTGTTCGCGCTTGCAGGCTGTGGTATCTTCGGCAGCACCAAACATCCTCCTCTTGATGTCGTGCCCACGGTTGATCTGAATCGCTACGCAGGCACCTGGTACGAGATTGCATCATTGCCCGTTTCCGCACAGAAGGGATGCTACTGCACCAAGGCGGAGTACTCTTTGATGGAGGATGGAGTAGTCAAGGTAGTCAACACGTGCCGCAGGGACAGCGCCACCGGTACGATCGATCGAATCGAAGGAAAGGCATTTGTCGTGCCCGGAAGCAACAATTCGAAACTGAGGGTCCAGTTTTTCTGGCCGTTTCGGGGAGATTACTGGATCATCATGCTCGATGAGAACTATTCGTACGCCGTCGTGGGCGTGCCAAACCGAAAGTACTGTTGGATTCTTTCAAGAACGCCACGGATGGACGCCGATACGCTTGCTGTGCTCGTCCAGCTTCTGAAAGACAAAGGGTTTGATGTATCCCGCCTGCAGTACACCAACCAAGACTGCTCCGGCTGATTCCTGCCACATTGCTTGCATGCGATGGTGAACCTTGACGAAAAGAAGGCCGCGCTGCTCGTCTCGACTTCAGCCTCCTTCATGACCCCCTTCATGGCATCGACGGTGAACATCGCTCTCCCTTCGATCGGTCGAGCGTTCTCGCTGGATGCAATATCCCTCAGCTGGGTCGCCACATCGTACCTTCTCGCGGCCGCGATGTTCCTGGTACCCTTCGGCAGGTTGGCGGATATCCATGGCAGAAAGCGTGCTTTCATCTCCGGCACGATTCTGTACACCCTCGTATCGCTCCTCTCGGCCTTTGCTCCGAACGGGGTGGTATTGATTCTCCTCCGCGGATTGCAGGGGGTTGCGGCAGCCATGATATTCGGTACAGGAGTAGCCATTCTCACGTCGGTCTACCCTGCTTCCGAGCGAGGGAGAGTCCTCGGCATCAATGTTGCGGCTGTGTACTTAGGGCTTTCGATTGGCCCTTTCGCCGGCGGCTTTCTCACCCAATACGCCGGCTGGCGGAGCATCTTTGTCGCCAACGCGATGATCGGCGGATTCATTATACCGTTCGTGCTCGGACGCCTCCGAGGCGAGTGGGCCGAAGCTCGCGGAGAGCCTTTTGACATCCCGGGGTCGATCCTTTACAGTCTTTCCCTTGTCACTGTTATGTACGGCTTTTCGATTCTGCCCACGATGAGGGGCGTATGGATGATTTCCGCGGGGATTCTCACATTCGCGGCATTCGTGATGTGGGAGCTCAAATCAAGCAACCCTCTTATCGACATCAGTCTCTTCCGTCACAACGTGGTCTTTGCCTTCTCAAATGTCGCTGCGTTGATCAACTATAGCGCGACGTCGGCAGTGACCTTTCTGCTCAGCATCTATCTCCAGTACATCAGGGATCTGAGCCCGCAGGTGGCGGGATTCGTGCTTGTGTCACAGCCCGTGATGATGGCTGCGTTCTCTCCGTTGGCCGGACGGCTTTCCGACAGAATTGAGCCGCGCATCGTCGCCTCACTCGGAATGACGTTCATCGTCGTCGGACTTGGGCTCTTTGCGTACTTCGGCGGAGAGAGTCCACTCCCCCTGGTTGTCATCAATCTTGTCTTCCTTGGTTTCGGATTCGCACTCTTCTCATCGCCAAACACAAACGCCATAATGAGTTCAGTTGAAAAGCGATTGTACGGTGTGGCTTCCGCCACTCTCGCGACAATGCGCCTGACCGGGCAAATGCTGAGCATGGGTATTGTGGTGCTCATTCTCGCGGTGACGATGGGGAGGGTCGCAATCACGCCGGAACACTATGCGGACTTCCTGCAAAGCATGCGAGCCGCTTTCATCATCTTCACGGCGCTCTGCGGTCTGGGGATTTTTGCCTCCCTGGCGCGCGGAAAGGTCCGAACTAACGTGTAAGTAAGATGGTAAAGCCTCCGTTTGAAGGGGCACTGCCGAGTGGCCATAACCACCGTCAAGCGGCGGATTCCTGGCCCGGCGTAAACATCCAGTTGGCGAGGTAAGCATGAAACCGATACCGCGTGTCTTCCTCTGTTTTACTTTCCTGTTCGCCTGCTTTTTCTCTGCGCACGCTCAGCACAGCAAAGTCTCAACAGGAACCAAGATCATGATTGCAGCCCATCCGCTTGCTGCGAAGGCCGGGCTCGACGTATACAAGAAGGGAGGAAACGTCGTTGACGCCGCCGTGGCGGTCGCGTACACTCTTGGTGTGGTTGAGCCGGCCGGGTCGGGCATCGGCGGCGAAGGGATGATGCTGATCTACAACGCGAAGGAGCGGAAGAGCGTTATCGTTGATTTCAAGGCGATCTCGCCTCGGCGCGCGAGCTACGAAAACCTCGATTTCAACAAGGTCTCGGAGTGGAATCGAACCGTGCGGGGGGCATCTGTACCCGGCGCGGTGGCCGGTTTGGAGCTTGCCCGCGAGCGGTACGGCAGGCTGGACCGGCGAACGGTAATTCAACCGGCGATCGATTATGCACTCAAGGGCTTCGAGATCGACAGCACGCTGGCAATGAGCCTCGAGACATCGCGCAGAATCCTGGAGAAGGATTCGTACGCGAAGAGCATTTACTATCCTGATGGAAAGCCGGCCACCATCGGCACCATCGTCAAGAACCCTGACTATGGAAGGTCTCTCCAGGCAATCCAGGCGGAAGGACCCGATGCCTTCTACAGAGGAAAGATTGCAGATCTTATCGTACGAGACTCAGAAAACGGCGGAGGTTTCTTCGCGAAGGAGGATCTCCTCGCATACAAACCCATTGTGCGGGAAGCGCTCGTGGGACCGTATCGTGGCTATGAAGTGATCACATCGCCCCCACCGTGTGGAGGGATGTTCTTAATCGAGGCGTTGAACATACTCAAACATTTCGATCTGAACGAATGCAGAAAGAACAACGGCTACGACCTTCACCTTTTCGCGGAAACGTTCAAGCTCGTCTTCAAAGACGAGCGAACGCATAACGGTGACCCGGAGTTCAACTCGATCCCGGTCAAAACGGTTACCTCGGATGACTTTGCCTTCCAGCGATTGCTGCAGATTGATCTCACACGGTCTCGTCACCCGCAGCATGTTGAAGCCGGCCGCGTCGAGGAGAAGAACACGACACACCTGTCGGTCATGGATATCGAAGGAAACGCCGTTGCGCTCACGATCACGCTCAGCAGCTGGTTCGGAACCGGCCAGACCGTCGAGGGAGCAGGCTTCATGTTAAACAACGAGATGCAGAATTTCTACGAGCCAACGCATCGGCTGAATTCCCTGAGCCCCCACAAACGCGTCGTCACGAGCCTGGTTCCGACGATCCTTCTGAAAGACGGCCGACCCGTTTGCGTCCTCGGCACCCCGGGGGGCGATCTGATCATCTCAACAATCACTCAGGTGATTGTCAATCTTGTGGAGTTCGGTATGTCACTCCAGGAAGCGATCTTCGCTCCTCGGATGTTCAGCATCAACACACAGCGAGAGCTGGAGGTGGAGAACCGGTTTCCGACCGAGTCATATCGCCTGCTGGAGTCGCTCGGACACGATGTCAAGAAGTACGATGCCTTCCGCTCGTATTTCGGATCGGTTCAGGCAGTCTTCTACGATGCAAAGGCAAAAAAACTCATCGGTTGCAGCGACCCGCGGCGGAGCGGGGCAGCCGTGGGCGAGTAAGAGGCGGAAGTCACTCCCTGAAATCACGATACCCCGCGCTCAGTGCTTCTGCATTGATATAGGCGTAAATCTTTCGAACATTTCATTACCCATCAAGAGGAGGTATCATGAAACGTATGGTAGTTGTCAGATATCTTGTTCTCGCTTCCATTCTTGTTACCCTTGCGGTCACCGCATCGGCACAGCAGAAGAAAAAGCTGACCTTTGATCAACTCTATATGGGGGCTGAAACCCAGCTTCTCACGCCATTACCGAACATCACAGGATGGGAGGACGACACCCACTACCTGGTATCAAGGCGGCAGGAGGGGGAACGACAGCCAAAGCTGTACTCGGTCGATGCAAAGTCCGGAAGAGAGACAGAAACGAAGGCGAAGACCCCGGATCTCGATCAATTCAGGGAAGTGGTGGGCTCCGACGTCAATGTCAACGCGCCAGCATCGGCGAATGAGGGAAGAACAAAATTGATCTATGTGAAGGAAAAGGATCTCTATCTGTTGAACACAGAGACAAAGGAATTCAAGCAGTTGACACAAACACCGTCGGAAGAAAGGAATCCGCTCCTCTCACCTGACGCGGACTACGTTGCATTTACGCGCGACAACAACCTTTTTGCGATTGACCTGAAGAGTGAGAAAGAGTATCAGTACACCAGTGACGGTGCAAAGTTCATCTACAGCGGCTATGCAGCGTGGGTGTACTTTGAAGAAATTCTCGGACGAGGATCGCGGTACAGAGCATTCTGGTGGTCACCGGATGGAAAGAAGCTGGCCTTCATGCGCTTCGACGAAGCGAAGGTCCCTGTGTTCCCGCTGTACAACTCGGAAGGAGTACACGGATTTCTCGAGGAAACTCCGTATCCGAAGCCCGGTGACCCGAACCCGGATGTACGTGTCGGCATTGTTCCCGTCACCGGAGGCTCGATTGTCTGGGCGGACTTCAACGAGAAGGATGATCAGTACTTTGGCACGCCGTTCTGGACTCCAGACAGCAAGGAGCTGTGGGTTCAGTGGATGAATCGAGGACAGGATGATTACAGGATCTACGGTGTCGATCCTCAAACGGGGAAGAAACGGCTCGTTTACGGCGAGCAACAATCATCATGGATTGACTGGATGGAGCGTATCGAATTCCTGAAGGAGAACAAAGGATTCATCATCAGGAGTGATAAGGACGGTTGGGATCATATGTACCTCTTTTCCATGGACGGTAAGCTCAAAAACCGCATCACCGGGGGAAAGTGGCAAGTGAGCGGCATTCAACTAGTGGATGAAGACGGGGGCTGGGTATACTTCACCGCACGCAAGGAGGCGTCAACGCGTACTGATCTCTACAAGGTGAAACTGAACGGAAAACAGCTAACACGATTGACGTTTGGTGAATACACACATACTCCCCGGCTCTCTCCAAAAGGGAGTTACTTCATCACAACCTACCACAATGTGGCGACGCCGGAAAGGACGGCGTTGTACACCGGCGACGGAAGACTCGTGCGCGAACTTGGAGACAGCAAAGGAAAAGAGTTCGACAACTATGATTTGGCAAAGGTAGAGCTAACCCGTGTGAGAACGCCAGACGGGTATGACCTTCCAGTTGTGGTTACGTGGCCGGTCGACTTTGATGCAAGCAAGAAGTACCCCGTGCTCATCAGCATCTATGGTGGACCGAATTCCGGTACCGTAAGGGATGGTTGGAGGGGGACGCGTGATCAGTGGTGGGCGCAGGAGGGGATCATTCAGGTCTCATGCGATCATCGCGGCTCCGGCCACTTTGGAAAAGAGGGCGTTGCGTTGATGCATCGCAATCTGGGCAAGTGGGAGATGAACGACTACATCGAAGTCGTCAAGTGGCTGCGGACCAAGCCGTATGTAGACGCGACGAAGATCGGCATCACAGGCGGCAGCTACGGCGGCTACACGACCTGCATGGCGTTGACGTACGGTGCTGACTATTTCACGCATGGAATTGCGGGCTCGTCCGTGACTGACTGGAATCTGTATGACACACATTACACCGAGCGGTTCATGGACACACCGGCTGAGAATCCGGAGGGTTACAAGAACGGCTTGGTAATGACGTACGCTGACCGATACAAAGGTCTGCTCCGCA